>JBOEFV010000032.1:0-40913 GCA_050633065.1 Bdellovibrionales bacterium
GTCTAGATGAACTTCAAAATACAAACTTTGTAGTTAGTGAATCAATGCATGACTATATTTCTCAACTGGGCATAAATCCTCCTATAACACAAGATGATGCGTCTAAAATGAACGCCATATCAGCAGGGGTGAAAAATTCTAAACTTATGGGTTTAAGGTATTTAATGAAGTCTGTGTTATTAAAGTGACAGTTGAAATCTATTAGATAGCAACTTGTCGTAAAAAACTATAGATGTGGCGTCGAGAGCAGCCTTATTTCAGTCGAAATTGAATTAAGGCATATGTAGGCATATCTCTACGTGGACAGTTTCTGGACAGGCTCGTATCACAAATTCAATAAATACGAGGACTTGCGTCTGGCAACGATGCCATCACCATTTTTTCGAGGTCCATACTGGACACATAGGTTACAGATTTCACCCCGATTTCAATATTTTTTATAGCTGACAAGGCGCTTGTTTAGACGTGGGGTTATGCTTTTTTTTTTGCGCGGGGACAGTTTGAGGACAGGTCCTGGACAGGGTGATGTCAGGTTGTCAGTTTGAAGATATGGAGTAATGTCTCTGAAATTATTATCTTTATAAGATTTTTAATCTAGGATGCTTTCCACTGGCCTATAATTTGCTATAGCTAATATATGCTTAAATTCGCTTTCGTTTTTTTTATATTTAGTTCAAGTGCCTCAGCCTTTGACCCCAGCGTTATTGAACAAAGATATACTGATGCAGCTTTGAAGTACAATGAATCTGAAATTCTAAGCAGGAATGCAAACTGCTGGGGAACTCTTTTGAATATAACGGGTCTTACTCAGGGGCTATCAGTTTCAGACTACGCCCCAGTTTTGGGTTTTTTCCAATCTAAGCATTGCAAACAGGTTGTTCCAAACGATAATGGAGACTTTTTTACTCACATTGATGGTTCGGATGGCGCATATCACAGTTACTATGTCGGGCCGGATTTAAATGCCTGGCAAAAATTTGACCCCTCATCTTATAGTTTAATTAAAAAAGAATCACATGAGGAAATATTAGCTTGGTAACAACTCTTAGCTAAATTCAATGACTCTAATTTCCAGTATACGTTTTATTCTTGTAACAATCCTGAAAGCTCATTCTTAGAAGTATTGAGGTTTTATGAAAATAGGAACTCGGAAAGTATTGATTCAGTCTTGAAGCTAATTTCATCAAAGCTTTTAGAAAATGAGGCTGACTCAGGTGAGCTTTTTTTACTTTTATATACTCTGGAATCTTTAGTTCATAAGGGTAAAGGTTTTGACGGTCTATTCAATATGACAAATGAGCTTAAGCCTTATGAGTCAGTTATCACAAAACTGCTTTTAAGGTTGGTTTCAGCAGTAAAGCCTGATGACCAAGATCTTTTAAATTCTATACCACTCAGCACTTAAAGGAAAACCACCTGCGCCTGAAACTTTTACCCAACTTTAAATGCACTTGCAGTCTAGATAGAATTAATTTACTGGTACAAAAACCGCCGGCTGGTCAGGTTTAAACAACAAAATCAAAGTTGTAAAGAGAGTTGGCTACAATTATCGACCCCCTGAAAGCTTTCGAAATAAGATCCTTCAAAGGTGTGGATTTCTCAATTCTGCTGATATTGACTGCGATTTTCTGTTTTGGCACGTTCCTAGCCCACAAGTCTGACCTCAGAGGCGAGCTAAGCACCAAATAGTCGTCAATTAAATTGGCAGTATAACAGCAGTCTAGTTTCAAAACGGTACAAATTCAGCCTTACTGTAAAAAAGAAAAGGCCTTAAACAGAAAAAGTTGGTCTCAGTACTTCGGTACTCCCTCTAAAGTTCCGATCAAACTAACATGAAAAATCTTTGTATACTTCTATTAACATTAGTATGTTTTTCTCTCTCCTCCTGTAGTCCGACACATTCTGAAATTGCAAGCAATCCGTCCACAGACTGCAACAATGAAGAGGTCAACTCAGCCTACATCCTCGATATTAAACCTATACTTACACAAAAAAATTGCGCCTCCTGTCACGGCAAAAGCGGCATAGCAACAGCTACAAGGTTCAAGTTTGGTACTGATCTAGATGATCAAACCACTATTTCAGCCATTAAAAACCTTGTTAACACCGACGACACCTNNAATTCTAACTAAACCTAGTGGAACAGTAGCTCATGCTGGGGGGGCGCTTATAGCAAACTCCTCAGAAGACTATCAAAAGTTACTGAGTTTTGCTGCTCTAAGCACCACTAACACTTGCGTGGTTGAGCAACTCTGTAAGATCGAAGACAGCATCCCTCAAAAAAAAGTTCGCAGGCTCACTGAAGAACAGATTAAGGCTGTTGTTAAAAATGCATACAATGGTTCATATGCTGTACAACACTTCGACTACAAATCATTTTTCATTAGCGCATCAGAACTGGGTTTCACATTTGACTCTGAAAAAATGCTAGTTGGATCACTAAACTTACAACGCTGGGCAAGCTCTGTTGCTGAAAAGGACCAACTGTACAAGCAACTGCACTATGGCCCAAGTACCACTTGCCGAAACAACTTCACTGAAGTCTGTATAGATTATATTTTAGAAGAGTTTGGCTTTAAGCTCTTACGTCGCCCCCTAACTCAAGATGAAATAAGTGAAGTTAAGTACGGAGTGGAGACAATCAAAGGAGTTGGTGCCAGTTCAGAGCAGCAAATTGCCTTTGTGCATAAATACCTTTTACTCCACCCTAGTCTTTTTTTTAGAACCGAGGTTGGTGTTATCAGCCCTGATCTGAAAGAAATTGTCGAGTTAGACCAATACGAAGTGGCCTCTTTTTTGTCATACACAGTCCTAGGGGGCGCACCGGATTCAGAGCTATATGAAAAAGCTGCACAAGGCTTACTAAAAAACCCCGATGTAATCACCGAGCAAATAGCCCGACTGATTGCAGATCCAAATGCAAAAATAAGTTTGAGAAACTTTTTTATGGACCTGTTAAAAGTGAACACAATTGATCAGGTAGGGACAGAAAGATTCCGTCCCTACCGCTACAGCCCCAACGTACGGGTCATAAATTACCCAGATGGTTATAATGCACACAGTTTCAAAATAAATCTCACACGATTATATAAAGAAACAGAGATTTTTATAGACCGCAGACTAGGTGAAAATTTTAACTATATGAATGTCTTTCAAGGCAACAATTTCCCTGTGACTAAGATGAATATCGCTTTGTATGGAATCAGAGACTACAACGAATTCGGCCCTCTTTATGATACCCCCTCAAACATCATTGCAAACACCTCTGATGACGGTAACGACACTTTACAAGATGTAATCGATTACACTGCTCCTGTGTCTGAACGAAATGGTATACTCACACACCCCGCTTTTTTAGCCACGCATTCAAATGTAAGCACTAAAGGTATGGTGAAGCGAGGGGTGTTTATTTTGGAACAACTATTGTGCCATGAAATGCCTTCAGCACCTGCGGACATTTCGCCTATTGAAGAAGCTCCGGTGGGTTTTGATCCAACAAAACTCACATCTAGGCAAAAATTTGAGATCCTTCACTCTGACCAAAATGCTTGTAAGTTCTGTCACAAATCAATTGATAACATCGGTGGGGCGCTAGAAAATTTTGCAAATACTGGAGCGTTTGAGACCACTGAAAGTTTTGAAGTGGATGGAAGCGACTACACTCTAGACATCATCTCTTCTGGTGAAATAACAGACCTTGAAGGTATAAACATCAAGTACGACAACAGTGTTAGCTTTACAAAAGAAATGGCCTCTTCAGAACGGTTTAAGTCATGCATAAACACAAGACTCTTGGAATATATCACTGGAGAAAAAGAAAATGACAGAAATAAATGTGATTACGAAAACCAATCAAATAAACTAAATACATCAGGTAGTTTCTCGTACAAAGACCTCATAAGTAACTACTTCAATCGAGATCAGATTTTTAAACGCACAACTGGAGCGGAGGAGTAAAATGAAAGATCCTAAAATTTCTAGAAGAGACTTCCTACATTATCTAAGCCTTGCAGCGGCGGGTGGCTTTCTAGGTTCAAGCCTCCCCATTTACAGAACTTTTGCAAGTACTGGGCAAGCGCCCCTTAGACTTCTCATTTTGCCAAAATACTTTGGCTGGATGACTCGTTTTACAGACACCGACAGACCCTTTGTCCTCGATTCAACTGATCCGCACGGTTTTACATTTCACGACTACCTGGCCCCATTCAATTCAATTAAACAACATATGACAATTGTCGAAAACTTACGCGGCGTTCATTGGGGAAATGCACATGACCATTCGTTTGCAAACATACTAACTAATGCTTGTATACAAAATGAAATGACATCTCAACAGCTTCAATACAACGAACCAATGGGGCCATCAATTGATTGGGAGATTGCCAAGCGCTTAAATAAAGACGTTCTGCGCGCCGACCTTGGTATTGGAAGAGGAGCGCCTCTTTGTTTTGATGACAACTATATCAAACAGCTTATGTTCTCATCTAACACAGAAATTTTTGACAATGTAGTGCAACCGATACTCAACTTCCAAAGTGGCGGAAGCAACACTGATCTAATCGCAGCAGCTGTGAATCAAGAACTTTTCCGTGTTCTGGGTCAGTCAACGGACAGAATCAAACTCCTGCTGCAAGGCACAGGTAATGAAGAAAGAAAACTCACTTCATTTAAAGAATCTTTGGCTGCGGCAAACCCTAACTCAAGAAAAGTGACCTCAACCTTGATGAGCATACCAAATATTTCAAGACCATCCGACGATGGTAATGTTCTAGACAAGTTAACTATTGCATTAAGCCTGACAAAAGCTGCGTTTATGGCAGACACAAAAAGGATTGGTGTGATCTCATTCCCAGGAACGGGCCCTCACAGTGGAATTTCTTGGACTGATACCGATGGAAATCCACAAACAGGAATGGCAAAGGTGAATGAAGATTGGGTTGCTCAAGGCAACATATCTGATCCCACAAATTTTCATCATCTTGTCTCACATTACAATAGAAATGACCCTGTCACCAGTCGGCAAGTTGTTGATATCAACGCCGCACGATGTTTTGCAGGGTCAATAACACCTTTTGCACAGGTTGTTACAAACTTTGTCCAGGATCTAGCAAGCACAACTGACATTGATGGAAACCCAATGATAGACAACACGTGTATTGTTCTTACGTCTGAAATTGCCACAGGTACACATGACACCAAAAGAAAACCACTTTTCCTAATTGGTGGAAAAAATGCAGGAGGGTTTACGACAGGTCGATTTATTGAAGGTCCAACTGTTAACACTTCAAATGTAACCATAAATGAGCAAGAGCGTTCAGGAAACATTGTTAGGTCTACTGTGTCTGGAACCAATGTAGGATTAAGAACTCATAGTGATGTTTTCGTTGCCATTGCAAATGCAATGGGGGCCTCTATGAACTCTTTTGGTCTAGAAGTTAGGAATTCAAGTCCATTTTCTCTATAAAAGAAAGTAAGTTGTTGAAAAGGAATTTGCGCACTTTAAGCTATAGTTTTACCTACTAACTATTTCAGATGTTTCTTAAAAAAGTTAATAGTATGTCCTATGTACATAGCACGATTTTTACGTTTACGAATACCGTGACCTTCATCTCCAAAAAGTATGAGCTCGCCATCTAGTTTTTTCTTGCTCATAGCTTTGTAAATTTGAATGGCTTCACCGGCGGGTACACGAGGGTCTGTGGCACCGTGAACGATGAGTAGTGGGTCTTGAAGGCGCTCTAGATAGTTTACTGGTGAAAGTTTTTGGAGGGTTTCTAAATCTGTTTTTGGGTCTCCATATTCAGTTGTTCTAAGGTGACGGCGGTAAGGCCCCGTATTTTCAAGAAAGGTAACTAGGGAACTCATGCCTACAATGGATACTCCAGCAGAGTAAGCGCCTGCAAACATAGTCATGGCGATATTGGTGGAGTAACCTCCGTAGGAACCACCCGTGACACCGATTTTAGGGGCTTTGCCGTTGTTAGCCCAGTTCTTTTTGATAAAGATAGAAGCATCTTCAATATCAGTAATGACATTCAAACGTTTAGGGCCGTTGTCAGAGTTTAACCGGATTAATAAATAGAAGCTTTTCCTGATTTATGGTGTTTAAAGGTCTAAAGGGGCTTTTACGGGGGTTTTGCAATATTCTTCTCACTTTTTAGTTTGAGTAGTTTTTCTTTGGCTGATGCTGGTGATAGTTTTCCCAATACATGATCCTGGTATGGAGAACTATATAGATATACAAGCACACTCTTTTAAGACTGCCGGGAACATAGATCCGGGAGACTCAGGTTCAAGTATAATTTGTGAGGCTGATGGAAGCCTTTTTGCATTTGGAATTGCGAGCGTGATTGATCAAGTAGTGAAGCACTCCTTTTATGGATTTATTCGAACAACGTTTAGCTTTAGTGCGGTTAACCTAGAAAATAAACCTAAAAACTCATTTGGGGGCTTATAATAAACAGGAAAAAACTTAAGTAAAATCAATGACTTGGCTTGGTTCGTGGTGTTGCCACTGTCTTGAAAGCCTAGAAGCTAAATCTATACATTTTGGTTTTTTTCTGGTTCAGTGGGGTTTTGGGTGGCTGAGAGACGGCCAGTTTAGATTTTGAAGTTTATAGGAGGCATTTGAAATGACTAAGCTTATTGTAAAAAACCTTCTTCTTCTTTCACTCTTAGTATTTATCAGTGCGCTTTTAAGGTTTACTTTTTACTTTTCATTAAGTGAGCAGTTTAGTGCTGTAGACCTTTCAACAGTTTTAACTTCATTTGTGCATGGGATGAGGTTTGATGTAAGTGCTATTTTATATGTTAATGCTTTGTTCTTTTTATTCATTTGTGTTGAGAGGGTTAGAATAAGCCGAATAACAGCTGTAGTTTTTGCTTTTTTAAATTCTTTTTATGTGGCTTTAAATTTGTCGGATATTGATTTTTACTTAGCTTACGGAGAAAAAGTAGATATTAACTTCTTTACAACGGTTCGTGGGACAAAGGGCGGGGTGCTTTTTTCTTTACTATATGTTTATGGAGATGTGATTTTAGCACTTTGTTTTAGCTTTGTGCTCTTCTATCTTTTTCAACGGTTTATTTTTTCAAAGCATAGAGCCGATTTTTCACCTAGTAAGTACGCAACATATTTATTTTTGGTTTTAGCACTGTCATTTTTGGGCATTAGGGGGGGGCTGCAAAAGAGGGTGTTGGGTAAACAACACGCAATGCTTTATGCTGATGGAAACGCAGCGATTGCACACATGACCTCAAATACGGTTCATAACCTTATAAGGGGTAAAAAAAGTCATGATTTCCCTGAAGAGTTTAAAACGCAGGCTTTGGTGAGAAATGAGTTTGATAATTTAGGATACCAAGGTCTTAAGCTCAACAAGGCTCCTAAAAATGTTTTATTTGTCTTTATTGAGAGTCTTTCGACTTACTCTATAGAAGAAGAAAACTTTTTTAACTTTCGAAAAGACTTTGATGAAAAAGAGTATGTCTTTACAGACAGTATATATGCAAATGGCAACCTTTCTTTAGATGCGATAACGGCTGTTTTTTTTGGAGTTCCCTCATATTTTAATCTTCACTTGTTTAACTCTAAGTATGTGCAGAATAAATGGATTGGCATGTCGACAGTTTTAAAAGAAGAGGGTTTTTCAAGGTTTTTTATTCACGGGGCGACAAGAGGGACTCAGTTTTTTGATGTGATTACGGCAGCGTCTGGAATAGAAGATTTTCACTCTATAAAAGATGACTACGATGCTCCTGAGGAGATGTTGGCAACATGGGGGGTGCACGATGAGTTTTTATATGAAAAAAGCCGTGAAATCATCTCAAAGTATAAAGGCCCTTTTGTTGGATCACTTTTTACAACCTCTTCACACACCCCGTTTAAGGGCACCCCTAATAACATAAATGGACTTGGTGATAGTGAAAAAGACTACTTGTCTTCAATTACATACGCTAAAGGTGCGTTAGAGAGCTTTTTTGAGTCTGTTAAAGAAGAAGACTGGTTTGAAGAAACACTTTTCATAGTCACAGGGGATCACAGCCCTCCCATTTTAACAGATTGGAATATGAGTTTAAAGTATGCTTCAAGGTTACCGTTGTTGCTCTATTTTCCTGGATCTAATATCGGAGAGCTTACTTATAGAAAACAAAGTCAGCATATAGACTTGCCGTTAACAGCCTTTCAGTTACTGGGTGTTAAGCCTCAAAAGTGGTCTCCTTTTGGTAAGAGTATTTTTGACAACAGGGGAGAGGAGAATTTATTCTTCACAGGATCAAAAAGTATAAACTTTATTACACCAAGTGGAGTGATGAGAAAGCCTCTAGGAAAAGGGGAGATTGAAACAATCTACCTTTTTAAAAGTGAGGACAAGCTCAAGGCTAACTCTTTTAAGAGCGCTTTAGGAGCCTCAGAGGAAACGATTAAAGAATACGTTTATAGACTTGAAGCAAATGAGTTATACACTAATTAATTATAAAACTTGGTGCTGGCATCAAGGTATTGTTTAAAGATTTCTTTAGGAACGTCTTGGCTGTCGGCTTCATTGTAGTCATAATCAAAGACCTCATAACCATGTCCTACTTCATATGAATAGACTTTATCTTCAGTGAGAACACCATGTCTTGAGTAAGTACTTAATAGTAAAGGCAGCCTGTTTTGAGTTGAGTACATATTGTTACCAACAGATTGTTGGTCTGAAGGGTCACAGTTAAAAGCGTTTTGTAAGAATGTGTGTGACATGTCGTTATGTGTTGTCATGTGTTCAAAAGTTTTAGAGGAGTCACTGACATTTATTTCAGTAGAGTGTTTTGGTTTGTAACCATTCCAGCTGACAAACATAGGAACTCTGAGTTGATGCTTTGAGAAGTTGCTACTGTGTCCCCAGTAGTTTTTCTTAAGGTCATTAAACTGCTCCCCGTGATCACTTGTTACAACAATAACAGTAGGTCGTTTAGAGTCATAAACTGAAGGTGAGTTTAGAATTTTACCAATAATAGAATCTATATAGTGGACTGAGTTCTTATACTTGTTGTGATACTCTGTAGGGTCAGTGTTTGGGCCAAGGGAGAGGTAGTTTAAGCTTTGGCTGTATGGTTTAAAAGGAGCTTCATAGGTTGGTGGAAGAGAATAGTCATGGGCTGAGTCAAAGATCATGAAAGAAAAGTAAGGCCGATTAGTATCTCTTTTTTCTAAAAAAGTAAGGATCTCATCTTTCATATAAGCATCAGACTCCCAAGCTTTCTTTTCGCCAATACTAACTCTAAGATTGGGTACTTCTTTAAAAACATTTTTGGAAAGACTGGTGTTGTCAATAGGCCAGCCTGTAGAGATTTGTAGTTGATAGTCTTCTTTTAAGAGTTTTGAGATAAAGATTGGAGTAGTTCCAGATTCAGTAAATGACTTGATATAAAGACCCGGTGTTGCATAAAAAATAGCAAAAAGACTTGGTATTGTTTCGTTTCCAACGCTCCAGTGGTTTTTAAAGGAGTGGACCTTGTTGCTTTCAACCCAATTGTAAATATTTGGTGTTGTCTCTTGATTGTAGTCAGAAAACCGCCATGTATCGATAAAGAGCCAAAGAATATTAGGCTTTACAGCGTTTTCTTTGCAGGCAAGTTCCTTAGGGTAGTTGATAGAAGAATCGTTGTGGTTAGAACTCACTTCAAATTCTCTGATTTGAGAGGAGTCTATCAGCCCTGAATTGATTAAACTTCTTCTGGCTGTGAGCGGTTGATATAAAGGGATGTGTCTTGTCCACTTTTTAATAGGAGTGTAGTTGATCACATCTACGTACATATAAGTGAGCTGAGATATAATGAAAAACAAAAAGAAACTAGCATAAGGTAGTTTTCCGCTCAGTGGTTTGTTGCGCTCTCCTAATTTTTTAAAAATAAAGTGTAGTGCAAAGTGAGTAATAGCAATTAACAAAGCAAAGCCTAAAACAAGAGGGATAATATCAGCGTAGCTTATTCTTTTTAACTCACTAAAAGCCTCTTTAACGACATACTCTAACAGCCCCACACTTAAGTGTGAGCGGTAGAGAGAGTACACCTTAATATCAAGAAAGAGGATCATGATAGAAAAAGAAATAATTAAGGATGGGGCTATAAGTGTATTAAAGACTTTATGAACAACAAAACATAAAGAAGAAAGTAAAAACCAGATTAGGCCTGTGTAGCCAACAAGTGCTAGAAAAAGATAGAGGCCAGAGATGAAGTTTGTCACATTTGGCATATGTTGAAATGCTGTCAAAATAATACCTAAAGAGATAAGGATGGATATTATATTGGCAACTAGAAAAGCTGAAAAAGTAGGCTTGTTATTTGAATTCATCATTAAGGTAGAATACCTGGTGGTTATTTAGTCAAGTATTCTTAAAATAAAGAGAAATGAGCTTGTGTAGAGGTGATCAGAATGCTGTAATTTGGATCTAAACAAAAAAGGGGAATATTATGAAAAAAGTATTATTAACAAGTATTGCTTTCTTGGCATTTGGTTTTACTGCACAAGCAGAGCCTATCAATCCATGGCTTCATTGCGGAATTGGTGCGATGATCTTTACAAAGCCTGAGCATGAGGTTGCAGCAGCTATTTCAAACATTATTTGGGATTTAGGAACGACGGCAGTTTCATCTAAAGTTTCATCAGTAGACAGTTGTGCTGGAAACCCAAACGTTGCAGCGGCAAAAATCATTACAGAGTCTTATGCAAACTTAGAAGCTGAAACAGTTCAAGGTTCTGGTGAGTATACAACGGCAATGCTTGATACAATGAAATGTGATAGAGCTGACCAGCCTGCAATCATGAAAGACGTTAGAGCGCGTTTTGGAAAGCAAATCAAGAATGCAGACTATGCTACTATGAACCGTATGGAAAAAGCTCAGAGCTATTATGGAATGGTTAAGTCTACAATTTCAGAGAATTTCTCTGGAAGCTGTGGAGCCTAAGTCACTGTTTGATTAATCTGTGAAGAACATATTATTATTTTTACTTTTATTTATAGAGCCTGCTTTTGGAAAGCGGGCTTTGTTTTTGGAGGCTGAGAACTTATCAGTGTCTAAGGAAAAATTGGTGGAGCTTTCCACAGACCCTGTATGGCTAAAACTCAGTAGATATAGGGAGCAGGTGCTCGGGGGTTATAAAAGCAGTATTACGAGTAAGGATTTCTTTTTGAGTCCAAAGGGGAGAGTGTCCCCGCTAAGAGAGCTTGAAGAAACTTTAAAGCTTTTAAAGAAAGAGCTGCAGCCTAAGGAAAATTTGAATAGGCACCCTGTTTGTCGATTTCCAGCAAGACTTCAATGGGTGAGAGAACATATTAAAAATTTTAAGACACCTCAGATTGAATGTGTAAATTATAAAAAGTGGATAGATGAAGAAAGCGTAGACTCTGTGAGTATGATTTTTGCCACAGGTTATTTAAGCAACCCTGCATCATACTATGGACATATCCTAATGCGGTTTAATGGATCAGCAGAGGGGAGTGGACTTTTAGATGTAAGCTTAAACTACGGGGCTATTATTAAACCCAATGAGAATGCTGTTTTATATATATTAAAGGGGCTCTTTGGAGGCTACCAGGCTGAGTTTACCTATAATGAGGTTTACAGCCACAATCATAATTATGGAGACAATGATCTAAGGGATTTGTGGAATTATGAGTTAAACTTAAATAGAGAACAAACTTTAATTTTACTTAGAAACGCCTGGGAAATGCTGGATGCTAAGTTCACATATTTTTTTACAAAGCAAAACTGTGCCTATAAAATGCTTGAGCACCTAGAACTTGTATTAAACGAACCAGTGGTTCAAAGGCGGGGCCTTTGGATGATGCCGATTTCTGTTTTTCACACTTTAGGAAGCTTAAATAAAGATAGAGGTATAATTAAGAAAGTATCAAAAATTCCATCGCTACAATCAAAAATGCAAAGATCATATTTGAAGCTGACTAAACAAGAGCAGGGGGCTTTTAGGGAGACTATTAAGACTAGAGAAATTAATAATGATTCTTACCGCTCTCTTTCAAACAAGAAAAAAGATAATATACTAAAGGGGCTCTTAAAATATTATAATTACGCAGAGTCTAAAAGTAAGAATAAAAAAAGCTTTAATGAAGAGAAAAGAAATATTTTAGTTGAGCAGTTCAACTTGTCTGAACGTAAGGGCGCTCAATATATGAAAGAGGATGTGGTATCAAGAATTGATAAGCCCATACACACTAGCCAAAAACCCTCCCTTCTAGGGCTGAGTCATTTAAAAAGAGAAAACGTGGAGGGTATTAATTTAAGATTTAGACCCGCTTACTATGATTTGCTATCTCCTGTTGTTGGGCGCTCACCGTTTACAGGTCTAGCAATGTTTGATTTTAACTTCTCGGTAGTTGATGACATCTTTTTTTTAAATAGCCTTACGTTGGTTGAAATTGAGAACTTAAACTTGAGTAGAACTTTTTTGCCGTATGATGGGGGTCTGTCTTGGAATGTTAAGTTTGGTTTAGAGCAGCAGACAAACCAATGTATTGATTGTCCTGTTTATTATTTTACAGGAGGGCTTGGTAAGGCCTTAGATCTTAAAGCTGGAGCTTTATTTGCTTATTTGCAAGGGCGAGCTGAGATGACTCCATATGCTGATGTTGACGTTGAAGGGGCTTTAAGAATGGGAGTTGTCTCTAGGAGCTTTAAAGGAGCTCGCATTAAAGCTGAGGTTAAACTTATCGAGAGCACCTCTGAAGTATTTAAGGATCAAAATTACAGTATAAATTCAGAGCTAAGGTACTCGCTTACCAAAAACATGGAGCTCTCATTTCAGTACTCTAAGAAAATAGAGAGAGAAGTTCTTATGGGGCTTTATGTCTTTTGGTAGATTTATAGAACAATATTTAAATTAAGCCCCCACTCTAAAGGAGGGCCGTTTTGAGTGTAGAGCTCAGACTCCCAGTTTGGAGGTCTATTTGGAAAGTAAAACCCTCTAGTTGCATACTGTTTATCAAGTAAGTTTCTCCCCCAAGCACTAACTTTAATGGTGTTAGAGAGTTTATAGGAGATAGATGAATGTAAGAGAAAGTAGGCTCTGGACTTTTGGTTGTGACTGTTTGAAAAGTAAAAGCTCCCTTTCTTAGATCCTGCTAAAGAGATTTGTAATTTATCAGTAGGCTTATAGTTAAGAATTACAGAGTAAGTGTAGTCAGGAGCGTGTGCGAGCTCTCTTCTATCGTACACAACTCCTTCTCTTGAATACTTTTTAAACTTTGCCTTTAATAAACCTGCAGAGAGTTGAATATTTACTTTTGAAGTTGGAAGGAGAAGACTGTTTACTTCAAGGCCATAGTTTTCACTTTTAGAGGCGTTGTCCGTAAAAATGGTGAAATCACTAGGGTCAAGAGGGTTGTTTTGAGCAGAGGCTGAGATTTGCTGGTTGTCTCTATTCATATAAAAGAGATTTACTTGATAATCTATAAGCTTGGAAAGCCCTATCCATGAAAGCTCATAGCTTATAAGAGATTCAGGGCTATATTTTTTCTGGTCATCAGTTAGGTTTGTGTCTGCATTTAAACCGGCCCCCTTAAACCCTCTAGAAATGGTTAACTTTAGATTTTGTTTTTTGGAAAGGGCGTAGGACATACTTGTGTTAAAGCCAAAAAGATCACTGTTTACTCTATCTGAAAAAAGAGAGCTGTCGTTGTATTTAAGCTTTTGTCTTTCAAATCTAAGGGCTGCGTTTAGCTTAATTTTTGGATTAAGACTTTTTTCAACTGAAGTGAATAAAGCTGTGTTTTTAGAAGAGTAATCCGTATTTAAGGAGTCTTTAACGGCCGAATTTTTATAAGAAACAATTTCAGCATTTTCTTTTCTTTCATAGTAGTGAATGCCTGTGCTCCATAAAAGACTACTAAAGGTTTTTTGAAAAATAGCTTTAGTGTGAAGGTTTTGTTTTTCACGTTCATAAGACTTGTTGTAGTCATAGTTTGAATTGTGCCCAGCAAGCTGATTCCAAAAAATATTGTTTCCCCAGTCCTCATCATATGAATAAAGAATATCTGAATTTGAAATAGAACTTATAAGCGTCAAAACACTGTCTTTTGTTAAAGGTGCTACTACTTCAAGGGAGTGCCCTTGAGTTGTTTGATGGTCTTTTCCTGGCTTGTCAGTGAAGGTGTCAAAATTTTCAGAGTATGCATTCCAAACATCATAACCATTTTTTTGTTTAGCATAGATGTGGCGACTGTTAATATAAGCTTTTCCAATATTAAAAGTAACACCACTGTTGAAGAAAACTTCATTTTGAGAAGATGTGTGCTCATTTAAAAAAATGTTTTTATAAAAACCGTCAGATTTATGTCTTTGAACCCCAAGCTTTAAAGACAAATTTTCAGTAACGGGCTTATTTACTTGAGCACTTAGAGTGTGGTGAGACTGAGACCCTGCTGAAGCATTAAAAACAGCTTGAGAGTCTTCAGGAGAAGAGCTTTTAATTAAAATGTTTCCGCCAATAGAGGAGTCTCCAAAAAGGTATGACTGTGGACCTTTTAAAACTTCAATTTGGTTTATGTCAAAAGTAGTGGAAATTCCTCCGGTTCCACTGAGATCGATATGATCGTAATAAAATCCAACTGAGTTTGTTGGGACTGAATCATATTCACTACGTTCCCCAATTCCACGTATTTGAATGTAGCGAGTTCTATTACTCCCACCAGAGATACTTAAGTTTGGTATAAGATTCCAAATGTCATCAGTGTGTCTAAAGCTTTGATCACTTAGGTCCTTGCTTGAGAAGGTGTGAGTATCAGGCTTAGTGAGTTTTAAAGACTCAGCCCTTGAGCCTTTAACTTCAACTTTCTCATAGTCAATTTTTTCAGTAGCGTTTGCGTTTAATGCGATTGCTAATAGTGCAGAAGCACTAAGTACTTTATAGTTCATTTTATTCTCCTATTCCTACGCCAGCATTAACTGGATCAGGTTCAAAGGGTCCTTTATTTTAAAATAAAGTCTCAGGCTTTTATAAAGCCACCCCTAAGGTTTCGAGCTTGATATAGGGTAAAAAAAAAGGAGATGCAAGTTGTGATGAGTTTTTTAATTTAGTTTAAGATTTCAAAAATCTTATGCTTTGATTTTCCACCAGAGCTTAGCTGGACTGTGGACTTAGGAGTGTTAAAGTGTTTTGCTAGAAGCTCAACAGCCCTTTTGTTAGCTTGGCCGTTTGTAGGTAAAGCGTTCACTCGCACAACGAATGTTCCATCAGGCTGTTCTTCAACAGCTTCTTTTTTTGATCTAGGTTTTACAAAAATAGAGATCTTCATTTAAATGGACTTACTGATCTAAGAGCTTTTGTAAGTGACTGTTAAAGATGGCTTCAAACTTTTCATCAAAAGTATTTTCAGCACTTATGAAAGTGTAATTAGGGTGAGAGCCCCAAAGTTCTTTAAGGCGGTTTTCAAGCTTTAAAGCATCTTCATAAGATTCTGTTCGAGCCTGGTTATTCTGCCTTGTATATTTAAAAGGTGGTGCAACCTCTAAGTGAAATATTTGATCATAGTGATCCATAGCTAAAGAGGTGTCAGGACAAATCTCTGTAGGGTCTTCTATATACGCAAGGGCATCCATGAGGCCTCTGTCAAAAAAACAGATCTTAAAGTGCTTTTCTTTCTCTAAAAGCCCTTCCATTTCTATTTGAGTGTTGAAAATTGCTTTTTGCTGAAAAATTAGATTCTCTGTGTAAGAGCACCGTGGAAAGCCATTGCCAAGAAGCATAGAGGCTACTTCAGGGGCAAAAAATACAGTAGGGTCGCTTTGAAGACTTTCTTTTAGACGGTTTATTATAGATGTTTTTCCCGCGCTGGGCCCACCTGTGAATACGATTCTTTTCATATGTGTTTTAATACCAGGCAGTAAAGAGTCGCGCAAGGAGCTTGGGGGCGTAAATGAGTGCAGTGTTAAGTTATTTAGTTGATTTGGTCTGGGGGTCGGCACTGGTGACTCTTCTTTTTTTAGGAGGTGTTTATCTTCTACTTTTATCAAAAGGTAAAGCACTTACTTATTTTGGTTTAGGCTTTAGGCTTTTATTTGGAATGTCAGAGTTTGGACATGACAAGGGTTCTAAAGGTCAGCTTTCACATTTTAAAGCGCTTTCTAACGCACTAGCGGCAACCGTGGGACTTGGTAATATTGCGGGTGTTGCCGTGGCAATTTCTCAAGGCGGGCCAGGTAGTCTTTTTTGGATGTGGGTTTCTGGTTTTGTTGGAATGAACACGAAATTTTTTGAAAGTACATTATCACTACTTTTTAGAGATACAGATGCCAATGGAGAGATCCAGGGTGGTCCTATGTACTACATCCCTAAAGTTTTTAAAGGAAAGTTTGGAATTTATTTAGGAATCTTTTTTGCCATAGTTGGGCTAATTGGGACACAAGCAATGTTTCAGACAAACCAACTTGCAGGGTACTTAAGCTCAGAAGCTAGTGTGCCAACTTGGTTAACCGGTTTCGTGATGGCGACGGCAACGGCTATAGTTTTATTTGGAGGTTTAAAAAGAATAGCGCAGGTGACCTCTACAATAGTTCCTGCGATGTGTTTTTTATATGTTGGGGCGTGCTTAGCTGTTTTAGGCTCTAACTTTGATAAAATCCCAGAAGTCTTTATGTTGATTTTCACAGAGGCATTTTCATTTTCAGCAGTTGGTGGGGGTGTTGGTGGTTATGCAATAGTGCATGCTTTTAAAATTGGTATTAAACGAGGGGCTTTTTCAAATGAGGCTGGAACGGGAACGGCTCCAATGGCACATGGAAATGCAAAAACATCAGAGCCTGTGAGTGAGGGGCTTGTGGCAATGCTTGGCCCTTTTATAGATACGGTTATTGTTTGCACAATGACGGCCTTAGTGATTTTAACCTCGATTGATCTAAGTGGGTTAAGTGGGGATGTTGAAGGTGTGTCTTTAACGGCAAGGGCCTTTAAAGACAGTTTAGGGAATGTGGGAGTTTTTATTCTTGGAGTTTCAATTTTCTTTTTTAGTTTTTCTACCATGATTGGAATGGCAAACTATAATGAAAAGTGTTGGGTCTACTTGTTTAGAGACAATAGATTTTTAAACAGAAAAACTTTTGTGTTTGTATTTTGCACAATGCTATTTTTAGGAGCTGTGGGGTCAATCACGGATGTTGTTAACTTTATTGATTTAGGTTTTGGCTTAATGGCTTATCCAAATATGCTTGCTGTATTAGTAGGGGCCCCTTTGGTTATAAAGGAGCTTAGGCTTAAATTAAAATAGGGTTAGACCTAAGAAAGTCTAGCCGTGACTTTTTCACTTTTTTATATATAAATAGTGGAAAATATTCATGACTTCTTAGAAGTTATCTAAAACTTGATGTCTAGATGGGGGAGTAATCATATCATTTTTACAAATTATAGTCGTTTTTAGCTTAAATAGATTTATTAATGATATTGTTTAGTTCTAATAAAAATAAGGAAGGTAATATTATGAAATATTTAGTTTTAATTTTGACTACTGTGACTTCTCTAGGGGCTTTTGCTTCGGACACTTATTCTAGTTGCGCTGATGCTACAGGCATCTTTGAATATTCTCCAGTGACGCAAGAGCTTACTTACAACACGAACGAAGTGTATGACAAATCAGCTTATACAGTTCACTTCGCAGGTATAAAAAGCGCTACAAAAGGTTCTTGCGTAGCGAATGACGGTAATACTTATGAGTATGAAAACACTCAATATACTTTGAAAGTGACATATCTTAATGGAAATTCTGGAGCTGAAGAGCTGAACTGTGAAGAGGGTTTTGATGCTCTTCCTGCTGCTCTTAATTGCGTAAAAGAGAACTAAAAGTTGTAAACAATCTTTTAGTGTTTTTAAAAGGCTACATTTAGTAGCCTTTTTTTATAGAAAAATGAAATGACTAGTCCTTCAAAAATTGATTGATACAGAAGTGCAACTAAGCAGCGCTAAGTGCAGCTTGTCTCCTTAAGACCCTATCAATAGTTACGTCGGCCAATGTTGTAAATACGATTTCACGAATCTTTGCTTTTAAACCCTCTTTTTCAGATCGTTTTAAGTTAGTGAACTGAACCCCTATAAGATCATAGTAAGAAGAGCCTTCTTTAAGTTTTTCTGCAGAAAGAACTCTTACAGCTTCACCGGAGATATTAAAGGATTCTAGTTTCATTTTGTCATTTCCGTAAAAGTGTATTTTAATTTCAGAGTCAGCTTTGATTTTTCCGCGAGGGAGTTTTATTAGACAGCCTCCAGTGCTTAGATCAATGCACTCACTTTTAAAAACATAGTCATCAACAATTGTGAGCACTTCTGAAGATAGTGGGATACGTATAGACCTTCTAAAAGGAACATCGTCACTATCATCAGGGTCGATGTTATTTTCATCTAAAGCGTGCTCTAGGTTTTCAGGTGTGAAGTTTTCAAAGTCTGAAGCTTGATGCCAAGCTCCAAGCCCACGATATGTGACCATATTTTCAGCTTCAATATCTTTGTTATAAAGCATACTTAAGATCTCAAGATAGCTATATGGTCCGCTTTCACGAGTTTTAATCTGAATATACCAGTGAAGGTCTTTTGCTTGGTCATTTGGTATGTTTTCAATCATTTGTTCACCTCAACTAAAAGTTCCTATTTATTACGCATTCCTTTTCGACCAGACTAGACTTAAGGTTTAGTTAAAGTGTGATTTGTCTTAAAATGAGTCATTTAAACAGGGTTTCAATATTAAGTTTTTACAGAACTGTGTAAGTCGTTGACGATTTTTCCAGAACTTCAGAGACTATACCTAAATCTATGGAGGAAACCTTGTCTGTAATATCGATTATCAATCAAAAAGGTGGAGTGGCTAAAACAACTACGGCAGTAAATGTAGCACATGCGTGGGCCAAAAGCGGAAAAAAAGTATTACTTATAGACTTGGATCCTCAAGCATCAGCTACAAAGTCTATTTTTGGAGACAGAGAGTTTGATTATACGTCTTTTGACCTAGTGGGAAATAAAGTTGGAGTAAAGCAGATTATTCAACACTCTGAGAACTTTGGTTGTGATGTTATTCCAGGTGAGATCTTACTAAGTGGTATTGATATTCAGCTTGCAGCACAGTTTGGCAGAGAGAAGTTCTTAAAGAAGAGCTTAGTACCTGTTAGATCACACTATGATAAAATTATTATCGATTGCTCGCCAACTCTAGGCTTATTAACAGTAAATGCTTTAATGGCTTCAGATGATATTGTTATTCCGATTTGTCCTGAGTATTTCTCACTAAAAGGAATTGAGTTGATCCTAGATACACTTAGAAACATTAGAGCAGGCCTTGGGCATCAGATTAATGTTAAAGGTATTATCATCACTAGATTTAAAAATAGAAGAGTTATTAAGACTGTAATTCAAGAAGTTGAAGACCGTTATGGTTTAAAAGTTTTTAAAGACTACATTCCTGATAACATTGTGGTTGAAGAAGCGCATCACAACCATTTACCGGTTTCTAAATATGCACCTCGCTCAAAAGCTGCAAAGTCTTATGAGGCCCTTGCTGAGGATTTGATTTTATGAAGTCGAATCCTTTATTTCACGACTCAACGGTTACTCAAGGAGCCAACATTCAAACACAGTTTGAATTAACAGGTGTTGAGCTAAAAGACAGACAGGTTTTATGTTTAAAGCTTATTGTTGGTGGAGAGGTTCGTTGTATAGAGATGAGCTTGAAAAGAGAAGGGGTTTTTCACACTTCAGCTTGGATTGAGCACAGAAAAAGAATTTCTTATCAGTTTTTTATCCAAATGGGTGGTGAGTTACAGCAGGCCTCTGAATTAAAGAGCTCTTTGGCTCTTCATACGATCTCACAAGTTTGGAAGCCTTTAGAAGGGACGAGTTGGAAAAAGGACTTTCAAAAAATCCCTGATGTTGAAAAGAAAGACTTGAGCTTTACAGGAACTAAAGAAACACTTCCACAAGAGGACTATCTAGACAACCTTATTGAGAAGTGGGATCTGTGATAGAGGGTATTGATTTTCAAAAGCTATTCTTTGAATTTGAAGGAAGAGCGACAAGAAAAGAATATTGGGTTGGAGTAATAGCCCTTGTTATCACAGGAATCTTAATTGGCGTTATAGGAAAAATAATTTTTTCAGATTTTTTTGAAGCAATGTTTTTAACAATTCTACAGCTGGTGATACTGGTTCCAAGTTTTTTAATACAAGTAAAAAGATGGCATGATAGAAATAAGTCAGCCTGGTGGTGTCTGATAAATTTAGTGCCTGTTATAGGCTCTTTATGGGCGTTTATAGAGCTTGGATTCTTGGCTTCAGTTGATGAAGGTAATCACTACTAAAGGAGAAAATTAACATGCTGTTATGGTGTGTTTAACGTGTAGATAGCCTTTTTTGCAAATGGGGAACTGAGGCCTATCACCATCTTTTAACTTAAAAGGGGTGAGCTTTGATTTACACTGAGAGTTTGAGTGTGAATCTGCTATTGACAGTAAATTAGCCGGATCAGAACAAAAGTATGCGCTGTAATTGGTTGAGCTTGCCTTCGTACGACCAGTTTGGAGTGTCTTTGTATAACCACATTTAGAACAAGATATCTCATATATATTTGCAGCATTAGTAGGGCTGGCTGCAGCTAAAAAGATAAATGTCAGAATAACCTGTAAATAAGACATGACGACTCCTTGGTGATAATGCTTTTATTCTAAACCCAATAAAGCTAAGAAAGTTTCATGTAGACATAAAAAAACGCCCAAGCCGTAACCTGAGCGTTATGTAAAGTAATTAAACTTTTGTTTTTAACTAGAACTTGTATTCAAGGCCCATTCTTAAAAGAGTAGCTGATGTGTCATAGTTTCCTGTAACACCAGGAGCTGTTGGTAGGTTGTCAGCAATAGCTAGATCAATATCGCTAGTGTAGATGATGTGGTTTAAACCAAGATCTAAGTTAACAACACCTAGAGCAAAGCTTGCACCAAGACCAAGTCCAATTCTATCAGCATCTTGAGTTCTTGGAGTTCTAAAAGCATTGTCTACAGCACCAGTCTCATAAGAAACACCGCCACGTAGAACCATCTTCTCACTCATGTGGTATGTGCTACCAAGAGCTAACATATAAGTGTCTTCCCAGTTTTGTGGGATTACAGAAGAAATAGGGGCAACACCGCCAGCTAATACATTGTTTGCGTTTAAAGTAAGGTCTTTAAAAACACTCCAGTTTGTGTAGCTTGCAGAAAAGTGACCAATAAGCTTATCAGAAACAACATGTGAAGCGCTTAGTGTGAACACGTCTGGAGTCACAATTTCAGTGTCAGCGTCGTTAGAGTCTACAAAAGGCCCGCCAAATGGAGCTGGAACAGCTGCTGCAAGTGCTGCAGGAGTGAATTTAAGGTCTCCTTTTAAGCTGTGCTTAACTCTAGATGTGTAGTTAAAGCCAATAGTGGTTTTTTCTGACGGCGTGTAAGTAAGCGCTAAAATACCGCCAACACTTAGACTGTCTCCACTAAATTCATTTTCTAGGTCATTTGTACCAATTAAAGAAGCTCTTCCAAGAGTTCCTTTCATGTACTGAATTTGTGGGCCTATTGAAAACATGAACTTATCTGATACTTTTTTAGTCATCACAGGCTGCATGTTAATTGCAGCTAGATCAGTTTTTAAAGCATTGTAACGTCCATCCCAGCCAGCATCATAATCAGATGATGTTCCCCAAGGAGTTGTGATTGAAACTGTTATAGCTGTTTCATCATCAACTTTATACCCATAGTAAAGTCCCCCAGAAAGAGAAGTGCTTGCATAATCGTCAGTAACCTGACCACTTGCTGATGTGAACTCAGCTTTTGTTGGGTATATTGCTATCAGTTCAAGTGCTACAGCTTGGTCTTTGTCCTGAGTTAGGAAAAGGCCTGGATTGTAGTAAATGCTAGAAAGTGACTGTCCATAAGACCCAGCTGATGAAAATGCGGTCCCCATAGACTCAGCCCCCTGATAGCGTAGCTGGTAACCAGCACCCCATGCAGAATTAGCAAAGCAAAATAATAAAGCAATTAATGCAATATGTTTCATAAAAGTATCCCCTTTATTTTAGTTTTTTGTATTTTTATAAAATCAATGCAATCATGGCTCAGAACAATATATAAGTACAAGATTTGATGAGGGGTTCTAATTGAAAGAGTATAGAATTTTAGCTTCAATATGCACAATTATTGCACTTTCCTTTGGGTGTTTGCCTAAAAAGAGCACTAAGGGCGATGCTAGTAAAATTAAAATTTTAAATGGTGATATGGCTTTTTCAGTTGAAGAGTTAACAAGTGAGCCTGGGGATAAAGTATCATTTAGTCTTTTTAATGGTTTAAAGAAAGAAAAGCTAAGATTTTATCTTCTTAGAAGTGATGAAGACCCAATAGTAGTTCAACACCTTAAGGCTCAGCAGGGCGAAGTGCCTGAAGAGTATTTTATCTTTGAATCAAAAGACATTGAGCCTAACACAAGTTTAGACATATCGTTTGATGCTCCTAAAGAAGAAGGTGTTTATGCATATGTAGGAGTTTCAGATCTTCCAAGAGAAACTATGGTGGGTAAGTTAGTTGTTGAAAAAAAAGAGCCGGGTAATAAGGAGCTAAATTAGTATGAGTTCAAAAACAGATCTAGAAAAAGAGAATAAGTGGTATAGAGAGCTTCATTGGCAAATTGCAGTAGGGATGCTTTTAGGGGTTCTTGTTGGAATCTTTTTAAAAGACAATCAAATGGCTTCAGATATACTTCTGCCAATTGTTGACCTTGGTGGTAAAATCTTTTTAAGACTTTTGAAAATGGTGGTTCTTCCTCTTGTGATAGCCTCTTTGTTGTTAGGTGTTATGGGTGTTGGAAGTACTAAGGACTTATCAAAAATTGGTAGTAAGACGATTATATATTATATCTTCACAAGTTTAATCGCTATCACGGTAGGTTTAGTTTTTGTAAATATTCTTTCTCCTGGTACAAAAGTAAAGTTAGATATTGGTGATATGGCTGGAAAGGTAATGTCCTCACCTAGCTCATTATCTGAAATCTTTATTAGAATGGTTCCTGAAAATCCAATTGGATCAATGGCGGCAGTTCCTTTTGATATGTTAGGGGTTTTGTTCTTCATCATTCTTTTTGGAATCTTTGCGCTTCAGGTTTCTGAAGCTAAGAGAAAGCCGATTGCAGATTTTGCAGACTCTTTGAATGAGATCATGCTTAAGATGGTTCATGGAATTTTAGCTGTTGCACCAATTGGAGTGTTTTGTTTAGTTGCAAAACTAATTATGGAAGTAGGGGTTCAAGTTTTTGGTTCTCTTGCGTGGTACCTTGTTACTGTAATGCTTGCTCTAGGGTTTCACTTTTTTGTTATTACTCCTATCTTGTATTTTGTGATTAGAAGAGAGAACCCATATAAATATATGCAGCAAATGTCTCCAGCGTTACTGACAGCTTTTTCATCAGCTTCAAGTGCGGCGACATTATCATTAACAATGAAGTGCTCTCAAAAGAACAAAAGAGTGTCCTCTAAGGTTTCAAGTATAGTGCTGCCATTAGGTGCAACTATTAATATGGATGGAACAGCTTTATATGAAGGTGTGGCAGTTTTATTTATTGCACAAGTGATGGGTGTAGACCTGTCATTTTTCCAACAGTTTTTAGTATTGATCACAGCTCTACTAGCTTCAGTAGGTGCTGCCGGTATTCCTCATGCAGGTCTTGCGATGATGGTTGTTATCTTAGAAACAGTAGGTCTGCCTTTAGAGGCTACTGGAATGATCTTAGCAGTGGATAGAGTTGTTGATATGGCCCGTACAGCAGTAAATGTTTGGTCTGACTCTGTAGGTGCTGCGATTGTAGAAAAGGTTTCCTGACCTAAATGCTAAGTTTTTTGTGGGTCTTTTTAGGTGGCGGTTTAGGGTCTGTTTCTAGATACGCAATCCACCTAGGTTTTGGCTCACAAACCTTTTACCAAGCATTAGTTCCTAATATTCTTGGTTGCTTCTTAATAGGTTTATTTACAAGCTCAGCCTTATCAGGGCAAGATGAGTTCTTTAAACAGTTATTAGTCATTGGATTTTTAGGTGGTTTCACAACCTTCTCTAGTTATGTAGGTTTTATAGGACAGTCAGGTTTTTATACACCCACAGTAATTACATATTTCTTACTTAATAATGTCTTGGGCGTTTTGTTTTATATAGTGGGCACTAAACTGATCTGAGCTTTGAAGTTAGCTGTAAACTCTTTGAACGGGGTGAAATGTTTTCGCTCATGGTGACAAAAATTGCTATTTTTCGAAATCTGGGATAAGACTTGAGTCGAGGAGAACGATATGGACGTTATAGAAACTCAAATTGAAAACACTGTAGAGGTAGCAGCAACAGCTACTACAACTGAAACTCCAGCAAAAGCTGAAGTGGTTGCTCCAGAGGCTGTATCTCAAGAAGTTGATTTAAGCCAGACTGAGAACATATTAGACCTTGAAGAGATTCAGTACCCACAGTTTACATTAGCAAAGAATAAAGCAAGATTTTTAAGAATGCTTACATGGTATAGAAGTAAACGTGAGTGGCTTGATGTTGCACCTATGAGTGGTGTTACAAAGCTTTTTAAGCATCAAACAAAAGAACTTGAAGGCATTAGAGCTAATAAGCTTGATTATGAGATGGAGCTTGAAACAGGCACTTTAACGCCAAGTCAAAGGTCTTATAAGAAAGACGAGCTTAAAATGTGTAAAGTTCAAGAGAAAATGGCTGTACAGCTTATTACTAAAATGCAGATTAAGATTAAGTCAGGCAGAAGATAGTAAACAGGCTAAGTCACATTTTAACTATAAAAACCTCCTTTAAGGGGGTTTTTTTGTATCTGAGGGGCTATTGTGTTGCGGGTATGTTGCAAAATAAGACTCTAAAGCCTCCATCTTAGGTCCTAAAAAGGGCAAAAACCTGAAAAAGTCTTATCTTGAATCGTTTCTCAGCCGATATAAAATTGTTCGGTTTAGAAACTGATTTAATTCTTTAAGGGAGATGTTTAAATGTCGAGATCAAAAGTACTCGTTATTTCTGATGATCAAGAAGTGATACAGAAGGCAAGAAATTTTGCGTATAGCATGGGTGTAAACTTAGAAATTTATTCTATTTATCAATGGCAAGAAAAAGAAAGAAAGAACGCTTTTGACTCTTCAGTGCAAGTGCTTAGCCCTGGTGAATCTAAGAATGTTATTCCATTTCCTGGAGCACAAGAAAAAAGCGCTGTTCAAACTATTAATGAGTTAGAGAGTGTGGCAATTGAAAACGCTATACACCAATATAAGGGAAATCTTACTGAGGCTGCAAAAGCATTAGGTATTGGAAGAGCGACATTATATAGAAAGGTTAAGCAGTATAACATCGACACTTCTTTAGCGAGAAGAAAAAGAGCTGCATAAGCGAATTAATTTATATGGAAAAAATACTTAGGCTTCTGTTCAAAACCAGGAGCCTTTTTTTATGAAACTCTATGTATTTTGGATGGCACTGGTTGCGGTGGTGCTTTTTACGGTTCAAAGAGATCAGGGCCTTTTAAAAGGTCATGTGCAGATGTGTGAAAAAATCAGGAATAACTTTGTTGAAAAACTCACACCTGAAGAGTTTGAGCAGTGTAAAAATCTTTACAGCAGATCCATATCTTTTAAATCATGGGAAGAGAATACAAACTCGTGGCTTAGCACTTGGGGGTGGTCTCATTTGGCAGTTTATAGTCCATCTGAATCAGATGAGATCTGGAATTCTAAATCAGAGAATATAGGTGTTAAACTTAAAAGTTTTGAAGACAAACAGCTTGTGTACCGCGCTCATCCAGATTCAGTCTTTAAAAGAGGGGATGTTTTTCTTTCAGTAAACGGTAAACTGAACCCATCATATAATGATATAATGCATTCAGGTGGTGATTATGTGGTTGAAAGAAAAAATGAAGAGGTAAGCTTAAGTGTTGAGGTTAGAAACTACACTTGGGATGATAAAGTAGAAATTATAAATAATGTTATTAAGGTTCCCTCTTTTAGAGGTGAGTTTTTTAAAGACGAGAGCGTTACAGAAATTATAAATCAACTAAATACAGTAAAAGAGGAGGCTCTTTATGTGGACCTTCGAGATAACTACGGTGGAAATATCGCTGCAGGCTTAAGATTTTTATCAATGTTTTTATGTGATGAGAAAATTGTTGGAGAGTTTAACATTCCAAGTAAAAGAGAGCTTGGAGAGTCTGATTATCCACTTTCAATAAAGCAGTCTGTTCAAGTGGAGCACCTTAAAAAATTTGGAAAAGTATTTTTAAAGGTTCCAGGGATTAAAGAGTGCATCAATAAGAAGGTTTCAGTTTTAGTGAACTCATCAACCTCTTCTACAGCTGAACTTGTTGCTCAAGCCTTTATAGACACAGATAGAGGAAAGGTTATAGGAGAGCAGACTTCAGGTAGAATGGTGCTTTCAAGCTGGGACCAGGTTCCAAATTTCCCGGATGGGTTTTACTTTTCATACCCCTATGCTCTTTATAAGAGTCTATCAGGGGCTGAAATTGAAAAAGAAGGAGTTTTGCCAGATGAGTATAAAACATATTCTTTTGATCTAGAGAGAATGGGAAAAGATAGCTTTATAAATTAAGAAAGTTATTGATTGTTTTTTAAAATCTTAGCTTTTTGAGTTTTTGCAAACTTATCTAGTTTTTCTGATAACCGCTTTGAACTTATGCTTAGCATCCGAATTGCTAAAAGCGCTGCATTTTCAGAGTTATCAATGGCAACTGTAGCAACAGGAACGCCTTTAGGCATCTGTAGGATTGATAAGAATGAATCCAACCCTTTTAAGCTTGTGATGTTAATGGGAACACCAATTACAGGAAGTGTTGTGTAGGCGGCCACCATTCCAGGTAAATGAGCTGCACCTCCAGCTCCAGAGATGATGATCTTAATTCCATTTTTTTTAGCGTTTTTAGCATACTTAGCCATGAAATCAGGAGTCCTATGTGCTGAAACAATCTTAACTTCATAGGCTACTTTAAACTCATCTAAGAATGAAAAAGCTTTCTCCATTACAGGAAGATCACTAGTGCTTCCCATGATAATGCCAACAACAGGTTTACTCATAAAATTTGTCCTTTTTCTGCCTTTAAAGCTAAGTTTAACGCTTTATTGGGGGTGCTGTCTAGAACAGTCAGGTGTCCCATTTTTCGTCCAGGTCGATTTTGAAGTTTCCCATACCAGTGTAAACATCCGTTATCAAAAGCTTGAAGCTTTGGATTTTTTGTTGATGTTCCAATCAAGTTAACCATTGCAAAAGCTTTATGTGGTTTGATTTTACTAGGAAGTTTTTGATTAAGTATAGAGAGTATATGTATATCAAATTGTGAAAGAGGAAGTCCTTCAATTGAATAGTGTGCAGAGTTATGGACCCTTGGAGCCACTTCATTTACAAGAAGGTTCCCTGATTTAGTTTCAAAAAGTTCAAAAGCGATAATTCCTGTATAGTTTAAATGAGTAAGAAGCTTTTTAGCTTTTGTTATTAAAGGGTTTAGCTTTTTATTTTCTACAGGCCCTTTAACCCAAAAACACTTAGAGTCTTTTTGAAAAGTCTCAACTAGAGGAAGCACTGTGAAGTTGTTATCTTTTGTGCGCGCTATGCTAAAAGCAAGCTCTTTTTTAAAGGGGATAAAGTCTTCTTCAATCCAACTGTCTAAAGTGCCTTCAGTTTTTATGAATTTATTATAAGTGTCTTTATTCTTACAAATTAGAGTGCCATAACCGTCATACCCAAAAAGCCTTTGTTTTAAAACTAAGGGAGTTTTAAAAGCAGACTCTTTTGTAGGTTGTGTGAATCTAGATGTAGGGATTTTAAATTTTTCTAAAAGAGTTTTTTGGCTTAAACGGTCTCTTAAGAGCATCATGCTTTTAGAGTTTGGAGCGTGTTTACCAAGTTTGATATTGCTTAGTTCAATAAATTCACTTTCAAAAGTTATGATGTCTAAGTCTTTTGCCCATTTCTCAATTTTTTTATAATCAGTACTTTTGCCCTTTGTGTGAAAGGCTGTAGTGGTTGCGCCAGGATCAGTAGGGTTTTCAGAGTAAATATGAGCTGTTGCGCCCATTTTTTGAATTGAAGCGCTTAGCATCTTGGCTAGTTGGCCTCCGCCTATGATTCCTATGGATTTTTTGTGTATAAAACTCATTTTGTTAACCTAATAGAGAGAGAAGACTTGTCAAATCAAATCTCTTGTACTTTGTTAGGTTATGCTTAAAAACCTTGTCAATTTCCCTATTTGCTTAGCTCCTATGGTAGGGCTTACTCATGTGGCAATGAGGGAGTCAGTAAGGTTTTACCTTCCTGAAGGGGCTGAGACGATTTGGCCTACAGAGATGCTTTCAAGCTATAAGGTCCCTAAGCAGAAACTGGCTCAGGTTTCTATGACTAAGTTTGCAGACGGGGAGAGCAATTTAGTCCCTCAAATCTTAGGAAATGAGGAAGTGCCGATTCAAAAAACCATTAAGGTTTTAGAGGATTGGGGTGTTGTTGGGATAGATATTAATATGGGCTGCCCAGTTAAAAAAGCCTTAAAACACAACTACGGTGTTTCTTTAATGGGGGACCCTGATTATGCATCTGAAGTCGTAGGTTATGCTGTTAAAGCATCTAAGCTTCCTGTTTCAGTAAAGTTTAGAGCCGGTATACAAAACGATAGAGAGGTTTTAAAAAACTTTGCCTTAGGCATACAAAAAGCAGGGGCTTCATGGGTCACTTTGCACCCACGAACCTCAGCACAGAAAAGAAAGGGTAAGTCTGACTGGGGGCAGATAAAATTTTTAAAAGAAATTTTGGACATACCCGTGATTGGAAATGGAGATGTTCAAAATATTCAAGACTATAACTTAATGAAGGAGAGCACTGGCTGTGACATGGTTATGGTTGGACGAGGTTTGACAATAAGACCTTGGATGCTTTGGCAGCTGGGGGAGGACATGGGGATGGATGCCCCTGCAGGATTAAAAGGTCTTAAAGCTCCAAGAGATGGTTATGAAGAGGGTGCTGAATTTGGCAGGCACCTTTATAGATTTGTTAATTTTTTATACGAGTACTTTGATGAAAAAGAGGCTATGAAGCAATTTAGATTTTACTTAAGAGTTTCACATGTGTGGCTGATGTTTGGACATGACTTAGCTAGAAAGTCTACAGTTTGTAAAAGCCAAGCGGACTGTTTGGCTTTAATTGAAGATTTTTTCTCGCGCCCTCAAAAAATATCACAATCGACATGGGGAGCTTACTAATTTTTTCCTAAATTTATAAACCACCTGCTGCGTTTAAAGCGGAGAGTTCAGAAAACCCTCCGATAAAAACATCGTCTATAAAAATTTGAGGAACTGTTCTTTGCCCTGTTTTTTCACGAAGAGCCATAAGCTCATCATCTTTTCCGTCCAAATCGTGTTCGATGTACTCTAGGCCTTTTTCTGTAAGTAAATTCTTAGCTCTCACGCAGTATGGGCAGTATCCCCATGTGTAGATTTCAATTTTTTTAGACATCTTTAAAGCTCCTTTTCTAGGCTATGGTCTTAAACCTAGTCAGGCTAGCATAGCCGAGATCCATTGTGTTAGTGAAAATCTAATATTGAGATAATTGGGACCGTTTCATAGTGGTAATTGTGGAAAATAATAGAGGAAAAATATTGTGTAAACATGCTTAAATACCGAAAAATATCAATGAAATTCTTACTTCTACCAGTTCTACTCTTGTTAATAACTTCCTGTAAAGGAAAAGGCAATAAAGATTCAAATAGTGAAGAAGAGGTGGTGCTCTGCTCCTCTCAGGTATTAAGTGGTGAAGTGAGTGATGAGGTTTACCAAACCCCGGCCATTGAAGCTGGGCAGTCTGCAATCCTATCTGCTTCAAAGAGTATTTTAAATGGTACGGTCTCATATGATTTAAACATTACTTGTGATTCTGCAGGTGTTTTATCTGCAGAAGAGATTTTTAACAGTGCTCAGTGTGATAGTGGGAATGACTACAACCCGTTAGATGTTATATGTGAGCCTAAAAAGTTTTATACGGCTTCAAGTCTAAATATTGAAGGAAAGCTTAGAATTTTTAATTTAGAGAGCGCGTTTGTTAACTCACCAACAAATTTGTTTAAAGTGATCATAAATGATGTAGAGACTTTTTTATCAAACACACAAGCAGAGGTAACGGATGGAAAAATTGCTGTAAATTCTGATATAGGTGGAAAGCTTGAAATCCTCACAAAGAACTACGCACAAACCTTAGAAACTGATGATGAAGTTTGTTATGAGTTTACGAGTGAGAGTAGAAGGCACTGCTACTTTTTTCAAAAGCCTTTAAAGATTTCAAAAGATGAGGTGCTCAACACATTTAATACGATAACGCAAACAGTAGATCTTTTAAACTCAAGTAACTACACACTTTTACCTGGTGATGGTGCTGCTCAAAATGCTTCTGTCTCATCTGTTGATAAGAGAGGAGTGGTAAGCTCAGTTGATTATCTGGAACTAAATCGAAGAGCTGTTTATTTTAGTATCCCTTTTACTTTGGATTCAGATAAGCTTTACAATGTAGAGCTAGAGGTTAATTCAGAAACAGAAGGGTCTGAGGCTGTAATTGTTTTATACGGATCGAATGATTTTGATATTGCTAGATTTCAGCAAAACTATGTCCAAAAAATTTATGTTAACACAACAGACGTCTCACTTAGGAGTAAGACTCTTTCATATGACTTTAGAATCTCTGATTTTGAAAAGACTGAGCAGGTAACAGTTTTGATCTATGGTGATAACAATATTCTTTTAAAAGATTTTAAAATTAGTGAAGTTGATGAATCTTTATCAGCTAAAAACTATTCACTATTTATGAGTTCAGAGCCAAATAGAGATGGGTTTTCAACAAACTCGGTTCCTGGCAAGTACATTCCTCATGGTATGGCGGGGGCGTATGGTTATGGAAATTTTAGAATGGACTCACTACTTGATAAGTATGAAATTTATGTAAACTATGAAGATAAATTCAAAACAACTCAGGCTCATATATATGAAAAGGGCAGTATTACAGGTGACTCTTTAATGGGATGGAACTTTAACGGAACAAATGACTCTGCTCCAGGAGGAAACTCACAGCATTTTTTACATGGCAGCCTTTATCAAGGTGTTGGGTGGTCATCTGTTAAAGCAAACCCTGAAAATTATGTAGTGATTCTACACTCAGAGGGTGGACACTTTGCCCTAGATGGCACAAACCTTTTGATGAACTATAACTCATTTTCACATGAAACTAGTGTGGGTGGTGTTAATGAGTCAGGCACAAGGTTTAACAATAGAGTTTCAAGAAGTTTGGCAGATAAACCTCTTCGCAGCCAGAATACAAATGATCCAGGGGCCCCTTTGGTGACAGTACTTGAGCACTCAGACTATTACCAAGATATTTACGGAACAGCTTATGCTCAAGATGATGGTTTTGGAGGAGTTGAATTAACACCTTATGCGGATGGGCAAGGTTACACTTTAGGGGAGCAGTTTTTGTTCTACCTTTATGATGACCAAGGCTTAACATTTGATAGTGGTGGGCCTGAGGGGGCTTTAGGGGGAGTGTTGCACCCCCAAGTATCATACTTAGAGTATAGAGTAACAAAAGGCCTTCAGGATGGTTTTGACTTTGATTCTGATGGAGTTAGTGATCGTATTGAGTACATTACTCACACAGACCCTGCAGATGTGGGATCGTATCCAGATTTAAGTGTATACGGAATATTTCCTGATGATGGAGATGAGTACAAATATGTTTCGATCCCTATATCTAAAGAGGCTGAAAATTTTAATATTATTGTGTATGAGGTCTTAAGTAATGGGACTGAAAGAGCTATATGGTCTTTTGATAGAGGCCGAGGGCTTGAGTCGGATTTGGTTTATTATGTATATGAGTACGAAGACTATTTTGTTCTAGAAATTTTATCAAAAGAGATTAGCGGTGTAGCTGTAGATCTCAGGGTTGATTTTCAGTAGGCCTTTGTCAAAAGCCTACTAGCTTTATACTTAACCTATATATGTATAACATCCACTTCAAGTTCGTGCTTTAAGGACTCTTCAAGCTCTGAAGTTTTTCCATATAAATGAGACGAGCCCCCAAGAAGAATAGATTTAAACTCAACCGTTTTTCTAAGAGTTTGAAGGCCTTCAGTTAAGCTTCCAGGAAGAATTTTAACTCTTAAAACCATATTTGTATTCTGATGAACGGGTACAATTTGTTGAGATACAACTCTTTGAAGAAGCTCATAAAAATAACCCTCAGGGTCTCGACTGTTCTCAGCGTGAAAGATTACAAGTTCAAAGGGTTCACCGTCGCCAAGACTTTTTATAATGTGTTTGATTGAAGAGTTGATGAGTCTTCTAGCTCCTGTTCCACCTGTACAGAGAATATACTTTTTTAAGTCTTCAGGAAGATTTGTTTTTCTTGCAAATTTCCCAGTTCCCAATCTTAAATCAGAGCGTGTTTCAAGACGGTTTTCTAAAATACCCCAGCGGTAAAAAGCCATAATAAGAAGAATCATAGAAAGCAGTTGTATAAGCATGGAGCGGGCTTCACCATTAGAGTGTAAGAAGAGGGTGAGTTGAGCAAAAAGTAAAACGCAACCTGAAACTAATGGGATAACAGGAATGGCATTTTCTTTTGTTACGAAAAGCCAAGAGCTTAAAAAACTGCTCGGAGTGTCTTTTCTAAGAGGCTTGTTTCTTAAAAGAACAACGCCTAAGCAAAAACTCACCATTACACCAAGAAATGCAATTTCATAAACCTTAGCAAGAATCTCTACTTCTCCTGCAACAAGTGCGCACATCATTAGTGCGATCACCATAAAAGGCATGGCGATTAAAGGGTAGCCCTGAAGTTGTGGATATTTATGGGCGACCCTTATAAGCATGAACCGAGGAAGATTTCCTTGCTTAGCCATTGTTGTTGCGAGACCGATAAAACCGACAAAAGCTGTATTTGTTGCAGCAAATAAGGTTAATGTGGCGTCAATCACAATAACAGNNATAACAGTGAGCAAGAATCTCCCCCCAAGCTTGTTGCTTAAAACAGACAATAAAGCATCTGTATTTTTCATAACTTCATCCTGTGTAAGAAGTGCTAAGCATAAAAATGAAATTGCTGGAGCAGTTAAGGAAACTAGAATCACTACAGTTTTGTAGAGTTTGCGGACAGTCTCTAATGCTGGGGCTTCAAGCTCTTCAACAATTTGTGCTGCTGACTCAAACCCTGTAATTCCTAAAAAGCCTGCGGCAAAACCATACATTAAAAGGTTAAAAGAAAGATGTCCTTTTGGAGTTCTAAACTCAGTAAAGCCAGAAAGATCAATGGTCCCCCAGTTCCAAATTAAAAACCCAAAACCCCAAATAGAGATTATGATTAAAAGTGCAAAGTGAAATCCGGCAATTGCAGTAACAAGTTTTGCAGGTTCTTTAATGCCTTTTGTGTTTAAAAGTGCGAAGAGTACAATTGGAATAAAGGCTAATAGAACAACTGTGGAATTTGGTAGTCCGTTCGTCCACATGGATGAAAGGTAGTGAGCTCCAGATAGTGAACTCACTGCAGCGGTTGCAAGGTATGAAACAACAGTAAGGGCCCCCGCTAATACAGCAGCCTGTCTTCCAAGGGATCTTAGAATCATGGAATATGCGCCACCATTATACGGGGAGAGTGCAAGGCCTTCTTCATAAGTCTTCTTAAAGGCCCACATCATAAGACAAACGGTTAAAACGATTAGTGGGGCCAAATACCCAACGATAGGAAACAAAATTCCAGTACCATAGAAGACAGATGTTCCAATGTCAGCGCCAACAACACCAGCTGCGATAATCCAATTTAAACTTGATTTATGGCCTTCCAAATTGACCTCCTGTATTTCGGTATCCTACTGTAAAGATATGACAGAGGAAAAGAAGAACTGCCTTTTATGTGGCGCTGCAAGCAAGAAAGAGACGGGTTTGCTTTACGAGTGCCTAAGATGTGGACTTCTTTTTAAGGACCCTTCCAATTTTTGGAGTTTAACTAAGGAAAAAGCTCGATATTTAACACACAATAATGATGTAGAAAACCTTGGCTATCTTGGGTATTTGAATAAGCTCCTAAGTAAAATGGGGGCTTTGACTGGGGAAGTTCTTGATTTTGGGTGCGGCCCTGAAAAAGGCCTTGAGGCTTTGATAAAACATAATAAATTTATGGATGTTAAAGTTGATAGCTACGACCCTATTTTCTTTCCAAACTTATTGCCTGATAAAAAGTATGACTATATTTATGCATCAGAATGTTTTGAGCATTTTTATAACCCTCAACAAGAGATTGAAAAAGTATTAAGCCTTTTAAAAAGCGGTGGGTGTATTGGAGTTGCTACAAATTTATCTGATGAAGAAGATTTAGAAAATTGGTGGTATACAAATGACCCAACACATGTGGTTTTTTATAGTAAAAAGGTTTTCCAATTTCTTGCAAAAAAGTACCATCTTGAGATTCTTCACATCGAATCACCGCATATTATACTAAAATCTAGACCTGCTTAGGTGGTGATTAAAGCCCGCATTTGGTCCAGAAAAAAAATGTATCATTTTGATAAACTTTTGTCCTGAAAAAGCCTCCTAAAGTCTTGAAAGCAAAGCTTTATATGAATTTAAACCTATAGAAACCCGATAAGTCTAATGGAGAAAGTTAAAAGAAAAGCGGGTTGTATTTGAGTCTTATTCGGTACGTATATATATACATAATCCTGTCGGCAATATTTGCTGGCAGCACGTCTGCGTATGCACAGATTTGTCCGGATCTAACTCCGGGTGTATATTTCCCATCCCAAGTTATTCTAAATCTAGATGCTAACGTGCCAGAATCAGTTTTTGATGGTAACGGTAATGACGCAAACAACGGAGCTTTCTTAAACTTTGTCCAAGAGTGGAGAAACACAGAAGACTTAGTATTAGGTCCTTCTTTAACGGCTCCTTCTGCAACACAACGCCCGGCGTTTGTGGCTGCGTCAACTGGTGGGGTTGCTGAGAACTACCTTTCTGCAGATGGATCAGATGATACACTTGAGTACACAGCAGGGTTAACAAATCAGAGTTTTACAATTTATTTTGCCCTTCAGTCATTTTTAAACCCAGCGCAAAACCATCAGTACAAATCATTTATGAGTACGGGAACAAGCCCGGGGACACACGGTACTTGGCAGCTTGATATGTCAACAGGAGGAACGGGGATTGATAGATGTCCTACGACAAACTACTTTTCTTGGAGAATGAATGACGGTGGAACACACTATAGACTTTGTGGGCGTCCTCTTGATAACAATCTTCACTCATTTTACTTAACTTACAATGCGGTCACTAAAGAAGCTAAGTTCTTTATGGACGGGGTTTTATTTGATTCAAGAATTGTAAACAATCAGGTGAACGTTGACCTTATCAAGCTGTGGAGAAACCGTGCTGGGGGATCTTATCAGCAAGGTTATATTTACGAGTATGGAATGCTTAACTTTGCAGAAACTGACTTTACAGATCTTGCTGACTATTTAAATTGTAAATGGGCAACAGTTTCAGATGATATGGACATTCAAATTACAATCGTACCAAGTGTTATAAATCCTAACCTTGGTGACACAGTAACTTATACAGTTACAGTCTTAAACAACGGTCCTAACGGAGCATCTGATATCGATGTTTCAAGTGTTATACCCGGAGGTTTAACTTATGTGCCGGCAAGTATAGCAGGGGGGGCGGCAAGAAATGATTCAAGTCCTTCAGGTTCCGGACTTACTTGGACGGCAGCTCCACTACTCTCAGGTGAAAGTGATGTCTTAACATTTCAGGCTACTGTTAACTCATTTGGTGAATTAGGAATTAAAAAATCAAGTGCTCAAATTACAGATTATATTGGTCTTGATGTTGATACGGGAAACAATACAGACACTGGGCAAATAAGAGTGCAGGGTGTAGACTTATCTGTTTCAAAAACAGCAAGCACAACAGCTCCAGGTTTAGGGCAGCAAGTTGATTATACCATTACAGTCTCTAATTTAGGAACGGACACTGCTACAGGAGTTGAGCTTACAGATATTTTAGATCCAAGGCTTACCTACATAGGAAGTAGTGCTACAGGTGGAGTCTCAGTGGATGATTCGGCGCCAGGTACAGGAATTGTATGGACCCTAGGTACAATCAATTCAGGTCAAACAGTAACTCTAAATTTTTCAGCTACACCAAATACAGTTGCAACTATCCCAAACTCAGCTGTTGTAACAGCGGTGGACCAGCCAGAAGGTGATGTTTCAAATAACACAGGCTCTGTAAGTGTTGCTGTAGGAGCAGTAGACTTAAATGTTTCTATTGCGGCTAGTTCAACAATTGTAAATGAGGGTGACACGATAACATTTACGATTAGTGCTCAAAACATTAGTGCACAAGCTTTAACTACTGCAGAGATCAGATCAGTTGTTCCAATTGGGTTTAGTTATGTGGCAGCGAGTGCTTCAGGAGGAGTATCGCAAAACGACTCAAACCCTTATACTACAGGTATCAGATTGTATACAGGGGCTGTTTCTGCTGGAGCAACAGTATCGTTTACATATCAAGTTACTGTTAATACAGGGGTTGCATTAAACTACGGTACAAGAACTGTTGAAGGACACCTTCAAACAAGTAATCCAGGGGATCAAAACGGTTCTAATAATAGTGCGAATATTACAATAACGATTGTAAACTTTGATGCAGGAATAACTAAAACGGCAAACCCAACAACAGCAGCAGAAGGTGAAACAATAACCTATACGCTTGTTGTTAATAACGCTCAAGAAAATATACTCACAAATATTTTAGTTAGAGACATTATCCCTAGTGGGTTAACATATGTTGCAAGCTCATGGTCTTCAAGTATTGCTGGAACTGTAGCGAATGAAGCGGACCCCTCAGGTGCAGGGTTAGAATTTACAATCCCACAATTACAAGAAGTGAGTAACGCACCCTTAAATCAAGCTGTAATTACTTTTGATGTTACTGTAGATGCTGGTGCTGCCATGTTAGGTAGTATTCAAAACACAGGTGATATCATCTCATTAACAGAGACTGATACGAACGCTTCAAATGACACTTCATCAGTTTCAATAACTCCAATTACTTTTGATGCAGGTATTTCTCAAGTTGTATCTACAAGTACACCTGAAGAGGGAGAGACGATTACGTTTACCCTTACAGTTATAAATAATAATGCAACAGCAGTAGGGACAAATATTGTTGTGACAGATATTATTCCTGCAGGACTTACATATGTAGGTTCTTCTATTACCGGTGGAGATTCTAATAATGCAGCTGACCCTTCAGGTGCAGGCCTTAGTTGGACTATAAACAGTTTGGCTGGTGGAGCTTCGTTAGATTTAACATTTCAAGCAACTGTAGATGCTGGAGCTAAAGGCACGTATGGAACGATCACTAATATGGGGGCTATAGCATCTTTAGATCAAGTGGATTCTGTAAGCGCAAATGATAACGCTCAACAGGTTCTCACAATTACAGGCTTGGATTTAGGTGTGAGTAAAAGTGTTGATATTAATGACCCTATTGAAGGCCAAGACATAACTTACACAGTAACAGTTACAAACAACAGCACACAAACAGCAACGAATCTTGTGATTACGGATGTGGTTCCAAGCGGAGTCACTTATGTGGCCGCAAGTATTGCTGGGGGGACATCAAGTGATGATACAAATCCTGATACAACAGGTTTAACCTGGACTATAGCTAGTATCGCAGGTGGAGCAAATGCGGTGTTAACATTCCATGCTACAGTAGATGCTGGGGCATTCACTAATTTTCCAACGATTGTAAATACAGCAAACCTAACAAGCTTGAATGAAACAGAAGAAGTTCCGGGGAACAATTCAGGAGCTGTTACAATTAATATTAAGTCTTTTGACATTGCTGTAAGTAAATCAGTTGATAATGCGACACCTGAAGAAGGTGAGGAAGTTACATATACAATTACTGTTGAAAACACAACAGTAGGTGTTGCGGGGACTAACATTGTTATTACAGATATAGTTCCAGCTGGTGTAACATATGTACCAGCATCAATTACTGGTGGAACAACAAATGATGCTACAAACCCAGGAACAACAGGCTTAACTTGGAATATTGCAAGTTTAGCAGCGGGTGCGACAACAAGTCTAAGTTTTAGTGCAACAGTAGATGCTGGCGCAAAAGGTACTTATGGATCCGTCCTTAATACGGCAACGTTAACAAGTTTAGATCAAGTTGACTCTATTAATGGCAATGATTCAGGGACAGCTTTAATCACAATCGTAGGTCTGGATCTGTCTGTCGCAAAATCTGTAAACGTATCAGACCCGGTAGAAGGCGATACAATCACGTATTCAATTACAGTTACAAACACAAGTTCACAAACGGCTACAGCGGTAAATGTAAGAGACATAGTCCCAAACGGTGTGACTTATGTGGCAGCGTCAATTGCAGGTGGAGACACTACAAACGACACAAGCCCGGCTGGTACAGGACTGACTTGGGTTGTGAATAGTATTGCTGGTGGAGCAAATGCCGTTTTAACTTTTCAAGCAACGGTAGATGGAGGTGCAGTAGCGCTTAATCCAATCACCAACTCTGCAGAGCTTGTGAGTATTGCAGAAACAGAAGATAACCCTGCAAATAATACGGGTACGGTTGATATTAACGCAAAGTCGTTTGATCTAAGTATTGTAAAGTCAGTAGATAATGCAAACCCGGAAGAGGGTGAAGAGATCACATACACTTTAACTGTAACTAACACAACAGTAGGTGTTACGGGAACAAACATTAGTGTTAGTGATGTAGTTCCGGTAGGTGTAACATATGTTGGTGCATCAATTACAGGTGGTGACACAAGTTCAGAGGCTGATCCAACAGGTACAGGATTAAACTGGACAATAAGTTCATTAGCAGGCGGTGCAAGTACTGTATTTACATTTAAAGCAACAGTAGACACTGGAGCAAAAGCAACTTACGGAACGATTCTAAATACAGCAACAATTGATTCATCAGACCAGATAGACTCAATTCCTGGGAATGATAGTGGACAGTCTTCAATAACGGTTAAGGGATTAGACATCTCAGTTTCAAAAGCTGTGAATATTCCAGCTCCGACAGAGGGTGATGAAATTATTTATACAGTAACTGTTTTAAATACAAGCTCACAGACTGCAACGGGGGTTAATGTTCGTGATATAGTTCCAAATGGTGTAACCTATGTGGGGGCGTCAATCTTAGGTGGAGATACAAGAGATGATGCAAATCCTGATACGACAGGTTTAACTTGGACTGTAAATAGCCTTGCTGGTGGTGCAAGTGAAGTTCTAACTTTTCGTGCTACTGTAGATGCGGGGGCTATTTCATTAAGTCCGATTACAAACAGTGCAAATCTTTTAGGGATAAATGAAACAGAGGACAACTCAGGAAATAACACTGGAACTGTTGATATCAACGTAAAAGCTTTTGATATTGCTGTAACTAAAGTGGCAAGTTCTCCAACAGCTGAAGAGGGAGAGGCTTTCACATACACTATTAATGTTGAGAACACTACGGCTGATGTAACGGGAACAAATATTGTAATTACAGATATAGTGCCAGCGGGTGTTACTTATGTGGCAGCAAGTATTACGGGTGGTACCACTAGTGATGACACAAACCCGGGAACAACAGGGTTGACTTGGAATATTGCAAGTTTAGCAGCTGGAGCAACAGCAAGTTTAAGCTTTCAAGTGACAGTAGATTCTGGAGCAAAAGCAACTTATGGAACGGTAACGAATACAGCGGTATTAACAAGTTCAGATCAAATAGATTCAATTTCAGCTAATGATAATGGTATAAGTATTGTTACTTTAGTGGGTTTAGATATAGAAGTTACTAAAGTGGTAAGTGTTTCTGACCCAGTAGAGGGTGATACAGTGACTTATACAATTACTGTTAACAATACGAGTGGGCAGCCGGCAACTGGAATTAATATTCGAGATATAGTTCCAAACGGTGTGACTTATGTTGTTACGTCAATTGCAGGTGGAGATAGTAGAAACGCGATCAGTCCAGCTGGTACAGGACTGACTTGGGTTATAAACACTCTTGCTGGTGGAGCATCAACAAACTTAACTTTTGATGCGACAGTAGATGCTGGAGCTGTAGCGCTTAACCCAATCACTAACTCTGCAGAGCTTGTTAGTATTAATGAGACAGAAGATAATATTGGAAACAACACAGGTACAGTTGATATTAATGCAAAGTCTTTTGATCTAGGCATTGCAAAATCAGTTGATAATGCAAACCCAGAAGAGGGTGAAGAGATTACATATACTTTAACAGTAACTAACACTACAGTTGGGGTTACGGGAACAAATATTAGTGTTAGTGATGTAATTCCTGCAGGTGTAACATATGTTGGAGCATCAATTACAGGCGGAGATACAAGTTCAGAGGCTGACCCAACAGGTACAGGATTGAACTGGACAATAAGTTCATTAGCAGGCGGTGCAAGTGCTGTATTTACATTTAAAGCGACAGTAGACACTGGAGCAAAAGCAACTTATGGAACGATTTCAAATACAGCAACGATTGACTCATCAGACCAGATAGACTCAATTCCTGGAAACGATAGTGGGCAAGTGTCTATTGCGGTTAAAGGGTTAGATATAGAGATTACTAAAGCTGTAAGTGTTGCAGACCCTGTAGAGGGTAATCAGATTACATATACAATAACAGTTAACAATACGAGTTCACAAACAGCTACAGCAATTAATGTAAGTGATGTAGTTCCAAACGGTGTGACTTATGTGGCAACTTCAATTGCAGGTGGAGACACAAGAAATGATACAAACC
>JBOEFV010000032.1:40996-45735 GCA_050633065.1 Bdellovibrionales bacterium
AACTTGGGTTGTGAACAGTCTTGCAGGTGGAGCATCAACAAACTTAACTTTTAATGCAACGGTAGATGCAGGAGCTCTTGCGCTTAACCCAATTACAAACACTGCTAACTTAGTTAGTATTGCAGAAACAGAGGATAATGTAACAAACAATGCTGGTTCAGTTGATATTACAGCAAAGTCTTTTGATTTAAGTATTGCAAAAACAGTAGATAACGCAAACCCAGAAGAGGGTGAAGAGATCACATATACTTTAACTGTAACCAACACAACAGCGGGTGTTACAGGAACAAACATTAGTGTGAGTGATATAGTACCAGCAGGTGTAACTTATGTAGCAGCAAGTATAGTGGGTGGAACAACAAATGATGATACAAACCCAGATACAACAGGTTTAACTTGGGATATTGGATCTCTTGCAGGTCTTGCAAGTGTAGCACTAACATTTAAAGTTACAGTAGATTCTGGAGCTAAAGCAACTTACACAACTATTACAAATACAGGTTCTATTACAGCATCAGATCAAATAGATTCAATTCCAGCAAATGATACAAGTTCAGTACTGATCACAATAAAAGGTTTAGACATAGAAGTGTTAAAAGCTGTAAGCAGCAGCACACCTACAGAAGGTGACACGATTACATATACAATAACAGTTAACAATACGAGTTCACAAACAGCTACAGCAATTAATGTAAGTGATGTAGTTCCAAACGGTGTGACTTATGTGGGTGCAAGTATTGCAGGTGGAGACACAAGAAATGATGCAAACCCTGATACAANNAACTTGGGTTGTGAACAGTCTTTTAGGTGGAGCGAGTGCGTCATTAACTTTTGATGCAACAGTAGATGCAGGTGCAGTAGTACTAAGTCCAATTACAAACGATGCAGATTTAGTGAGTATTGCAGAAACAGAAGATAACGCTGCAAATAACACAGGTTCAGTTGTTATAAATGCAAGAGCGTTTGATATAGCAGTAACAAAATCATCAAGTAAAGCAACAGTAGAAGAAGGTGAGACGTTTACTTACACTGTAAATGTAGAAAACATGTCTAGCACAGCAGCTGGAACAAACATTGTGATTACAGATATAGTTCCAGCAGGTTTAACTTATGTTGGAGCAAGTATAGTTGGTGGAACAAGTAATGATGATACAAACCCTGATACAACAGGTTTAACGTGGACGATTGCAAACTTAGCGGCTGGAGCAAATGTAGATTTAACGTTCCAAGCAACAGTAGACAGTGGTGCTCAGGCAACTTATGGAACAATATCTAATACAGCAGGTTTAACAAGTTCAGACCAAGTAGATTCAAACGGTGCAAACGATACAGGCTCTACAACAGTTACGGTAATAGGTTTAGATCTAAGCATTGCAAAAACAGTAGATAACGCAAACCCAGAAGAAGGTGAAGAAGTTACTTACACATTAACAGTAACAAATTTAAGTAGCCAAACGGCAACAAATATAAGTGTACGAGATATAGTGCCAGCAGGTGTAACTTATGTAGCAGCAAGTATAAGCGGCGGTGATAGTAACAATGGATTGGATCCACCAGGTGCTGGACTTACATGGGCAATTAGTTCAATGGCGGGCGGAACTAATAGGGTGTTAAGCTTTAGAGCTACAGTGGATGCTGGTGCTAAAGCAACTTATGGAACGATAACAAACACAGGTTTAATATTAGGTTTAGATCAAACAGATGATCAACCTGCAAATAACTCTGACGCTGTAGACATTACGGTAATGGGTATAGACTTAGCAGTGACTAAGTCAGTAGACATCTCAAGTCCTGTTGAGGGAACAAATGTAGTCTACACATTAACAGTAGAAAACTTAAGTAGTCAGCCAGCAACAAATGTTGTGATTACAGATATAGTACCAGCGGGTGTGACATATGTTGCAGCGTCAATCACAGGCGGAACAAGTAATGATGATGCAAATCCAGATACAACAGGTTTAACTTGGACAGCAGCAAGTATTGCAGGTGGGGCAACAAGCACATTTACATTTACAGCATCTGTGGATCTTGGTGCTCAGGGGCTTGGAACGATTACAAACACAGCAAGTCTTAGTTCAGTAACGGAAACAGAGGATAACCCAGCAAATAATATAGATACAGCAGACATCACTCCTAAAACGTTTGATGTGGCAGTTGTAAAAACTGTAAATAACGCATCTCCAGAAGAGGGTGAAACGGTTACTTATACAGTTACAGTGACAAATACTACTGTAGGGTCAACAGGAACAAACATTGTGATTACAGATGTAGTACCAGCAGGTGTGACATATGTACCAGCCTCAATTACAGGTGGAGATACAAGAAATGATGCAAACCCTGATACAACAGGTTTAACGTGGGATATAGGGTCAATTGTTGGTGGCGCTAATAGAGTATTAACATTTGATGCTGTAGTAGATGCTGGAGCAAAAGCAACTTATGGAACAATCACAAATACAGCTTCTATGACGGCTGTTGATCAAGCTGATTCAGTTTCAGCAAACAATCAAAGCTCTGTTGATATTGTAGTTCAGAGTATAGATTTAGAAATAGTTAAGACAGTAAGCAATGCCTCTCCAGAAGAAGGTGCTGGAGTTACGTATACTCTTACAGTAAATAACTTAAGCAGTCAGCCGGCAACAAATGTTGTGATTACAGATATTGTACCAGCGGGCATGACATACGTTGCAGCAAGTATAGTTGGTGGAACAAGTAATGATGATGCAAATCCTGATACAACAGGTTTAACTTGGACGACAGCAAGTATTGCAGGTGGAGCAAGTTCAGTATTTACATTTGGAGCAACAGTGGACGCTGGAGCTAAGGGTACTTACGGAACGATTACAAACACTGCAAGCATTACATCGTTAACAGAAACAGAAGATAGCCTTGCAAACAATACAGACACAGCGGTTGTTACAATTGTGGGACTGGATTTAGCTCTTACAAAAACTGTAGACAACGCAAACCCTGAAGAGGGAGAGACTGTTGTTTATACACTAAACGTTGCAAACTTAAGTACTCAGCCAGCAACAAACGTTGTGATTACAGATATAGTACCAGCAGGTGTAACATATGTTGCAGCTTCAATCACAGGCGGAACAAGTAATGATGACGCAAACCCTGATACAACAGGTTTAACTTGGACTTTTGCAACATTAGGTGCGGGCTCAAGCATAAACGTAACATTTTCAGCAACAGTAGATGTGGGAGCAAAAGCAACTTATGGAACAATTACGAATACGGTTAACTTAACATCATTAGATCAGTCTGAAGACAACGCTGTGAACAATACAAGCTCAGTAGATGTTGTAGTTAAAGGTTTAGATCTGCAAGTTATTAAGACTGTTGATGTAGCAAGTCCTGTAGAGGGCAACTCAGTTGTTTATACAGTTACAGTAAATAACTTAAGTACACAGTCAGCAACAAATGTTGTGGTAACGGATATAGTACCAGCAGGTGTTACATACACTCCAGCAAGTATAACGGGTGGAACAAGTAATGATGATGCAAATCCAGATACAACAGGTTTAACTTGGACAGCAGCAAGTATAGCAGGTGGTGGAAGCTCAGTATTTACATTTACAGCCTCTGTAGACCTTGGATCGCAAGTAGCTTACGGAACGGTAACAAATACGGCAAGTTTAACATCTGTAGATCAAACAGAAGACAGTCCGGGAAACAACTCAGACACAGCTGATATTACAATTCAGTCATTTAATGTATCTGTTGCGAAGACTGTAAATAATGCAGCTCCAGAAGAAGGCGAGACGGTCACTTATACCGTTACAGTGACGAATACTACTGCGGGTGCAACAGGGACAAATGTTGTCATTACAGATATAGTACCAGCAGGTGTAACATATGTTCCAGCAAGTATTTCAGGTGGGGATACAAGAAATGATGCCAACCCTGATACAACAGGTTTAACTTGGAGCATTGGTTCAATCTTAGGTGGAGCAAGTAGAGTATTAACGTTTGACGCTGTAGTGGATACAGGGGCAAAAGCAACTTACGGAACTGTTACAAATACAGCAGGTATGACAGCTGTAGATCAAGCTGATTCAAATGCTGCAGATGATACAGATACAGCAGATATTGTTATTAAGGGTATTGATTTAGAAACAGTTAAGACTGTAAACAACGCATCTCCTGAAGAGGGTGCTGAAGTAACGTATACAGTTACAGTGAATAACTTAAGTACTCAACCAGCAACAAACGTTGTGGTCACTGATATAGTTCCTGCAGGTACAACTTATGTTGCTGCAAGTATAGTTGGTGGAACATCAAATGATGACACCAACCCAGATACAACAGGTTTGACTTGGACAACAACAAGTATTGCGGGTGGGGCAAGTGCTGTATTCACATTTAGAGCAATAGTGGATGCTGGAGCAAAAGCAACTTATGGAACGATTACGAACACTGCTGGAATCACGTCTTTAACAGAAACAGAAGATAATCTAGCAAACAACACAAGCGCTGTAGACATCACAGTGATTGGGCTAGACTTAGCTCTTACAAAAACTGTAAACAGCGCAAACCCTGAAGAGGGAGAGACTGTTGTTTACACATTAAATATTGCAAACTTAAGCACGCAGCCAGCAACAAACGTTGTGATTACAGATATAGTTCCAACAGGTTTAACTTATGTTGGAGCAAGTATAGTTGGTGGAACAAGTAATGATGATACAAACCCTGATACAACAGGTTTAACGTGGACGATTGCAAACTTAGCG
>JBOEFV010000033.1:0-2099 GCA_050633065.1 Bdellovibrionales bacterium
CTTGAAGAGCACATATTGGATCTACTTCCGTAACGATGATCTTAGCACCAAGACCTTTTAAAGATTGAACTGAACCTTTACCCACATCACCGTAACCAGCAACACAAGCAACTTTACCTGCAATCATCACATCTGTTGCACGCTTGATAGAATCAACAAGTGACTCACGGCAACCATACATGTTGTCAAATTTAGATTTTGTAACTGAATCATTAACGTTAATAGCTGGAACTTTTAACTTTCCTTCTTTTAACATTTTTTCTAAGTTATGAACTCCTGTAGTTGTTTCTTCAGTGATACCAATAACCTTATCTANNCAAAACGGTCTTCATGCAACATCAATGTTAAGTCCCCTCCGTCATCTAAAACCATGTTAAAACCTTCATCACCCCAACCAATGATTGACTGCTCAAGACACCAGTCAGCTTCTTCTTGACTTTGCCCTTTCCAAGCAAAAACAGGAACGCCTTTAGCTACAACTGCACAAGCTGCATGATCTTGAGTTGAATAGATGTTGCAAGATGTCCATCTCACTTCAGCGCCTAAATCTACAAGAGTTTCAATTAAAACTGCAGTTTGAATTGTCATATGAATGCTTCCAGTAATTTTAGCGCCTTTTAAAGGAGCTTTACCTTTATACTCTGCACGAAGAGCCATTAGACCCGGCATTTCAGTTTCAGCTATGTAGATCTCTTCTCTACCCCATTTAGCTAAACGAGCAAATTCTTCTTTTGAGTTCATTGCCGCTGCACACACTTTATAATCTGTAAATTCCATATCACTTCCTGTTTGGTTAGTTGTCATCATTTCCACCATAGTCTCCCTATAATTTAATAAAAAATCATCCTAGAAAAAGAAGCTGCCGGAGTCTAGCCGCTTAGTAGAATTAGCCCTCTATGGTACAAAAACCTCTTCCCCTGACTGAGTCATGATCTCACAACCTGTATCTGTAATAAGCACTGTGTGCTCAAACTGTGCTGAAGGCGTCCCATCTTGTGTTAAATAGTACTTAATTTCAGAATCTGGAATGTCATACTCATCAAATGGCAGTGAGTTCATATTCACCATTGGCTCAACCGTCACACACGTCCAAGGCTGAAATCTCTCACCCTTTCCCTTTTTACCATGTGATGGAACAAAAGGGTCTGTATGAAATACTGTACCTATGCCATGTCCACCGATCTCCCTAACTGCAAAATAGCCCTGCTTTGTAACAAACTTACCAACAGCAAAGCCCACATCTCCAGTTCTCTTACCCGGTCCAAGCTCTAAAATCCCTTTGTGCATAGCCTCATAAGCAACTTTAGTGAGTTTTTTATCTGCCTCACTTACCTCTCCAACATAAAAGGTTGCTGAAGTGTCCCCATGAAAGCCACCTTCAACAATTGATGTCACATCAACATTAATCGTGTCTCCATCTTTAAGAACAGTCTCATCTGGAAGTCCATGACAAATACAGTCATTTACAGAAGTGCAAACTGATTTAGGAAAGCCCTTATAGCCAAGAGGAGCCGGTTTTGCGCCCTTAGACAAAGTATAGTCATATACAAGCTGATCAATCTCATTAGTTGTGATCCCGGGCTTAATATACGGTTTTACATACTGAAGCGTTTCAGCTGCAAGTCTACCAGCTTTTTCCATACCTATTATAAATGATTTTACTTCTGCGTTCATAGCCTTCTTTTATGGCTTTAGAAGCTTTTGGTCAACATTCAGAGCACATAAAAAAAGCCCGCTTTTCAGCAGGCTTTCATACTCATTACTTAATTTATTAAAAAATTAAGATAAGTGCTTAGAAATGATTTTAGTCATTTCAAACATGTTCACAACAGGCTTACCGAAAACTGCTTTAAGTTTAGCGTCAGCTTTGATGTTTCTTTTGTTTTTAGGATCTTGAAGATCATGCTTCTTGATGTATTTCCAAAGCTGCTTAACAACTTCTGTTCTTGGTAAAGGCTTGTTTCCAAGTACTTCAGCAAGTTTAGAGCTTAAAGTTAAAGGCTTCATGAAAGCTGGGTTAGCTTTTCTTTTAGTCTTCTTCTTTGCAACTTTTTTCTTAGCTACTTTTTTCTTTGTAGCTTTTTTAGCTACTTTTTTCT
>JBOEFV010000033.1:2202-8517 GCA_050633065.1 Bdellovibrionales bacterium
ACTTTCTTCTTCGTAGTTGTTTTTTTCTTTGCTACCTTCTTTTTTGTAGTTTTCTTAGCTACCTTCTTTTTAGCAACTTTTTTCTTAGCCACTTTCTTCTTCGTAGTTGTTTTTTTCTTTGCTGCTTTCTTTGTAGTTTTCTTCTTTGCTGCCATGGTAATCTCTCCTCCTATATTATTCAAAATTACGACATCTAAAATACTGGCAGCAAGAATCTGATTAAGCAAGCAGGAAATACACCTTTTATTTTGCACTTCCCTCTATAAAATCAATTAAGTTTACGATACTGGATCCTCTTAGGCTGAAGAGTATCAACACCTTTTCTCTTTTTGTAGTCCTCTTCATACTCGGAGTAAGGACCTGGAAAGCACTCCACATAAGAGTTTCCTTCAAATGCCATAGTGTGAGTACAGATCCTATCAAGGAACCAACGGTCATGCGAAATCACAACCGCACTACCTCCAAATGCTAGTAACGCATCCTCCAAAGCCCTCATAGTATTTACATCTAAATCGTTTGTCGGCTCATCTAAAAGGATTAAGTTTGCTCCTTGTGACAGCAACATAGCAAGCTGGACCCTGTTTCTCTCTCCTCCAGAGAGTGTCCCAACCTTCTTTTGTTGATCCCCTCCTGCAAAGTTGAACTTAGAAACATAGGCTCGAGAGTTCATTTCTTTATCCCCTACCTGCATCATCTCGTTTCCACCTGAGATTTGCTCCCAAACTGTTTTTTCTGGGTTTAAATCTTTTCTAGACTGGTCAATGTAGGCCATCTTCACTGTACTACCTATTTTAAACTCCCCAGAGTCCGGAGTTTCAGCTCCAGCCATCATTTTAAATAAAGTAGTCTTACCAGCTCCGTTGGGTCCTACGATCCCTACAATAGCCCCTCTAGGGATTTCAAAAGAAAAGTCAGTAAATAGCACCTTCTCACCAAAGGCTTTAGTGATGTTCTTTGCTTGAATCACCAGTTCTCCTAAACGTGGCCCTGGTGGAATGTAGATTTGAAGATCTTGAAGCTTCTCTTTTGTTGGTTCTTTTAATAAATCCTCATACTGCGAAATTCTTGCTTTAGATTTTGTGTGACGACCTTTTGGCGCCATTTTAACCCACTCAAGCTCCTTTTCTAATAACTTCTGCTTACGGCTCTCACCTTTATCTTCTTGTTGAAGCCTCTTGTTCTTCTGATCAAGCCATGAAGAATAATTCCCCTTCCACGGTATCCCCTGACCTCTATCAAGCTCTAAAATCCAACCTGCAACATTATCTAAGAAGTACCTATCATGGGTAACAGCTATAACTGTTCCAGGGAACTTTGCTAAGTAATGCTCAAGCCATGCTACAGATTCTGCATCAAGGTGATTGGTTGGCTCATCTAATAAAAGAATATCAGGCTCCGACAAAAGAAGTTTCGCTAAAGCAACACGCCTTTTTTCTCCTCCAGATAGATTCTCAATGCTTTCTTCTTCAGGAGGGCACCTTAAAGCATCCATAGCGATATTGATCTTTTGATCTATCTCCCAACCATCTTTCGCCTCAATCTTCTCCTGAATATCTCCTTGTCTCTCAATAAGCTTGTTCATCTGATCATTTGTAATGTCAGGATCACACATGTCCATACTGATCTTTTCAAATTCTTTTAGCAAAAGAGGAAGCTCCCCCATCCCTTCTAAGATATTGTCCTTAACATTTTTTTCAGGGTTTAAACCTGGCTCCTGCTCTAAATAACCAACTTTAAAATCTTTTGCTGGAAAAGCTTCTCCTAAAAACTCTTCATCTTGTCCTGCTATTATCTTTAGCAAAGAACTTTTCCCGGCCCCGTTTAAACCAAGAACACCAATTTTTGCTCCATAAAAGTAAGACAAGTAGATGTCTTTTAAAACATACTTGTTTGGCGGATAAACCTTACTCACACCCTTCATCGTATATATGATTTCTTCAGCCATAAACTTTCTCCCATTGCAAATATATTATTTTATTTTTATGCGGTCATTCAATTCAAATTTAAAAGTTGTCAAACATCTCCACGGTATGGACAATTTCGGCATGCAAAACTTAGACGCCTCAAAAATACCTCCACTCGCTTTCGATTTTCAAAGTACTCTTAAGTCTTTTTCTTCCACAAAAGTTGCGCTAAGGCAAAGATATATAGATAAGATATTAGGTGAGCGCAATGAGTCTAATAAACAACCAGCAAAACCTTCAACAACAGACCAGCTTTTTACTGAGATAAAAGGTCTTTTAGCTGACTTTTAACACCTTTTTAAAGCCTGTAACTGTCTCAAAAAAAGACAGCTGTCACACCAAAATCTCATTTTAAAACCTAAGCCTAAGGTCTTAAGCCTTTTAGCCACTATTTCCGATACCTATGCTGTACAAAACACCTAGGGGAATTCTTATATGGCCGGCTTATTGTTAACCAAATATAAAAAACACATCATTGTTTGCCTCTGCTTAGGACTCTTAAGTATTCAAGTACTTGAGTCACGTTGGAGATCACGAAGCACCTCTGCAGAAAATGAGATCGCACAAAGTGATGATTTTGAAATCTTATCTTTAAGCTCTATTAACCAAAACGTTGAGCGTTTAACTCTTTTAGGGGATGCGAAAACTGAGACTAAAGCAAAAAAAGAAAGCTCTGTTATTATGAATGATCCCAATATGTCAGAAAAATGGGGACTAAAACTAACAGATTCAAAAGCTGCATGGAATCTTACTAAAGGAAGCAAAGACATCATCATTGCCGTAATTGACACTGGAATTGACATCAACCATGAAGACTTAAAAAAGAACCTTTGGGTCAACAAAGGGGAGACAGGAAAAGACTCTAAAGGAAGAAACAAACGTACTAACGGAATTGACGATGACAACAATGGTTATGTTGATGACGTGCACGGCTGGAGTTTCACATCAAAGAACAGTGACCTTACTGACAATCATGGCCATGGAACACATATTTCTGGAATCCTTGGGGCTGTTGGAGGAAACGGAAAAGGAATCAGTGGCGTTTCACCAAACGTCAGTATTATGACTTTAAAATACTACGATCCTCGCTCCCCTGGTCTAAACAATTTAGAAAATACTGTTAAATCAATTCACTACGCTGTTGAAAATGGCGCAAAAATCATCAACTACTCTGGTGGCGGACTTGAGTTCAGTAAAGAAGAGGAAGAAGCTATTTCAAAAGCACAGAAAAAAGGAATTTTGTTTGTTGCCGCTGCTGGAAATGAAAAATCAAACTCTGACACAAATAAGTACTACCCTGCAGACTATGAGTTAAACAACATCATCTCTGTAACTGCACTAGATCCAAATAAAAACATTCTGCCTTCAAGTAACTACGGCGTAGTAACTGTTGATATTGCCGCCCCAGGAAAGAATATCTACTCTACTCTGCCGCGTGGGAGATATGGATATATGACAGGAACATCTCAAGCCACTGCTTTTGTAAGTGGTGTCGCAGCACTTCTAATGGCCCATAATCCCGATTTTGATGCCAACCAAGTTTCAAAATACATCAAGAACACAGGGGATGTGATAGACTCTTTAAAGGGAAAAACGCGTTACAACAGAAAACTAAACTCTTATAGAGCTTTAAGCATTCTAGATCAAAATGTTGGGGCAACAGGAGTTGTTGCAAATAATGTTTCAGGAATGGATGAAGAAGCTTTCTCTTCTGAAAATAAGTTTGATTACACAAAAAGCTCTAAACTAGATAAGAAGCCTTCCGCTAACTTAGGTTTTTCAACAGCTTTACTTGATAAGATCAAAAAAGGGAAACGCGGGCTTGATTCAAAAAGAGAGCCCAACTCTAAAAAGGACTCTACTCCCCAAACTGACGAGGCTGAAAAAAAGCCTTCGCCGCAAAAGTAAAAAATATCAGGCCTAATCCAAGGCCTGCAATGTTCTTATTCTGAAGCCATAAAGTGCCTATAAAAACCATTAGCAAGCCAAAACACACTATTCCTAATGTAATATAAAAAGACCTGTTAAATATTTTAGCATTTCTAACTGACTCAAAAGTCATTCTAGCCTCTACACCAAGCTCTATTTTCTTTAAAAAACTTGCCGCAATTTTATCATGAGGGTTTACCTCTGTGATTCTTGCGTACTTGTCTATAGCAAAATCTAAATTATCTGCACTCTTGCAAAAAGATATAAACTCCTTATGAAGCTCTCTATTCTCGTAGCCCTCTAGGGTTTGGGCCCACTTTTCTTCAAATTCATTCTTAAAGTTTTCTTCAACAAGTGCACTAAAACTAACATCCCCACTCTCAAGAGCTTCAAAGTTAAACTCCTGCTGTATGTCTTCAATCTCTTTTTTAGCAACTGCTTTAGCCGCTTTCTTTATTTTAGGAAGCTCAACTGTTTCAGCCTGAGGTTTTGTAATTAAATTTCCTACAATTTCAACGTTTTCAAGAGCCTGAAGTAGTGAAATAGAAAAGTCCGCTTCACACCCAGAACAAGTGTATTCCGGGCTTTCAACATATATTCTGGCTGGATCTGAGGAATAGAGTTTTGAACAACTCGGGCACCTAAAGTGAATACGACTTAAATCATGGTTTTCATTTTTTGTATGAAAATCTACATTATTCAATTGGCCCCCTCTTATTTAGCTGTCAAACTACACCAAATGATAAATGCGATGATAAAAAAACTAAATTTAAAATCACCACTTACCCTCTCAATTTTAACAGGAATTTTCCTAGGTACAAGTATAATTCCTTTTCCTCCATGGGCTTTGTTTTTTTGCCTTGCTCCACTTTTTTATATTTGGACTAGTGAGAGTCCAAAAAAAGTTTTTCTCTACACCACTTTAAGTTTCTTCATTGGTTCAATGATTGGGTTTTATTGGATCGCTTATTTAATACAGCAGTTTGCCCGACTCTCTTGGCCTTTAAGCATTTTAGTCTGTCTACTGTTTGCTTTGTTTTGCCACCTTCACCTCTCATTTGTGGGTTATATTTTTGCTCGTTGGGTGCGCCCATTTGCCAGTAGACCTTTGCTCGCCGCTACTGCAATTTTTGCCTTTTTTTGGTCTGTCTTTCCACTCCTTTTCCCGTGGAACTTTAGTCTAGGTTGGCTTTATGGAGGCCTTCAAGGGTACCAATTTGCTGATATTATCGGAGCTGACGGGATAAGCACCCTAACCATCTTCTTAAACGCAGTCTTTCTTATAAGTTTTCTTAAATTTAAAGAGAATAAAACCCCTTTAGCAGCCAGTGTGCTCCTAGTGCTTGTCATAAACTTTGCCGGCAGTTTTTATGCAAGACACATCCCTAAAGGTGATAAAACTTATAACGTTGTCATTGGTCAGGCCAACATTGGAAACCTTGAAAAACGCTTTATGATGGACAAATACAATTATAAAACGCAGGTGATTGATGATTATTTTAAAGTCACTAAGATGGGTTTAGAGAAATCTGATAAAAAAGCTGATCTGATTATTTGGCCCGAGACCGCCTTCCCAGTTTACTACGACCAAAACTTTTTTCACACCTACAGCACAAGAAGACTCATAGATTTTATAACTCAACACAAAACAAACCTGATAACGGGCGTTTTTGCACAAGCCTCCAACAGCAAAACAGCCAATGGAGTTCTGTTCTTAGATAAAACAGGCGTCCCCATTAAAACTCCTGTCTACAAAAAGATTCTTCTAGCTTTTGGGGAATACATGCCTTTTGAAAAAAACCTTCCCTTTTTAAGAAAGTGGTTCCCCATGGTTGGAGACTTTGAAAGAGGCACAGCTCCTCAAGTCAGAGTACTTGATAATGTAAAGTTAGGGGTTCAAGTGTGTTATGAGAGCCTCTACCCTTGGTTTAGCCGCGAACTTTCAGAAAAAGGCTCTCAACTTATCATAAACCTCACAAATGACTCTTGGTATGGCCCCTACTCTGAGCCTTGGCAGCATTTATATATGAGTGCCTTTAGAGTCATAGAGAATAGAACTCCTTTAATTAGAGCTACAAATACTGGAATCTCTACAGTTATTCTACCTGATGGGACTTTTTTAGAAGAATCCCCTCTTTATGCTCAATGGGGAGGCTTTTATGAAGTCCCTTATTCTTCTAACCAAAAGAAAACCATTTACCAACAATGGGGCTACGCGATTCCTTTGCCCCTTATCTTAATTCTGTTTATCATCTCTTTTATCTATAGAAAACCAGACAGGACAGGTGACATTGGACCAAACAACCCCAAACTCTAGAGTAGAAAACTCAGGCCTCGACTGGGAGCTTGTTCTACAAAAAATAGCTAGTTTTACCAGCTGCTCTCAAGCAGAAGAAAAACTTTTGCAAACAGAGCCCTACAC
>JBOEFV010000034.1:0-22201 GCA_050633065.1 Bdellovibrionales bacterium
AAAAAAATGGACATGATACATTCTTCTAAAACGATTCTCTTAGGAGAAGTAAAAAAGATCAAACTTGATGGAGTTGAGGGCATTGAGTCTATCTTGTATTCCATAAAGAAAGGCCAAGCTCTTAACACTCTAGATTTAAACGCCATAAGACTGTTCTTTGAGGACCTTAAAGCTTTAAATGAAATCTACCCTTGGACTGAATATGAAAAGGTCTCCTCTTTAATTGAAAGAATCATCAACCCTGATTTGTTTTTAGAGAAGGTTTCAAATCTTATCACTGAAAATGGAGAGTTCAGGTCTGACGCCAGCCACCTTTTGTTTGAAAGTTTTAACAAGAAAAAAAGCCTCTCTCAGCGTATCCACAAAACCTTAGATCAGTTAGTAAAGGATTTTTCTCTAGAAAATATTTTACAAGACCGCTATGTCACCACCCGCGAAGGACGCTGGGTTTTACCTGTAATCAGTGGAAAGCAGCATGACTTTAAGGGAATCATTCATGACTCTAGTAACTCAAAGCAAACTGTTTATATGGAGCCTGAGGGCGTCATAAGCTTAAACAACAAAGTTCGCGAACTTGAAGATGTTATTAAAAAAGAAATCGATCGCCTGCTTAAAGAAATTTCTGATTTTTTACATCTAAAATATGCTGAAATTCATAAGTCTTACCTTGCTGCTATTGAAATTGATGCTCTTAGCGCCTGTGCTGAATGGTCGATACACTACCAAGCAAACCGCATAACCATAAGTAGAGACTCTTCCGTAAACCTAAAAGAAAGCTTTCACCCTCTCTTAATTGATGAAACTAAAGACTTAACAAAAAATGATTTTAGCTTATCTGAAACTGAAAATATTCTTTTACTTTCAGGCCCAAATGCCGGAGGAAAAACTGTGCTCTTAAAGTGTGTTGGCCTTGCTTGCCATATGGCAAGATGCGGACTCCCTATTTGCGCACACGAATCTAGTGTCATTCCATTTTTTCACGCCATCAAAGTACTGATCGGAGATCACCAATCAGTAGAAGAATCTCTTTCAACCTTTGCAGCCCACCTAAAAGCTCTAGATGCCTGCTCAACTTTAAAAGGCCCTAAAAACCTAATCTTAATTGATGAGATCTGTGGCTCAACAGAGGCTGGTGAAGGCTCAGCTCTATCTCGTGCTTTTATTGAACGTATCTCTAAGAACAAAGTTAAAGGCTTTGTGACCTCTCACCTTGGGCCTTTAAAGGCCGGCTGGTCTGAGGACTCAGGTGTTGTAAACGGCTCCATGTACTTTGATCAAAAAAAGGGGACACCTACTTATGAATTTGTAAAAGGTGTACCTGGAGATTCTTTAGCTTTAGAGACTGCTAAGAAAGTTGGTGTTGCACAAGAAATTATAGACCGAGCCCTATTCTTTCTAAACCCTGATCAAAGAAAAAAATACTCAGGCCTTGTAGAGGTTGAGTCTTTACAAGAAAGTTTGAAAAACCAGAGAGACGCTTATAAAGCAAAACAAAAAGAACTTGATGAGCTTAAAAATGAATACCAAGGAATGATTAGAGAGTTTAAAAAAGAGCAGGACGGTCTTTTAGAAATGAGCATTAAACGCGCTCAAGACAACCTAAGCCAAAGCTCAGGCTACTCAAATATTCAAAATTTTATCAAGAACAAAGCAAATCTAGATAAGATGAAAGAAGGAGCTCCAAAGCTAATCAAAACAAGCACTGACTCCCCTTCTTCACAAATTACTGAAGAGAACTTTTCAATAAAGTTTCCTCCAGGAACCCCTGTTTATATTCCCTCTTTAAAGAAAAAAGGTGTTATCCAGGGGACCCCTAATTCAAAAGGCTTTGTGCCTGTGATGAGTGACTCTATGAGGCTTCTTATCAAATGGTCTGATGCAAGATCAGCAAGCCAACCTGAAAAAGAAACTATAAAACGCTCACCCTCTGTTAAAAATGTAATTGAAGGTAAGGTTGAAAACCAGGTTGATTTAAGAGGAATGGATGTTGAGACAGCTCTTGAGGAGCTTGAAAATGCCATTGATAAATCTTTAAGGCTTGAAAGTGACCGTTTAAAAGTAATTCATGGACACGGAACTGAAAAAATTAAAAAGAATGTTCGAAGCTTTTTATCAAGACATCCACTTATTAAAACTTGGAAAGCTGAATCGAGTGATGGAACAACTCTAGCAATATTTTAAATGCAGACAGTAAGTGAACAAATGAAAAAAGGAGCTTAAAAGCTCCTTTTTTATTACCCTCTAGTAAAGAGAAGTGGCCTGCTCTGCTGGTCGCTCTTTCCAAATATGTAGCCATGCTGACCACACATTCTGAAGCCCAGAAGTATCTTTAAGCAACTCTTCAAGAGGTCTGTCAAGTTCCTTATTACCGGTAGTTTCAGTCATTGTATATAAATCTGGAACAATCTTGTCCACATACTCTCTAATAAGCTCTGAAGTTTCTGAATGAAGTCTAGAGTTCATAAGCTCTATTTCTACCAACTCATCTCTAAGTTTATGTATTTTGCCAATCAAACCTTCTTCAGTCTTTGACCCATGAAGCTTAACGTATACAGCTTGAAAATCTACTCCAAGATCACCCTTATCCATAAGGCTTTCTATAATCACCCTCCCTGCAGCAACTTCTTCATTATATTTTGCATAGGCTTCATCTAAAGCCTTATACACCTCAATCAATTCCGCTGAAGGATTTACTTCAAAAATTCCCTTTTCAAAGTTTTCTTTAACCATCTCACTGTTACGATCATTCATCTCTACTTGAAGGGCTAACATTTTATCCAAAGCTGTGCTTACAGCCTCTTGTGCTAACGCGAGCTCTCGGTGTGTATGAGACTCCCTTTCTAAAACCTCCGCTATCACACTCTCATTCAATCCTTGTAAACGTGTAACTTGAGATTCAAGTTGTCTAAGCTCACTCATACGAGTCTTTTTAGTAGAGCCATTCACATTAATTCTGTCTTTCAGCGCTGCTCTAGCAGCTATATTATTTTTTGCAAACTCCGCAAGTGGACCCTCTGGCACATGAGACAACGTTACTTTAGATCTTAATTCACTAATTGCAGCCTGTTCAAGACCAACAGTCTCCCTCAACTTCTTAAGCTCTAAAAGCTCTTCTTCTGTCGCTTTACTACTTTTTTCTTTCTTCTGAAGAGCGCTAAGTCTACCCCTGGCAGGGCCTAAAGCTGCACTTCTCCCCTGAGCTTCCTCATTGATCTCTCTAACAAGTGGGGACGCATCTCTATCAACAACTCTATATTGAGAAGCAAACTTACGAAAAGCTAAGTTACTAATATAAGCTTGAATAACGTGAGCTACACTTTGATTTGTTGCTGCGCTAACACCTTTTCCACCTCTTTTTCCGCCAAGGCTCGTTACAAAGTCTGAATCTCTGCTAAACTCTCTCCCAAGTTGAGTCTCCATAAACTCTCTTACTAATAAGAATGTTTCACCTGTAGTCTCATCAGCACCCGGTCTTTTATGATCAAATATCATATGTGAAATCCAAATATCATGACCCTTTAAATGCTTTCTCTCACCTAAAAGGTGGGTTTCTGTATTCGTTAGCTCCTCAAGGTATTCCTTAAAGATTCTTTCTTGCCCAACGTATAAAGCATCTCTTTCACCCATAACAACTAATGTAGGAATGTATTCATCACCTTTATGCTCAGGCTTAACCCAGTTTACACCTGACATAAAAGTTTCTGCACTCACACCACTTAAAGCTGAAGACTTTCCTTGCAAGAGAAGATCAACTGTTAAATCTCTTTCTTCTAGTGGAACCAAGCTCATTAGCTCTTCATTAGAACTGATTCTCTCTGATGCCGCAGCTTTTTCAGCGGGCGATTTTCCTGGAGCACTGTCCATTGGCCCTGACAAGTTAATCAAACCTTTAAAAGCTTCACGCATCTTAAGACTTTTATTATCAGACATTCTCATAATGTTATCTGCATGAAGCCCACCCATACTGTGTCCACCAATAAAGGTTGGAACATTTTTAGGGATGTAGTTGCTTCTAAAGTCTCTAAGGTATTCATAGTACTCTTGAGGGGTTAGGTCCTTTACCCTTGGACCGTAAGCATGAAATGGGGCGTCGATAGCCAGAACAACAACCCCAAAATGAGCCAAGTAGTTAGTAATATTTGCTGCAACCTGATGGCCCGTTGTTTTTGTTCCACCACCATGCATAAAAATAAACACAGCTTCAGCATTTTCAGGAACAAGCATTTCAGGGTTTTTGCCTTCTATCCCTTTTAGAAAAATAGCATCAATAGGCATACCAACATTTGTCGACATGTCCTTACCTCTCCATGTATGATTAAACCTAAAACTTGTGAACTTTCCCGCTGCCGCTTTTACAACAGCTCCTTTATCCGCAGCAATAACTTGGTAGTCTAAAACAGCCGCGCTTTCATGAAGTAGTGATTTAACAGACTGAGGGATGTCTCTTGTTCCCGTCCACAACTCAGCTAAACTTCTTTCTTGCGCAGGGTCTATGAACCTTGGCTCTAGAGCCTTTGAAGCTTCCTCCGAAACTTGATCCATATAATAGCTAATTTCTTTTGGTGCCGGATCGCTCTTTAAAAAGCTTGCACAAGTTGGCGATGCAAATGCCCTAAATCCACTTAAGAGTATAAGTGTAAAAAGAAAAACTTTTATAGCTTGCGATTTAGGTTTCTGGCCGTACATATAATTTGCCCCTTAATTTGGTCCGGAAGCAAAAGTACCTAATCCCCATAAAACTGGCTATGACAAGGGTCATGTTTGAAAAGTTTTCAGCTAGTGGCTAGCTTATTTCATTTTGGGGTCAAATGCGTCTCTTAGCCCGTCACCAAAGAGGTTAAACGCCAACATAGTCAGCCCAAGGGAGATTGAAGGGTATAGTATCAGGTGAGGGAAAGACCTCATAGAGCGCCAACCATCAGCTGCTAACACACCCCAACTGCTATAAGGAGGCTGTAAGCCAAGCCCTATAAAGCTTAAAAAGCTTTCAATCAAAATATTTGAAGGGATTTGAAATGTTAAAAGAACAATGATTGGGCCTAAAATATTAGGAAAAACATGTCTTAAAAGAATTTTATACCCTGGAGCCCCTAAAGCTTGAGCTGCCTCAACAAACGTAAGTTCTTTAATTTGTAAGACCTGACCTCTTACAACTCTTGCTAAAGTCACCCAGCCCACAACACTCAACGCTAAAAGCATTCCTGTAAGCGCCCTAAGCTCAGGGTTTTCAAAAAAGTTGATTGAGTCAAAAATAACCTTCACTAAAATCAACAACACCAAAGATGGTATTGAAATTAAGATGTCCACAGCTCTCATCATAATAGAATCAACTCGCCCGCCGATCCATCCAGATATACAGCCATAAATAGTACCAATAACCATAGAAATTAAAGCTGTAAAAATTCCAACAGCCATCGACATTCTAGCACCATAAATAATTCTGGATAAAACATCTCTACCTAAACTATCTGTTCCTAGTAAAAAAGTTGAGCTCGGCGCCTCTAAAAGGTGATCGATATGCTGAGTTTCAAATGAATAAGGAGCTAAGTACTTAGCAAAGATTGCAACTAAGCAAACCATAGCAATAAACCAAAGTGAGAAAACTGAGGCCTTATTCTTTTTTAATCTTATTACGGAATCAGCCCATAAGCTTTTGGACTCAACATTTTTTAAAACTGTATCTACATTCATACCAAATCCCTTATGCAAGCCTAATTCTAGGATCAAAAAACGAATACAATAAATCTACAATCAAATTACTCAGCACTAATAAAACAGAATACAGCAGAGTAAGCCCTAAAATTAATGGGTAATCTCTATTTGTTACTGATTGCACCAAATGCTTTCCTATTCCAGGAACCGCGAACAAAACTTCAATCACGAATGAGCCTGACAAAATCCCTGCCAGCAAAGGGCCTGAATATGTTAATACTGGAATCAAAGAATTTTTTAAAACATGCTTATATAAAACTGTGAATTGAGAAAGCCCCTTAGACCTTGCTGTTCTGATGTAGTCAGCCCTTATCACGTCTAAAACTGTTGACCGTGTGAGCCTTGCTATAAAGGCCGCAGGTCTAATCCCTAAAGTCACAACTGGAAGAATATAGTGAAGTGGGCTGTCCCACATAGCAGGAGGCAAAACACCTAGGTAGTATGAAAACACAATAATCAAAACTGACCCGACTAGAAAGTTTGGCAATGCCACCCCACTAATCGCAACTCCCATGGTTATACTGTCCCACCATGTGTTGTGCTTAGAGGCTGCAAAAAGCCCTAAAGGAATTCCTATAATGAAAGACAGTGCAAACGAGTATATCCCAAGTACAAAAGAAGCCGGAAAGCTTTCTGCAATGATGTCTCCAACAGAGCGGCCAATATATTTATAAGACTCGCCAAACTCTAGTGTGGCAACACCTTTTAAGTAAGACATGTACTGAACAATAGCAGGCTTATCCAATCCATATTTTTTTTCAATATTAGCTTTAATCTCAGGCGGTAAAACTTTTTCTGCATCAAAAGGTCCACCAGGCATGATTCTAAGAAGAATAAAGGTTAGTGTTGCAATCACAAAAAGAGTCACAACAGCCTCGGCCACTCTCTTCAAGCAATAAATAACTGAGTTGTTAAGATATGCAAAGAATGCAAGACCTCCAAAAATCTCTAAAGCCAAAGCTCCCATTAAAAGATAGGGCACCTCATAGTTTGCTAAATTCAAACCTACTATAGAAAGAACAGTTCCCATTACTGCCAGTACAAATAACTGAGGCAGATTAATTTTTCTCATATTAAGTATGCCCCCCCTACTGGATACTTGTATTCTTTAACTTATATTCTTCCATTACGTTTGTCGGAAAAGAAATGATTCTATTGGCTATAAGGTGATGTGCAACTTTTGTATATACTGGAAAAACCGGCACATCTTGATTCACTAAAATTTGATGTGCTCTTAAATAAAGCTCAAGCCTTTTAGGTTTGTTGTCCACTAACTCCACCGCGTCCTCAATCAACTTATCAAACTTTTTGTTTTCCCAGCCCGTATGGTTTTGTTCAGAGTAAGACAAAAGAAGTTCAAAGAAGTTGTTTGGATCTGGATAATCAGCAACCCACCCCATTCTATACATATGAGAAGGGTTGATTCTTAAAGTTTGTAAGTAAACTTTCCACTCCTCATTTTTAATTTCAACTGTAACACCAAGGTTTTCTTTTAATTGAGCCTGAACATTTTCAGCAATTCTTTTATGGTCCTCAAGAGTGTTAAAAGAAAGTTCAATTTTAGGAAGCGGGTTTGTGTCATCATACCCTGCATCTTTTAGATATTTCTTAGCCCTTACTGGGTCAAAAGCTAAGCCCACATCCCCGTTATGCCCAAACATTCCATGAGGAACCCAGCCAGTTAAAGGCTTTTGGCCACCTTGAAGCATTTTTGTGATCTGACTTCTATCAATTGCGTGTGTTAATGCTTTTCTTACTAAAACATTATCTGTTGGAGCTTTTTGAGTGTTAAAACCGTAATAATAAGTAACTAAAACCGGATACTCTAAAAATTCTTTTCGAGCTCTTAATATCGGTAAATCTTTTGCTGGAAGAGTTCTTAAAGCATCTAATTTTCCTGCATCAAAAAGATTTAAAGCCGTTTGAGTTTCTGAAATTACATAAAATATAATATTCTTTGTTTTAGCAGGCTTATCAAAGAAAAGAGGGTTTCTTTCTACAACTAAAGCTTTGTCATGTTGCCATTTAGTTAAGTTGTACGGCCCAAGAGTCACTATGTTTCCTGGCTCTGTCCACTTGTCTCCAAATTTATTTACAATATCTTTTCTCACAGGAAATGTAGAAGCGTGTGTTAAAAGATAAGGAAACTGCATTGCCTTTTCTAGCTCAACGCTGACAACGTTTCCTTTAATACTCACACCTACTTGGTTAAAGTCTTTTAACTTTCCCTCGTTATACATTCTGGCATTTTTAATGCCGTATAAGAAGTATGCGTACTGAGATGCTGTTAAAGGATTTAAAAGTCTCTCCCAACCATCGATAATATGTTGTGGCTCAAAAGGCTGACCATCACTCCACTTAACATTTTCTCTAATCTTAAATTCCCAAACCTTCGCATTCTTTAAAGGCTTCCATTCAGTTGCAAGAGATGGTGAAAGACCTACTTCTCCACCAGTGTAGTTAAACTGAACCAACCCCTCCATAATATTTTGAGTAAGAAAGCTTGATGTTGAATCTGTTGATTTATGCCAATCCAGGGTTGGAGGCTCTCCAATGACTCTCATTCTTAAAGTTTCTGATTTTTCAAACCCAAAATCACCTTTTGAGCTCTTCTTCTTACATGACGTAGCGAATGACATTAGTAAAGCAGATGCTAGTAGTATTTTAAACACTTATGTCCCCTCCATAAAGGAGGGTTTAACCACAGATTAGCCACTCTTGCAAAAGATTGCTAGTGCCTGATCTACTAAAACATAGCTACAGTTTTCCCCAATACTCTGCTGTTGGAACAGCCCCTGTTTCTACATAGGCTGTAGGCCTAATAAGGTGCTGCATGCTCTCCCCTTTATCGTAAAGAGAGCTGTAGACGAACATGTTGCGCATAACCTTTTTAATGTACTTCCTTGTCTCTTTAAAAGGCACCCTTTCTGTAAACTCGTCCTGATCAATTTCACCAAACATCTTACTCCACATCTTCACTCTGTGAGGCCCACCGTTATAAGATGCTGCAACAAAAGGCATATGGCCATTAAACCGCTTCGTTAATCTGCTTAAATACTTAGCTCCATATCGTATATTTGTCTTTGGCTCCAAAAGAGACTCTGAAATATGTGCTTGTTTATCTCTAGTGACCACGTCAGATAAAGGGTCTTTTCCAGATAAAATACTTAAAATTTTAGACCCTGTGTACGGCATCACTTGCAGTAATCCCCTTGCTCCAACAGGAGAAAGAATTTTTGTGTCAAAAAAGCTTTCAGCTCTCATAATTCCCCAAACTAAATTCTTAGAAACACCAAATAAATTTGAAGCACCCAACACATCTTCTTCATAAGCTTTAGGATAAGATTTTGACCAAAACTTAAATGCAACATCAGGTTTAGCAAAGTGCCTCTCTCTATAAAAAGACATTGAAGCAAGTCTTGAGAGGTTGCTAAAATCACCTGTGCTTTGAAAGTAACCCAAAAGCTTTTCTTTTAAATCTTTTGTTTTTGCAAGCCTCTTAATAACAACAAGCTCTTCATTTGCGTCACTCCAAAAACCCATCCTTGAAAGATATGTGTAGCGCTGCATGTATAAAGAGTACTCTGACTCTTCAACATTCTTTTTACTCTCTTCATTTTTAGGAAATGAGGACTCTAAATCGACTAATGGAACTCCTGAAGTCCCTGTGCCTTTGTACAACGCTGACGGCATTCGTGTTGAAAGCTTAAAACTGTCTAAGAACCTTTCTCTTTTTGTAAGGACACTCTTTTTCTTATCATCCCAAGGTATTCTTAAAAAATCCTTCGTTGTCAGAAGTATTTGATTCTTCTTAGCAACATCTTCAAGCCTAAGCGCTGATAAAATAGAGTAATAAGAGACTAGCGGATCCAGGATTAGCTGTTTATATATTAAAGCCGCTCTATTTTCCTGCCCTGCTTTTTGAAGGGCTCTTGCCGCCCAGTAATAAACCTGCTTTTCATCAATCTTTCTATAGCGATTAGGGTTTTTCTTTATCTTTTTTCCAAGTTCCACAAAGCCCGTATATGCCTCCTGGTACTTTTCCCCCAGGTACATACTCCACGGTAAAAGCCACTGCACATCTTTTGCGTAACTGGATCTTCCATGGTCTTTTAATAAACTCTGAAAATAAAGCTCTGCTGTTTTAAAGTTTGAAAGCTCTAAATTTAACTTTGCTAAATCAAAAAGAAGCTTTGCCTTCTTTCTCTGTCTTTTTTCTTTCTCGTATAAAGTTTTATAAATATACAATGTTTTTTCAGGTTGCCCTGCATAGTAGGACACTCTCGCCACTCTAATCTTTTCGTTATAAAGCTCTTCAGTCTGTTTATTCTTTGATAAAACCGCCAATGATTTTTTAGGCTTTCCAATGTAGTAGTAATAACTTGAAAGAAGTTTTTCATGAATGTATTTGTCACTTTTAATCTCTTCTAAATGCTTAAGAATATCTCCATTAAGTCCCTCTAAGTAGTAACGCCTCAACTTCGATCTTCTATGTGATAATTTTAAATGGCAATCTATTGCCTTACCTTCAAATTTTAAATTCTTTGTTTTAAAGCCCCACTCATCTGAATACCTGTTAGATGGATGATCAATATACAAATCCCTAAACCACTTACAGTAACGACCTTTGCTAAAAAGCTTTTTACCTACAGAGGCTACTAACAGCTCTTCTAAAAGAACAGCTCTTTTTGAAGAACCTTTCCATCTACGCAAAAGAGGGTTTAACTTCTTATACGCTGCAAGCCCTCTCCTTTTTTGTAAATCTATTTTACCATATAAGTAATTTATTTTTTGCTTTAATTTTTTCTGAATTCTTTTCTCTGTAAGAGCTTTTTTTAAGTGCGCTTCAGCTTTTGAGTAGTTCTTTTGATTATAATCAATCTCTGCTTTGTAATACTGTATGTATACACTTAGCTCTTTCAGTTCCTCTGCAAGGTCTAGCTCTTTTTCAGCCTCTTCATACTCTCCAAGCTCTACCCCTAACACTCCCTGAGCATACTTTGCTAAAAGCTTATCAACTCCTACAAGTTCACGTGAATGATTTCTGAGGTAGTATAAAGCCTGCTCGCTCTCACCTTTAGAAATATGTTTGTGTAAATTTTTAAAAATACGATTAGAAATTGGTCTCGCTATAGCGTTACTAGACATCAAAAAAAACAATAAATAAACAAAACTAACCTTCAACAAAGCCCCCGCCTCCAACCCTATAAAATACCCTTGATACAGGTTTTTTAAAAGGTCTTTTGGTACTTTAGTTCGAAAGTAATAGGTCTTCTCTCAAGGCCCTTTAGAACAGGTCTATCTTGGTCTAGAAAATTTGACACTGAAAACTCAAAACCTCTGTGCTCTACCCTTAAAACAGTGTCCCAGAAGGAGTTGAGCATGCTCCCATCAAAAGCCACCCTTTCTGAAACCCACTTAACGTCTGAACTTAAACTTAGCGAGTACAATTTTTGTTTTCCTGACAAGCCAAAGGTCCAGCCAGGCCTCCTTGGAAGGTCTGAGTCAGCAGATAGGTTCTTTGCCCATTGGTACTGTCCAAATAATTTAAACATCTCACCTGTAGCATCAATTTTAAGAGTAGCTGTTTCTATCTCATCCAAATTTTCATATAGATTTGTATTTAAGTTGTAATCAATAAAATCAAATGTTCTTGAGTACGTTGTCCTCATTCCTAAATTTAAAGTTTTCCCTAAACTCCAATTTTTAAAAAACTCAAACCCCACAATATTTTGAGTTTTCAAATCTTCATTATTTGCTGAAAACTCCTTGTTAAAATTTGCCTGGTACAAAGAGGCAGACAAAGCATCAAAGAACAAACTAAAGTTTTTATACTCTAATCTTCCTCCTCCATATGCCTTTCTCTCTTTTGTATACCCAAGTTGCACATTGTATAAGAACTCTCCTGCCTTATCACTGTATTTACTTAAACCCCCAAGGTCTGAACCTGAAGAGGAGAACAGATCATAACGCTCATTAAAAAGATTAAACTGAAATTTCTTTAGTTTAATTTGAGCTTCAAAAACCTCTCCTCTTTGTGAATATGATAAGTTCTTTTCTCTATTCTTTTGTGTTCTATAACTAGCAAGATAAAAACCTCTTAACTCCATCTCTTTAAATCTATAAGCCTTGCCAAAAAAAAGCGTTGCCCCCTTTGACTTTGCTACTTTACTCTCAGACTCATTAAGATCAAAGACACCTACACTATCTTCGTCAAAAACCTGCCCTGAGTAAAAAAGATATGTTTTGTCTTCAAAAGACTCACGGTACTTAACTGTATGAAAATTCAAATCCACCTTATTAAAGTAGTCCCTTTCAACACCACCAGCTTTTTGACTAAAACCTCCACCCCTCCTAAAAGCAGCCCCGCCACCGTAGCAAAAGTCTGCGTTACAGGACCCTTTTTGAAATCCTGCTAAAGCCTCTCCTAAATGAGAAATTCCAAAGCGAAGAAAGCCGCCTTCTTTTTTATCACTCAAGACTGAAAGCGCACCAGGCTTATGAAGAACTTTTTTTTCCTCTATTGAAGACACCAGGGCAGACATATTAAAAATCCCACTCGGGTGTGAAGGGTCTCTTAGGCTAAAGCCGTTATAATCAAAACTTAAAAACCTTTGATCCACTCCATCCATAAAAAGTGATTGTTGTGGGTTTAGAGCATGCTTGTAAAAATAGTTAAATTCTGGATTTTTAGAAAAGTAACCTTCTAAAGGCTCCCCACCCTCTTCTTCACTAGCAAGCACCGCCTCAGTATCAGAAAACACATATACTGCAGACTCAGCCCTTATAAAAGACATCGGCATTATAAGAACAACAAGGCACCACACTACTCTCTTCATACAAATAGGAACCTATTTCATATAAAAACAAAAGTCTCTTCTTAGAGGGTATACGGCCATGCAGCACCACAAAAAAAAAGCCCAAGTCCTTAAACTTGAGCTTTTGATTATATAACTATTCTATTTGATCTAGTAGATCACACCACCACTAGTGCTCCCACATGAATCTGTTGTTCCGCAACTTGACGTTCTACACTCTGGCGGCAGGTCAGCTTCTGTTAAGCCTCTTGCACCTGGTGTTGGACATTGACCTTCTGGCTCCGGAGTCCAACCTGGAGTTGGAGTGTCATCATCACCATCTTCTGGATCTTTTTTCTTTTTCTTAAGAATTAAAATCAAAGCTATAATCGCAACTAAACCCGCACCAATTAACCATGGGCTAATTTCTTTCTTCTCCCCTGGCGGCTCTGTGACAATCACTCTTCCAGCTTCAACACACTGACCATCAGCATTTCGCGTTTGATCATCAGGGCATTGTATTGGACCTGTAGGACATGATGGTTCTTCATCTGCAGGGCTTATCGTTATACCATCAGGACACTTACACCCAGTATATGCCCCATTTTCATTCTGAAGCGCTTGAGCACCTTCAATATTTTCACAAGAATCAGCTTTTCCTCTAGCGTGTGCTTTCGGAAAAAAGTCATTAAGAACAGACTCAATAAAAGAAACCTTTTTAGCCCTCTTACCCATAAGGATTTCAGTAAGTCTTGCTTTTGCACGTCCATAGATTAAAATATCTTTCCACAAAAATGGCTGGTTATTAACCATAAAAGCAACAGGTCCTCTATCTACATACCTTCCAAATAAAACAGCCCCTTTAAATTTAATTTTAAAGTAGTCTTTTCCAATAGTAAATTGATCAAACTTTTTATCCCAGTAAGGAAGGGCCATCTTTTGAATGTCCTTATACTCTCTGTTTTTGATCATTGGCTTTGCTGACTCAACAAATGAAGAAACCTTTAAGCCTTTTTTATTTTTCTTAACGGCTTTTAACATTCCTGCATAAAGAGGCGCTTTTGTAACACTTCTAGCTTTTACACTACGTGGTTTTGCAAACGCACTTGGTGCAAAAGTAAAAGAAGCTAAAATCAAACCTATTACTAAATCTTTATATATTTGTCTCATACTGGTATTTCGGACCCAAAGTTTTAAAACTTTAAGTGGTTTCAACTTTATCTGGACCAAAGTTTGTTTTATAGCGAGACTGTTGCCGAATTGTTACCGTATTACTTTAGAACAGTCCGAAGTTTCTTTATTCCTCAATAAACGGCCTCAAACTTAAAGATTCAAACAGCCCTCTATATGATCTGACTAATTTTTTATCTACAGCGCCTATATTCTTCCTAAACACCTTTTCAACAGGGTTTAACTGCTTAGAACCCGCCTTAAAAACCCCTGCACCAACGCCTGCCATTAAAGCTGCACCTACAGCTGTGGTCTCAATATTTTGAGGCCTCACCAGTTTCTTACCTGAAAACACAGCCTGCCTGTCCATTAAAAAGTCTGATCTTGAAACCCCTCCATCTACAAAGATATTTTTAAGTTTTCCAAAGTCTTTTTCCATAGCCTCAAAAATTAGAGTGTTCTGAAAAGACAACCCCTCAAGTACCGCTCTTGCCATATGGGCCCCTTTAACCCCCCGGCTAAGACCCACAAAAGCCCCTCTTGATTCAGAATTCCAATAAGGAGCACCTAAACCTGAAAAAGTTGGTGCAAACTTAACCCCTAAAGAGCTTGGAACTGATTGTGCTAAAGGCCCTATATCAGATGACTTCTTTAGTGATGAAAACTCTGATACAAACCAATTAATGCAAGAACCGCAGTTAAAAGCTCCGCCTTCTAAAGCATACACAGGGCCTTTTCCTTTAAGCCTCCAAGCTACTGTAGAAAGAAGCCCTGCTTTAGAATAAGTTAACTCGCCCCCTGTGTTTAAGAGAATAAAGCTTCCTGTTCCAAAGGTGCATTTTAAATCACCCGCTTTAAGTGCCCCTTGTCCAAATAAAGCCGCCTGCTGATCCCCCAATATACCTGTAATGGGTGTTCCATCAACCAAAGGCTTAAACCCCTTAACGCTTCCAAAGTTAGAGTTTGAATCGACAACTTCAGGCAAAACACTTTTCGGCACACCAAAGTAATCTAAAAGTTTTTCATCCCACTTTTGAGTCTTGATGTTAAACAGTTGCATTCTTGATGCGTTACTTGGCTCTGTGTAAAAGCTTTCGCCACCCGTAAGGTTCCACAGTAAAAAAGTATCAATTGTTCCAACTCTTAAATTTTTATGTGATGACTTATTCTTTTTCAAAAACCATTCTATTTTTGTAGATGAAAAATATGGATCAACACTCAATCCTGTTTTTTTCTTTATCCAAGAAGCATCACCATTTTTTTTAATTTCTTCAGCTCTTTTTGTTGTTCTTCTACACTGCCAAACAATTGCGTTTCCAAATGTTTTTCCTGTCTTACCATCCCAAAACACAACTGTTTCTCTTTGGTTTGTTATTCCAATCGTTAAAATATCTTTAGGGTCTTTATCTATCTTTTTAAAAACTAACCTGATTGCTTTTTTCATACTTTTTAGTATTTCATCAGGGTCATGTTCAACCCAGCCCGCTTTAGGAAATATTTGCTTAAAAGGCACATTACTTGATCCAAGAACTTTACCTTTTGTGTTCATAACCAACGCTGTAGACCCAGTGGTCCCCTGGTCCAAAGAAAGTATTAAATTTTTCATGAATTAATCTTACTCGCCAGGAGTATCTGCGGCAATTGTATTTGCTAAGCCATATACAAGCTTTGTTAGAACACCTGCATTACTTGGGTCACTTGCATCTCCACCAATAAGACTTGATTTCATAATACTTGCCATAGAGACCGCTAGTAACATTAGCAAGATATACTCTAAAACCATTTGACCACTTTGCTTCTTTTTACGGCTCAAAATTTCTTCCACTTCTTTTTTACTTTGACCCTCTGCAGACATAGGAATAGCCTGATTCTGTGGAAACGTATGACTGGAAGTATCTTGGTAAAATTGCTGCATCAATAGCCTTATCGGTTATTATTGGCCTTTTCTGGATATCAAACACCCAAAAAGGTGCTAAAATCACAAAAAACCCACATGAATTCAACCTTGGTAGCGTTTTTGAAGAACACCTTACAGACCGAACTCTAGTGGTTTTTTGGGCGAGCTGGTGCTCCAGCTGTAAAGAAGACCTTGAGGAGCTTAAAAGATTTAAAGCTTCTGAACTGCCAACTGGCTTTAGTATTCTTGCTGTAAACATTGATGAAACTAAAAATCTTCCTCAAGCAAAGTTTATTTGGAGCCAGTTAGAGATCAGCGACATCACTCTTTTATTTGATGAAAACGCTGATTATCAAAACTTACTCTCAGTAGATGTTCTTCCCGCTTATTTCTTATTTGAAAAGGACGGCAAAACACTTCTTAGATTAGATGGAAAAATAGACCTCACTGATAAAAAATTACTCTCTCTTTTATTTAACTAAAGTCTTTTTTTTTACACAGTCAGAATTAAACTTCAAAAAAATCTTTGCTAATCAGTTATACAACTTCTGAACTGGATGGCTTCCGACTTCATAGAAGAAGTCCTCAGGCTCATTTTCACTTGTAAAAAAGTCTGCACTAAAGCCTTTAATCAAGGATCCCTTATCAAACACTCCAAGGGCTCGAGAAGCGTTAACTGTGTAAGCACACCACACTTCTGCTAAGCTCATTTTCATCTGGCGCCTTGCTAAAACCCCAATAAAGCTCAGATCCTGTGTGGGAGAGCTTCCTGGGTTATAATCTGTCGCTAATGAAACCCTAACTCCCGCATCAATAAGTTTTCTAGCGTTAGGATATTTTGTGTCTAAATAAAAATCAGCTGCTGGAAGCAAATTTACAACAGTAGGATATTTTGACATCTCGTTAATTTCTTTATCCTTAAGGTAAACTGCATGCTCTACAGATAAAGCGCCAAGCTTAGCACTGCCAAGAGCACTCTTACAAAAACTTAACTGATCAGAATGAACACAGAAAGTGAGCTCACTCCCCAAAGCTTTTGTTGCAAGAACTTTTAAGTCATCTAAATCAAAAAAACCCTTTTCTACAAAAAGATCTACCCTATCAAGTTTAGGAAAACGCTCTAAGACTTTTGGAAGATCCTTATTAACAACACGATGAACATACTCTAACTTATCCCCTTTAAATGAATGAAGAGCTAAGTATGTAGGCTTAATTTTAACACCCTTTAATGAAAAGGCCGCCTCTAGCTGTTTCATTTCATTCTTTAGGTTCTGCCCATAACCAGACTTCACCTCTAAAAGACTAACACCTTGTTTTTTAAATTTATTTACTCTCTTTTGAGATACCTTTATGAGATCTTTTAAAGAAATTTTTGCTGTATCTTTGACGGTTTTTGAAATTCCCCCACCAGACTTTTGAATCTCTTGATAGGTAGCCCCATTAATTTTCTTTTCAAACTCAGCTTTTCTATCCCCACCAAAAACCAAATGAGTATGGCTTTCTGTAAAAGAAGGATAAACGTTAAATCCTTTAAGATCATACACCTTACCCTTATAATCTTTAGGAAGATCTTTCTCTTTCCCAACCCACTCAACAACACCTTTATTAACAACTAATGCAGCATCTTTAATAGGTGCAAAGTCTTTATCTACTGGCTTTACACCTTCTTTTTTAGCAAAGCCCTTAAAGGTGTAAAGAGTTTTAATATTCTTATAAATTTTCATTCTAATCTAACCACAAAGACTGTGCACCGCGGTCTTTTGCAACTTCTTTAGCATCATCATAACCTGCATCAATATGTCTATATAAACCCATTGCCGGATCATTGTTTAAAACTCTTGATAAACATTTTTTCGCACGCTCAGTTCCATCAGCTAACGTCACTTGCCCTGCATGAAGAGAGTACCCCATACCAACACCACCACCATGATGAAAGCTCACCCAAGTAGCTCCACCTGCTGTGTTTGTTAAGGCATTAAGAATTGGCCAGTCCCCTACAGCGTCAGATCCATCCTTCATTGCTTCAGTTTCTCTATTTGGAGAGGCAACAGAGCCACAATCCAAATGATCACGCCCAATAACAATTGGAGCTTTTAACTCACCACTTTTAACCATTTCATTAAACATTAAACCTGCTTTTTCACGCTCACCATATTCAAGCCAACAAATTCTTGCTGGGAGCCCTTGAAACGCAATTCTTTCTTTAGCTGAATCCAACCACTTATGTAGCTCAGGCTTATTAGGAAAAAGTTTTTTAAGCGCCTCATCTGTTTTATAAATATCTTCAGGGTCTCCTGATAAAGCAACCCATCTAAATGGCCCACTACCCTTGCAGAACAAAGGCCTAATGTATTCAGGAACAAAACCTGGAATATCAAAAGCGTTCTCTAAACCAGCATCTTGAGCCATTGCCCTAATGTTATTACCATAATCAAAAGTGACGGCTCCTTTTTTCTGATAATCAAGCATTGCTTGAACATGCACCTTCATCGATTCTTTTGACAGCTTAATGTATTTTTCAGGATCAGATTCTCTTAAAGCTGAAGCTTTATCTAAAGAGTATCCCACCGGAATATAACCCCTTAAAGGATCATGAGCAGATGTTTGATCTGTTAACACATCAATTACCAAGCCTCTCTTTAAAAGCTCTGGCAAAACCTCTGCCATATTTCCTTTAAGACCTACACTTAAAGCTTTTCCTTCTTTTCTATACTGCTCAATTTTTTCAATTGCTGAATCTATATCAGGAGCAATTTCATCTAAGTAATTTGTTTCCACTCTTTTTTGCATACGCTCTTCATCAACGTCTACACCTAAAACTGTAGCTCCTGCAAAAACACCTGCTAATGGTTGAGCTCCACCCATTCCACCAAGGCCTGCTGTAACAATTAGTTTATTCTTCAAATCTCCACCAAAGTGCTTTCTCCCAGCCTCAATAAATGTTTCATAAGTTCCTTGAACAATTCCTTGAGACCCAATGTAAATCCATGACCCTGCTGTCATCTGCCCATACATCATGAGACCTTTTTTATCTAACTCATCAAAATGCTCCCAGGTTGCCCAGTTTGGAACAAGGTTTGAATTTGCTATAAGAACCCTTGGCGCTTCTTCGTGAGTTTTTACAATACCTACAGGTTTTCCTGATTGAACAAGTAAAGTTTCATCATTCTCTAACGTTTTAAGAGTTTCTAAAATTTTATCAAATGACGGCCAGTTTCTAGCAGCCTTTCCAATTCCACCATAAACCACAAGCTCTTCTGGAATCTCAGCAACCTCTGGATCCAAATTATTTTGAATCATTCTATAAGCTGCTTCTTGTGGCCAATCTTTACAATTAAGTTTCGTTCCCGTTGGTGATTTAACTGTTCTCATCATTTCCCCTTAAACTTCTAAAGTTAATTTCTTCTCAATCACATCATTGATCTCTCTTTTAGAAATCATTGAGCGTATCTCTTCTATATCATCTGCGAAGACACGATCTGTTTCAGCAAATGGAACTCTTGTTCTGATGAAGTCCAGTACATCTAAAATCACACCATCTGGTCTAAGTGGCTTTAAAAGGTCTAAACCTTGTGTTGCACATAAGATTTCCATAGCTAGAATTTTTTCAGCATTTTCTAAAATTTGCTTAGCTTTTCTAGCTGCAATTGTCCCCATTGAAACATGATCTTCCTTATCAGCTGATGTTGGAATACTATCAACAGAAGCTGGATGTGCTAAAATTTTATTTTCACTTACTAGAGCTGCTGCAGCAACTTGAACAATCATCATTCCAGAGTTCAACCCACCATTTGGAGCAAGGAACGCCGGAAGCCCTGACATTGAAGGGTTGATTAGTTTTTCAATTCTACATTCAGAAATACTTGCTAAAGCACTTAGACAAATTCCCAAGTAATCTAGTTGAAACGCCACCGGTTCCCCATGAAAGTTTCCACAAGACAGAATCTTATTTTCTTTTGCAAAGACCAACGGATTATCAGTTGAAGAGTTTGCTTCAACTTCTAAAACTTCGACCACCCTTTTTACTGAGTCTTTTGTTGCCCCATGAACTGCAGGAATACAACGAAGAGAGTAAGCATCCTGAACATTTCCACACTCCAAATGTGATTCAGCAATTGGAGAGGTTTTACCTAAAAGCTTTAACATGTTCCTCGCTGTTTTTGCCTCACCTGGATGAGCACGGGTCGCAGAGATTAAAGGATCAAAAGCTGTCCTTGTTCCCTTTAAAGCCTCTAGAGTCATTGCACCTGCAAGATCAAAAAGCTCTAAGACTTTTCGTGATCTGTAACAGTTTAGCAGACCAACTGCTGTCATAACCTGACAACCGTTAATCATCGAAAGACCTTCTTTTGCTTGAAGTTCTAAAGGCTTAATGCCTAGTTCTTTTAACTTATCTGCAGTTCTTACTTTTTTAACACCATCCCATAAATCACCTTCTCCAATAATAGAAAGCGCTAAATGTGATAACGGTGCTAAGTCACCACTTGCTCCAACACTACCTTGAGACGGAATATAAGGAGTTAAATCGTTATTGATGAACTCAATAATCTTTTCAATCACTTCAGGTCTAATTCCAGAATGTCCACGAGACAAAGCGTTTGCTCTTAAAGCCATAATAGCCCTCACTTCTTCTGGAGTGAATGGTTCTCCTACACCACAAGAATGTGATCTGATTAAATTCTTTTGAAGCTCAATAAGTTGCTCATTTGAAATTGCTACATTTGAAAAGTGACCAAAGCCGGTGTTTACACCATACATGGTCTCACCTTTTTCAATACGTCCTTCAATGTATTCTCTTGATTCTAGAATATTCTTTCTTGCTTCACTGCAAAGCTCTACCTTGTATTCTTTTTGAGATATACCCCACACATTATCAATTGTTAAATCTACACCTGTAAGTTTAAGCTTATTTTTTTGCATTTTTCAATTTCCCTATCGCATCAACATAATCATTTTTAAAAACAAAACTTCCTGCAACTAAAACGTCTGCATTCTTTAAAAGAGGAGCTGTCTTATCACTCACCCCTCCATCAATTTGAATTTTATATTTATATCCATGCTCTAACCTTAAAGCATGAAGTCTATCAACTTTTTCAATTTGATCTTCCATAAAGCTTTGTCCACCAAAACCTGGCTCAACAGTCATCACTAAAACCATATCAACATCAGCTAAATAAGGCTCAACAGTTGAAAGTGACGTTCCAGGTCTTAATGTAATCCCTTTTTGCACCCCTGCTTCATCAAGTATTTTAAAACACTCTTTAACTTTTGTTGTAGATTCAATATGAATCGTAACAGAGTCAGACCCTGCTTTTATAAAGTCTTCTAGATAGTTTTCAGGATTATCAATCATAAGATGTACATCAAAGAAATTCTTTGATGCTTTTCTAGTTTTTGAAATTACAGGAGCTCCGAAAGTAATATTTGGAACAAAGTGCCCATCCATAACATCCCAGTGAATCATATCAGCGCCGGCAGCATCAATAGCCTTAAGCTCACCGCCAATATCAGAAAAGTCACAAGAAAGCATACTTGGCGCTACAAGAAATGTGTCGTTATTAAGTTTCTCTGTCATATAAAGGACTTAAGAAAATCTTTGGCCTACGGTCAAGCCGTAACCATTAACAAAATCCTTCGCTTTTATAGAGGGTTTGCCCTCTGGTTGAACAGTTCCAACTCCTAAAAGACCTTTTGCTGTCCCTACCCACAAAATAAGATCCCCAGAAGCCATTTCTTCAATAAAAGACAAAACTCCCTGCTCAGTATTTTCACTTAATTTAATTTTTGTGTCTGATATTTTAAGTCTTTTCCCCTCAAAATTAGTGTAGGCTCCCGGCCCCCACTTAAGACCTCTAATATGGTCGTGCAATGCTTGAGCATCCATTGACCAGTTAATAAGCCCCTCTGATTTTTCAATTTTTTTAGCATAGGTCACTTTAGCCTCATCTTGTGAAACTAAATCAAACTGACCATCAATATGCCCCTTCATCACCTTACATACTAAGTTTGATGAAATCACAGAGAGCCTTTTGGCAAGTTCCAATGAGTTTTCTTCTTCTAAAATTTCTGTTTTTTCTTCAAAAATAATCGGGCCTGAATCAAGCTTTAACTGCATAGCCTGAAAAGACAACCCTGTTTCTTTGTCCCCTGCCATAACAGCTCTTTGAATCGGGGCCGCCCCTCTCCACCTTGGAAGCAGGCTTGCATGAATATTTACAAATTTATTTGGTAAAACATCTAAAAGATCTTGTTTTAAAAGCTGGCCATAAGCCAAAACCAAAGCAGCATCTAATTTTAGTGATTTAATTTTCTCTATAAACTCAGGAGTTGAAACTTTTTCAGGTGTTTCCACCTCAAGCCCTAACTCTAAAGCTTTTGCCTTAATTGGAGACGGGGTAAGTTTCATTTTACGTCCACGCTTAGTATCAGGCTGACTGATCACCAAAGGCACTTCTATCTGTGGATCCTTTATCAGAGCTTCAAGTGTAGCACTTCCAAAGTCAGGAGTTCCCATAAAAAGAACTCTATACTTTTTTTCAACATCAGCCACTTAGTCTTCACCCTCTTCTTCTGCAGCTTCTCTCATTTCTTCTTTTGTTGGGTAGCCATGCTTCTTGATTTTATT
>JBOEFV010000034.1:22206-27720 GCA_050633065.1 Bdellovibrionales bacterium
TTTTATTTGATTTTAACAAACTAAGCCTATCAATAAAAAGCTTACCATCTAAATGGTCAATTTCATGTTGAATACAAATCGCTGTTAAACCATCAACTTTAAGCTCTATTTTTTCACCATCAAGCCCTAAAGCTTCAACTTCAATATACTCAAAACGCTTAACTGTTTCATGGTAACCTGGAACAGAAAGGCAGCCCTCATCAAAAGTGGTCTCCCCTTCTTTTTTAGTTATTACAGGGTTAAACAACGTTAAGGGTTGTTGAGTTTTTTGCTCCAACTCTGTCATTTCAGATAAGTCATAACGCCCATCTTTTTGTGGTCGAGTGTCTACCAAAATTAAACGAATCAGGTTATTCACCTGAGGTGCAGCAAGACCAATTCCTCTTTCATCCCTCATAGTTTCAAGCATATCGGCAGCAAACTTTTTAAGCTCTTCTGTCACCCCTTCAACAGGTTCTGAGAGCTTCCTTAATCTTGGGTCTGGAAATTTTAAAACTTCTAATAATGCCATACTAAATCCTTCTATAAAAAAAATCTGACGTGTAATTTAACTCTGGTCAACAAATATCAGCCAGCCGTACTTTTATTGTACCATATTTTAAAGTAAAATCAGCTATTTAAGTGGGAGACTTAATTTAATTACTCAAAACCTTTGCCGCCTGATCAAGGCTAAAAAAGCTAGGACACTGAGCAGCCCTGGCAGCCATGCTGCAATTACAGCAGGCATCACCCCTGTTCTTCCCATATTAAGTGATGAGCTATAAGCCACCCAGTAAAGCAGGACTAAAGCCAGTGTAAAACCAAGGCCTACAAAAAGATTTGAAGAGCGCTGGTTTCCTATGCAAAACGGCAAGGCCAATAGACTTAAAAAAAGCGCTGAAAAGATAAAGCTAAGCTTTCCATGGTATTCTGTTTCAAGAAGCCTTGTGGCCATAGACGCAGCCTTTGCCTTTTTAATAGCATAAGAAAGCTCTGATAAACTCATTGCCTCAGCTCTCGACTGTCGCTTCTTAAACTCTGTTAAGTCCTCTAACGGCTTTGTCACAATTTCCTTAAAAGGCTTTGATGTGACCCCTGAAGCTCCGTACAAAACTTCAACTCCGTCCTCAAAAGTCCAAAGCTGTTTATCAAGCCTTACTTTTTTAGCATCTAAAACTCTTGTCGGCTTCCACTTCTCACGGTCATAAAAGAAAACCTTAACCCCTTGAACTTCAGACTCTGACAAGATCTGCTTAAAGTTAATTATAGCCTCTGGAGTTCTAAGCCATATGTTCTTCTTTTTAAGCTGGTTAAAACTTGCAGGGTTTTTCTTCATCTCCACATAGTAATAATAGTTTCTACGCTCCATAGCTTTTGGGACAACCTTGTCAGTAAAAGCCCAACCTACAACTGAAATCAAAAACAAAACGGATAAAAGCGGCGCTAAAACTCGATAAATAGAAATCCCTAGAGAGTAAAAAACCACTAGTTCATTATTTTTTTGAATATTTACAAATAAGAAAACTGTCGCCAAGACCCCTGAAATTGGCATCATCTGAGCCACGATCCAAGGGATATAATACATATAGTAACCAAGGTAGATGTTACCCGCCACCTGAAATCTGTTAAGAGTTGTCACAACATCGATTAAAAGAAATAAGAATGTAAGAACCAGTAGACTAAAAAAATAGTACTTCAGATAAAGCTTTAAAAGGTATTGATCCAGTATTTTAATCACTGTTTAAAAACTAATCTTTATTAGAGATTTGATCAACAGATTTTAAAAGCTCCCCTGCAGTATACATTTCATCCTGTAACTCTCTGATACCTTATAACTCTCAAAGTAATCACTTGCTATAAAAGTCCGCTCATCTTTAGACATATCCCCCATATTAGATTTCAATACCTGTAAGTTTTGAGACAGGTATTTTCTTCTAAAACAGATATCTGATTCAGAAAGCTTAAACTGCTCTGCATGCTCCAGCATAAATGTATCAACAAAAACCTCTTCGCCCACACCTTCACCAATGCGGTCCAAGTCTTCACTTAAACCCGCAAGGTCAGAGACCTTTGAGATCCAAAGGTGTAAGAGCTCATGAATCAGCACATGCCCCTGAACATTATTTTTTAGAACAAGAACTGGCTGATTCTGAAAAGGCCTGTCTACAAACTCTTTACTCTCAACACCTTGTTCATAAAAAGCTCCCACAGACTGTACTTTTCCCTTAAAGTGCTCATCATATGCATAAAGCGCCTCTTCAGAAACTCTTTGATCTCTCCACTCAATAAGATTTCCTTGCAAGGGTAAAACGTTCACCCCTTGGCTTAAGATAACAACTCTTAAGTCTTCCCAAACTTGAGTGACAGAACCCAATGTCCCACTAAGGTTAAGCAGCTCATCTTCCATGACAAGAGAGCTTTTTAAAGACCCTAACAGCTCACTTAAATTAACATCTTTACCACCTAATAGAGACTGCCCTCCTGCAAGCGCACTTGAACCTAATCCTAGTATGAACATAAATATTAAAGCTTTCATACACGGAGTTTATTACAAGCCAGCTCTACAAAACAGCCGCCACCACCTCTTTGAAAAAACACCCCCTTTAGAGCACTTAAAGCCTTCTGCGCTAATAGCATGGATTAGACATTGTTATCCCCCAAGTAAACACTAGAATCATAACCTTAATATTATGTTGCAATTTATTTTTGAACCTTTTCAAGACTATGAACGTCTAAGTATATGTGAGTTAATTTAAACCCGCTAAACTTAAGGAGTTCATAATGAAACGTATCGCACTAATAGCACTATCTTTAATGCTTGTGTCCCCCGCTTTTGCAAAGAGAGGAGAAGGCAAAAAAGGAGATATGCAGAAAATTTTTAAGCAATTAGACCTTAGCAAAGAACAGAAAAAGGAGCTTAAAGACGTTCGAAAATCAAGAAAAGACAAAATGAAAGCTCTTGGCAAGAAAAAGAAGGAAGCAAGAAAAGCTTTTAAAAAAGCTATGCACTCAAACGATTCAGACAGTTCACTCAAGAGTCTTCACACCAAAATGTTAGATGCACACACAACTTTTAAAGAGTATAAGTTTGAAACAATGTTAAAAACACGCGCTCTACTAAATGATTCACAAAGAAAAAAGTTTAGTGAATTAAAAGGCAAAATGCGTGGAAAAAGAGGACGCGACTAAGCCTCCATGAAAACCAAAGCCCTTTCCTTTTTTATGAGTGATAAAAAAATAGCCCCAACTGAAAATTTTGAGGCTGTTTATTATAAGTTTCACGATAAGATAAAAAGGCAAATCATCTACAACGCTGAACCTCAGTATGTGGATGACATCTCTCAGGAAGTTTTTTTAAAAATTTATAAGAACATCGATAAATTTAAGAACGACTCCTCTTTTGAAACCTGGATTTACAAAATAACACTTAATACTTGTTACGATTTTCTTCGAAAGAAACAGAGAAACTTCAGGCTTCTTTCTGTAGCGAAGGAAAATCTTTCAACAGCCTCATCAAGAAATGCTGTTGATGCAAAAATTGATCTACAAGAGGCTGTGTTAAAATTAGACAAACTTACAAGGCCCGTTTTTACCCTCTACTACTTTTCAGAACTTAAAATTGATGCGATTTCTTCGATATTAGACATTCCATCTGGAACAGTAAAATCCCGCCTGAATAAAGCAAGAAATCAAATCAAAGAACATTTTAATATGGAGGATTTATGAACCACGAAAATTTTGACAGATTGATCAAAGAACGCACTATTAACCCGCCCCCTCCCTCTGATGAGCAGCTCAAGAGTCTACAGACTTTTTCAAAGAAAAGGGTTTTTGCTCAACGTTTATACACTGGAATTGCAACATTTTGTGTAGCCTTATTACTCACAAGTGCTTATTCTTTTAACCTTTCTCAAGAAGCTAAAATGCTCAGTGAATCTGATATGATTTTCATCAATGACCTACTAGCCTTTGAGACAGACGAAACTACTGTTACTGATGATGATCTCTACCTTTACTCAGAGCTAATCACCTTATAAACCGCCTAAAGCAATAGCTTTATAGGGATATTGACTCTACCAAGATCCTGTCGTCTAATTTATACATGTCTTTACGCGTACTTTTAGCCGATGAAAGCCCTTCTATAAAAAAAGCCTTTTCACTTGCACTGCAAGACTACGGCGTAAAAATACAGACCGTTCATCACGGCGTTGATGTTAATGAGATAGCTCAAACTTTTAAACCTGACATTTGCTTCATGGATATTCTTCTTCCAAAACTTAATGGATACGAAGCATGCCTACAGTTAAAACTTGAGGATGACTCTAAAGAGATTCCTGTTGTTTTGATGTGGAGTGGATTTATGGAGTTAGACACTGAAAAGTTTAATTCATGTAAAGCTGATGCCAGCATTGAAAAACCTTTTGAAACAGACACTCTTCGTTCAACTGTAAAGAAATTAGTTGCAAGACTAAAACAGAATGAACTCAGTGATCACCTAATTCTTGATACTCCACTTCCTGATGAAGGTGACAATACCCCTAATATTCAACAGCCTTTTAGCGATATTGAAGACACTCCTGTTTCAATGGTTTCAGATCTTGAGGAAACTCCAGACCTTCCCCCTTTAGACAGTTTGAATCTTAGCCGCCTTGATGAAGACAGTTCTTCTTCCGATGACGCCGATTATTCATTAGATGAAATGCCGGCTATACCAGACTTTGAGAGCATCTTAAAAGAAGAGACCAATGTTGATGACGACGCCTTTAGCGCTCCAGAAGGCCTTAGCTTAGATGGCATTGACACCTCTGAAGCTGATGATGATTGGATGGAGCAACCCATACAAGATGACTTTGCAAACCTTGCACCAGAAGGTCTAGAAGACGTTGACTCTTTTAAAGTTCAGTCACTTGATGACAACAGCCTTCCTTTTGAAGCACCTGAAGAAGATCTCTTTACAGCACCTGAGGGGCTAGAGCTAAACTTACCACCAACACCAGATAAGGTTTCAGCACCTGAGCCAGAAGAAGCAGCTCAACCTGTTGAAGAAGTTATTGAACCGCTAAAGACTGAAGAGGCTGCTCAAGTTTTACCTCTTAAAGATGAAGGCGAAATTAAAGTAAGCCCTGAAGCAATACCACAACTTTCAAAAGAAGAACTAAAAAGACTTATTCTTGCACAGAGCAAAGACATCATTGAGAGTGTTGTTTGGGATGTTGTTCCTGAGCTTGCAAAAGAAATGATTCAAAAAGAAATTCAACGCCTCACAGGCGAAGTTAAATATGAAAGCAGCATCAGATGATCAATCCTCTTTCTGAGGGTTTTTGGGAAGACTTATTTCAAGAGGACGCACCACTTGGGGATAAGACCTCTGACTCATTAGAGCTTCCAAAGTACACCAGAACAGCTAGAATTTTAGCAAAAGAGGACATCTCACTTTCCGGAACTGACAATATCTTCTCGTCCATCCCTAAAAACTTAGATCTTACTATTACTAGCTTTTTTAAAGATGGTGACCGTGTCTACAAAGGTCAATGC
>JBOEFV010000035.1:0-25831 GCA_050633065.1 Bdellovibrionales bacterium
ATGTGGGGGGAGCAGGATTCGAACCTGCGAAGACGTAGTCAACAGATTTACAGTCTGTCCTCGTTGGCCGCTTGAGTATCCCCCCAATACATTAAAAATGTAATATTTTAAAGAACGTTTGAGCCGATGGAGGGATTCGAACCCCCGACCCGCTGATTACAAATCAGCTGCTCTACCAATTGAGCTAATCCAGCTAACAAGACTGAAGGATAAATCCCATATCCCCCCTGAGGTCAACACTAAAAGTAAATCTGTAAGTTTATTGGGCTTTTGTGGAGCCGTTTACACTGAAGAATCCCGAACTACTTCAATGTCCAAACCCCAACAGCAACTGAAACTGAAACATTCAAACTTGCAGAAGGATCTGTTTGCGGAATGTAAACTTTAAAATCCGACGCTTTAATAAGTGTTGGCTTAATGCCTTTTTCCTCAGCCCCTGCAATTAAAATTGTTTTTGCCGACTTAGGAACTTCTTTGATGTCTTGCGCCGTATCATCAACAGCCAAGGCATATGACCAAAATCCTTTTTCTTTTAAATCATCAAGTTCATTTTTAATGTTCTTAACACGCATGATGGGAACATGTTCAGCACCACCGCACGCCACCTTACAGGCTGTAGGAGTCAGCGGCGCAGAGTCCTTAACCGACATTAAAATGCCGTCTACACCCATCAACCAAGCCGTTCTTAAGATCGCCCCTAAATTATGAGGATCCTCAACAGAATCCAGCGCTAAGATAAACGCACTCTCAGCATTCTCATCTGGCCAAGAAGGATCCTCTGCAACCTCACAAGCAACCCCCTGAGCGTTTTGCGAAAGCTTATTAAAAAAACTTTCTTTTTTAGGACTTAAGCTTACCTGAGCTCTTTTTGCTAAAGCGCTCAACTCCCCGCTCCACTTCTTAGAGTCAAAAGTCTCCCCCACATAAATTGCAGACACCGCATCAGGCCTCACCTTAAGCGCTTCCATTACAGAGTGCCTACCAGCAACTATACGGTTTGCCATGAAGCCTCCAAGTTTTTCACTGTGTTTTCAAAATCTTTTGCTCTAATCAAAGACCTTCCCATAACTAAATGAGTCGCCCCGTCTGCCCAAGCAGCTTCTGGTGTAGCCACTCTTTTTTGGTCATCTTTAGAGTCTGTAGCAAAACGAATCCCCGGTATCACAAACGTCCCTTTAGGGTAACGCTCCTTAACCTTTGAAACTTCCCTTGGGGAACAAACCAAACCTGATAAGCCAGATTCAAAAACCACATCTGATAAAGTATTTACAACCTTTGCAGGTTCCATATTTCGAGAAAGTGGTAAAACATTACCCTCCTGATCAAAGCTTGTAAGAAGAGTCACACAAAGAACTTTAAAAGGTCTTATTTGGTTAAGCTCTTTTTCAAGTTTTGCAAGCCCCTTTAAACACTCCAAACCATTTAAAGCATGAACCGTACAAAAAGAAGCACCACTGTCAAAAGCCACTTTTACAGAGCTTGCTACAGTTGAAGGGATGTCAAAAAATTTATAATCAATAAAGACTTCACCTTTTTTAGAGAGCCATCTCCACTCACTTTGAGTAAACTGAAAACCTAAACGAGGCCCCACTTTAAAACCCAATATGTGAGGAGACCACTTCTCAACTAAAGAAAAAGCCTCATCTTTTGTATCCACATCTAGTGCTAAAAAAACCGCAGCCTTAGATCGACTCATAATATTCCTTGATCCTCTTACCCGCATCAGTCAGTGCACAATCTGTTTTCTCTCCTTTAGAGCGAATACAAATATCCACATTACCTGCAGCAAAACCCTTTGCGCCAATAGTAAGCCTTATCGGAAAACCTAAAAGGTCTGCATCTTTAAACTTAACCCCTGGACGTTCTTTTCTATTGTCCAAGAAAACTGTTAAGCCTGAAGCCTCAAGCTCTTTAACTGTTTTTGACAGGTATTCATCAATTTCATCATTTGAATCAAGAAGACAAACATGAACATCAAAAGGAGACAAAGCCTTTGGCCAGATTATTCCATTTTCATCATGTGATTGTTCCACTGCAGCCTGCAGTGTTCTTGAAACTCCAAGCCCGTAACAACCCATTTCAAAAAACTGAGCCTTACCCTTTGAATCCAAGAACTGAGCCTTCATAGATTTACTATACTTAGTCCCAAGGTAAAAAATATGACCAACCTCAACACCTCTAATAGATTTTAAAACGCCTTTTCCATCTGGAGAGACATCACCTTCTTGAGCCGATGTTAGATCAAAGATTTCTTTAATCTGAAAATCTCTTCCAGGACTCACGCCTTTTAAGTGAAAGTCATCTTTATTGGCACCAACCACCATTGATTTATAATCTTTTAAAAATTGATCCATATAGACGTTGGTTTCAACCCCAACAGGACCACAGCTTCCAGGGCTTGCGCCAACAAGTTCTTTAACCTCAACATCTGTAAGCATTCTTGGCTCAGCAGCAAAGCCTAAGTTGTTCTTAATCTTAATTGCATTTACCTGATCACAACCCCTAAGAAGAACTGTGAATTTTACAAGCTTACCGTTTGGGTACTCTCCTTCAAAAAACATTGTTTTAACAAGTTCTTCTTCTGGCATATTTAAAGCTTTTGATAAATCCTCAATCGTTCTTAAGTTTGGTGTTGAGATTTCCTCTTTAGCCACTTCTACAGACACGCTCTTTGGCACATCAACTGAAAAATTTCTTGGGCAAATTTCAATATTTGCAGCGTAATCAGATCCATCACTCACTAAAAGCTCATCTTCTCCAACGCTTGCCAAAACCTGAAACTCTTCCGTTAACGATCCGCCAATAGCCCCCGCATCTGCTTTAACTATTCGGTACTCTAAACCTAAACGGTCAAAAATCTTAACGTACGCATCTCTTGTAAGATAGTAACTCTTATGTGCAGCCTCTTGATCTTCATCAAAACTATAAGCGTCTTTCATTAAAAACTCTCTACCACGCATCAAGCCAAATCTTGGTCTAATCTCATCCCGGTATTTGTTCTGTACCTGATAATACATCACCGGAAGCTCTTTATAGCTTGTGATGTCGTTTCTCACATAATCTGTAATCACTTCTTCATGTGTTGGGCCAAGACAAAATTCATTGTTATTCTTATTTGTAAAAGTCTGCATGTCTGGGTAACCCCAACGCTTAGACTCCACCCAAAGCTGTTTTGGCTGCACCATTGGCATCAAAAGTTCAGCCATCCCAACTGAATCAAGCTCTTCTCTAACAATACCTTCAAGCTTTCTAAGAGCCCTTAAGAACAAGGGGCTATATGTGTAGATCCCCGAACTTAATTTTTTAATTAACCCTGACCTTACTAAAAGCTTATGGCTTGGAACCTCTGCATCAGACGGATCTTCTTTGTAAGTTTTGATTCCAAGATTTGTCCATTTTACCATTTTATTCCTCTTTCTTCTTCTATCTTTTAGCGTCTACTTCAATACCGTAAGCTTTTATCTTCCTATGAAGGTAACTTCTCTCTAATCCAATCGCCTCTGATGTTTTTGATATATTACCATCATTCTCCGCTATCTTAGCAAGCAAGTAATCTTTTTCAAACTGAGCTCTGGCCTCTCTAAAATTTCCGTAACCATTAAAGTCTTGAACTCCCGAAGGGGTTATCCCGGCATAGTTCACATCATACACATCAAATTTTTCACTCGTTGATAAAATATGAACTCTTTCTACAAAATTCTTAAGTTCTAAAATGTTTCCGCCCCAATCATGAGCTTGAAGAAGCTTTAAAGCATCTTCTTGAAACATTCTTGTTTTAACCCCTGCTTTTCTACAATACTCTTGAGCAAAATATTCCACCAATATCGGAACATCCTCTTTTCTCTCTCTTAAAGGCTTAACCTCTAAAGACAAAGTTGAAATCCTGCCGTAAAGGTCTTCTCTAAATTCCCCCACCTTAACTAAACTTTGCAAGTCCACAGATGTAGAGGCCACAACTCTCACGTTGTATAATCGATTTGACTCTTTCTCCCTCAAAAGGTCTGCAAGCTTTTCTTGAGCTTCTTGATCAAGTTTTTCAATGTTCTTAATAAAAAGCGTCCCATTCTGCGCAGCCTGAAAAAAGCCAATATTTTTATCTTCCGCGCCCCAAAGCTCTACAGAGTGAAGCCCTTCAGGAAGAGAGTTACAATTGACTGTCACAAAAGGAAACCCTGCGCGCTTACTCACATAGTGAATATTTCTTGCAACCAAACCTTTTCCAACGCCCTCTTCACCTTTAAGTAAATATGCCGACTGAGTAGCGCCAAGCCTCATCACTAAAGATTTAATCTGTTGTATGTGAGCGCTCTCTCCAGCAATCACAAAACTTTCACGAAGCTGATTAAGAAGACTGATTTTTTCATTTTCCTGCATAGAGTAAGAAACGATATTCTTAATAGTGATTAAAACTTTTTCCATTGAAACAGGTTTTTCTACAAAGTCCCAAGCCCCAAGTTTAACAGCCTTAACAGCTGTATCAATTGTACCGTGCCCTGACATCACAACGACCTTAGGAACTTCAGTTAAAGACTTCATCTCTCCTAAAACGCCAAGACCATCAAACTCTCCAGGCATCCACACATCTAAAAGCATCACTGAAGGCTTAAACTCTTGAAGAACCTTAAGCGCTGAAACTCCGTCATGAGCAGTTCTAACTTCACAACCCTCATCTTGAAGAGATGCCGCAAGTATCTCACAAATTGTAACCTCATCATCAACAATAAGTATCTTTTGATTCTTTAAATCTACCATTTTACTTCCTCACACTCTCTTTAACAAAACTTATCACTATTAGCCTTTTGCTACACCATGTGCCGCTATCTCTATTAAAAAGACAGAGGGACTAACCTTGCCTTTTAATATAGAAATTCGCCCACCATGGTCTTCAATTATTTTACGGACAATTGAAAGCCCTAAGCCGCTACTGTTCTCTTTTGTCGTATATTTTGTTTTAAACACATCTGACCATTTTTCTTTTGGCACACCAGGCCCTGAATCACAAAATTTAATCACTACAACCTGGCCTGACGGCGAGTATGAAGCATCTATATAAATTACTTTCTTCTCAGTCGACTTCATCGCCTCAATAGAGTTCTCAATTAAGTTGATAAACACTCTCTTCATTTGATCTCTATCTAATGTAACTGGGCCCATTTTTGAGACCCCTACATCAAAAACAATTTCCGGATGTGATGGCTTATACACAGACACTAGCTCTAATATAAACTCTGAAAAATCCACACTCGTCGGCTTAAGTTTTGGAAACCTTGCAAATTGATTAAACTCATTCACCAAGTCTCTGATTAAATCCACATGAGAGATAATTGTTTTAGTACACTCTTTAAACGCAGGGTCTTCAATTTCCCCACCAAATTTCTTCTGCAATCTTTCCGCTGAAAGCTTAACTGGAGTAAGGGGGTTTTTAATTTCATGAGCAACCCTTGTTGCAACCTCTTTCCAGGCCTTAACACGCTGATTCTCTCTTAAAAGCTCAACTTTTTCCAGTGTAATGATGTAACCTATCTGCTCCCCATCTAAACCATGAAGAGTGGCAATACTTACCTGAAGAGGCAAAACAGAGTCTCTTGTTAAAAAGATATCTACTTCATGCACCTGAACATCATCTTCAGCCCCAGAATAGGATGACACCAGATCATAAATTTCTTGAGGGAACATTTTCTCTAAAGACTTCCCCTGAACATCTTTTTCTTTAACAGAGAACAGTCCTTGAGTTCTCTTGTTGATCAATGTGATTTTATAGTTGTTATCACATGAGATCACCCCAGAACTAATTTGAGATAAAAGTGTGTTCATATAAATCGAGTGCTGGTTTAAATCATTAATCGACTCATTTAAGTTTCCTCGAGTGGTTTTTAACTGATCAGTCATGGAGTTAAAGTTATCAACAAGATCGTTAATCTCGTCCATGCCCGTCTTAAACTTAATTGGGTTAAAATCCCCTCTAGAAATTCTTTTTGTTGCGTGCCCTAAAGCAAAAAGCGACTTTGAAAGTGACTGAGCTAAATAAAGACTAAACCAACCACCAAAAGCTAGAATGACCAGTGTCATCGTCACTAAAATAAATAGGTACATTGTTTTTAAGGGGAATTTAAATTCTTTTGTCGCCTGAAACTCAGTTCTAGCGACAGCAACAGCCTCCATTGTATCAAGAAGTGTGAACGGCAAGATTTTAGACACCACCAAAATAAGCTTTTGTTCGTCATCCACTGTGATTGAACTTAACCACTCACCTTGCTCAGTTTTTCTTGAAATACTTTTTATTCTATTAGCCTCTATGAGCTTTTTAACTCTTGGCCATGCCAAAGGAGGCAGGTAAAACCCTTGTTTTTCTTTATAAATTTCTTCAAAACGAGCCTCACCTTCAAGCTTATAAACTTCTAAAGCATCAACTCCGTGAGTTTCCATCTTGTCGGCTAAAAATTTTTGAACATCTTTAACTTTATCTTTTTTTAAATTTTTTGCGATCCCTTTTGCTACGTAAAAAGAACCATTTCTCATTTCAGAAACATACTGATCAGCAAGATCTGAAGATCTTCTAATTGTTTCTTCTGTTCTATTTGCAAACCATCTGTCAAAACTGTTGTTGATGTAAAAAACAGACACGACAAACATTAAACAAGTCGGGATAAACGCAAAACTGATAAAAGCTAAAAACAACCTCGTCTTTAGAGTCTTCCCCATTCTTCGAGGTTTAGAATCAGCATAGATTTTAACTAGATTTCTACCTAAGAAAAATATGATCGCTAAAAAAACAAGAACATTTAAATTTACAAGCCCAAAGAAAAACAAGGCATAAGAAACAGGAAGGTCAGCACTAACACTATGAAAACGAAACAACGCCCAGTTTAAAATAATAAAGAAAAGGCTGAGCGGGACCAGGGCCCACATCTCAAGTTTTCTTCTTTTAACCTCCGCGTCCTGCCCTCTCATTTTCTATTATTTCATCGCCTCTAAGGTATCAAGAAGCCCAAGAGCCACTTCACGCCCCTTGTTTCCTTTTTTACCCCAAATACGATCAAAAAGTTGTTTGTGAGTATCAACAGTTAAAACACCAAACTGAACAGGCTTTAAAGTCTCAAGACCTACTTGCAAGCAGCCGTCTGCAGCTGCGCCGCAAACATAATCATAATGATCCGTCTCTCCACGAATGACTACACCATAGCAAAGAACCCCATCTACACCGTGGTTTAAAATCAAATTCTTAGCCACAATAGGAAGCTCAAATGCGCCAGGCACTGACTTCATAATAATATTCTCTTTAGCAACACCCTTTTCAACAAGGGCCTCAACAGCACCATCTCTTAGAGCATATGTATATCTAGAGTTAAACTCCGCTGTAATCACACCGATTTTCATAATTACTTATCTCCATTTGAAAACTGCCCAAAAGAAATCATCTCTTTAATTTCAACACCAAAAGAAGTTAACCCTGTTAAGTTTTTTTGAGAGTTTGTAACTAACGCTAATTTTTCAGCTCCCAGTTTTTTCAAAATTTGAGCGCCAACACCAAACTCTTTAAAGTCTCTTTTAGCTTCAGGGTTTGAGAAAAAGTTTGCATGTCTTAAAACAAGCAAAACACCCTTACCCTGATCTTTTGAAAATTTTAAAAACCTGTTTAAAGCATCTTTGTTTCCTGACTTTAAAAGATCCTCCGGACCTCTATCTACATGAACTCTGACAGGAACTGTATCGCCCTCATTCCATTCACCGTATACAAGTGCGTAGTGAACTCTGTTGTTGATAAGGTCTTTAAAATAATATGATTTTAAATCTTCAACACCTTCTAACTCAAACTCTTCAGAATGAAGCTCCTCAATATGGCTTTCATTGTTAAGTCTGTACTCTGTTAACGCTTCAATAGATCCAATTTTTAAATCATGTTTTTTCGCAAATTCTAAAAGCTCAGGATAGCGAGCCATTGTCCCATCATCATTCATAACTTCACAGATCGCAGCACTTTCTTTAAGACCTGCAAGCTTCATCAAATCAACACTACCTTCTGTGTGCCCTGATCTTTGAAGCACTCCACCCGGCTTCGCCTTAATTGGAAAAATGTGTCCTGGAGTAATAATAGATTTCGGAGTTGCTGTTGGCTCTGAAGCAACACGAATTGTAAGCGCCCTGTCTGATGCTGAAATTCCCGTTGAAATTCCTTCTCTTGCTTCAATACTTACCGTGAATGCTGTTTTGTTTGGTGAGTGATTTTGACCTTCACCAACCATTAAAGAAAGTCCAAGTCTGTCACTTTGTTCTGGCGACATCGCCAAACACACAAGACCCCTAGCTTCTTTTACCATAAAGTTAATATGTTCAGGAGTTGCATGCTCTCCCGCAAGTACAAGGTCACCCTCGTTTTCACGGTCCTCGTCATCAACCAATAGAACCATTTTTCCAGCTTTAATATCTTCAACTAATTCTTCTACAGTATGCAATTTAATGCTCCTTATCTATTAGAAGCGTGAATAACACCTTTTGCGTAAAAGTCATACTCAATATTTACTTTATCACCTGATTGAAGCTCAGAAAGGTTTGTTTTCTTTAGGGTTTCAGGGACTAAGCAGACTGACAGGCCATCAGAAAAGACGTCATTTATAGTAAGGCTTACACCATTAATCACAATCGACCCCTTACTCCACACAAATTCAGGCTTAGTAAGCTTATAAATTGAAATTATTGCGCAGCCATCTTCTATGGCCTCAACAGATTTTACTTCACAAACCTCATCAACATGCCCTGTAACAAGATGGCCATGAAGCCTCTCTCCCATCATTAAAGGACGCTCTAAATTTAGAAGGTCTCCCTCCTTAACTTTTGAAAACGTGGTAATTTTTAAGGTTTCAAGCCCCAGATCATACGTAAGCTGACTCAAATTCTCAGGAGTCTCATCCTTGACCGTTAAACAAACCCCATTATGAGCGACAGAGTGTCCTCTTTTTAAGTCATTGAATTCACTAGGTTTTTCTACTGTTATCTCAATATTTCCTGAATTTTGGGGAACTACTTCTAAAACTTTCGCAGTCGCTTCGACTAAACCTGTAAACATAAGCTACCTATTTAGAAAGAAAAGACGATGCTTTATACGAAGGGGCAATAAGGTTGTTTTGAGTCGTACTTACACCAGCAACAGCCGTACACATCAGAAATATTAACGCTAGAATGTACTCATACCCTGGAAACATACTCCACAACCTTTCATTTTTTTTAAACCCTAGCCAAGCCAGAGCCTGGAAACAAGGCAAAAGATTTAGCCTTGTTATCCTTATGCCGCAACGCGTCTTAAAATAGATCGTGATCCACTGCTTTTGAGTGGTCCGCCATATAAGTCTCTTCCTTGTAAAAGTAAGCTGGAATCATAAAGAACACGCCCACTACAACAATCAAGATTGTGAAGAACCAGTAATAAGAAGCTCCTTCAAGTAATAATGTACCATCATCATTTTGAATGAATGAGTTCACCGCTGATGTGAAAAGGTTTCCCATAGAAACAGAAAGTAAGAACACTGCCATAATAAATGACTTCATACTATTTGGAGCCTGTGTGTATGAAAACTCTAAAGCTGTAATCGAAATCAAAACTTCTGCAGCTGTGATAATAACATAAGCCGCAAACTGCCACATAATTGAAGGCGTGAGACCTGATTGAATCATCTGCTCTGTATAAGCAACTAATGCAAAAGAAAGACCTGTTACAAAAAAACCTGCGCCAATTTTTCTAAGCGGTGTTACTTTCGCAAATTTATCAGCAAACGGGTAAATCCCAAAAGTGAAAAGAGGAATAAAAAGCATCACAAGGATTGGGGNNCGGTTAATTGTTTGAATTTGAGAAGGGAGAAGCTCAAAAGATGTAAACCCAAGGTTTACAAACTTGTCCATTTTATCCGCCTGTAAAATCCAAGAAGACCCTGTTTGATCATATAAAGACCAGAAAAATGCAATAAACGCATAGATCACACCTAAACCACCTAAAGTCTTTAAACCTTTAGCGCTAAACATGTCTCTTTTATAAGTTTCCCAACCAGCCGGAGGCATTGCTACAAACTCATGTCTTCCCTGATAAAAAACCAATGTTGCAATAAACATCAGTACCCCTGGCAGCCCAAAGGCGACTGCTGGACCGTACCACTCAAGCATTAAAGGGATAATAGCCGTTGCAAACATAGAACCAAAATTAATAGCAAAATAGAACAGACTAAAAACTTTAGAGAGCAGGCTTTCCTGACTAGCTTCAAACTGATCCCCTACGTGAGCAGACACACAAGGCTTAATCCCCCCTGAGCCCACAGCAATAAGTCCCAATCCTAGAGCGAGCCATGTTTTAGGCTCTAAAATTGCTGTCATCATATGAATATCCATAAAAGCTAAACTTAAATGCCCTAAACAATAAACTATCGAGAGCAAAAGAATTGTTTTATACTTTCCCCAAAAAATATCTGAAATTAAAGCCCCTATTAGAGGAAAGAAATAAACTGCAGAGGCAAAGTTATGGTACCAAACTAAAGATTGCGCCTGGGTTAACATCGCAGGCTCTCCAGCAGAGTTTAAAAGGTACTTCGTCATAAAAATAACAAGGATCCCTCTCATCCCGTAGTAACTAAAGCGCTCTGCAGCCTCGTTCCCTACAATATAAAAGATCCCCTTAGGCATTTTTTGTGCATTAAAATTAGACATGTCTGTTCCCCTATAGTGTACTTGAACTGCTAGATCTAGCGCAATGTGCCTGCTAAATCAAAGTGAACTGCAGTATAAAAGAAAGCACATTAATTCAAAGGGTTTAGATGGCGCTTTCATATAAAAAATCAAAAAATACTTTTAGTAAAAAAATTATGCTTTTAGGCTCAGGTGAACTCGGAAAAGAGTTCATCATTGCAGCTCAACGCTTAGGCCTACAAACTATTGCAGTGGACAACTATAAAGACGCTCCCGCAATGCAAGTCGCTGATGAATTTGAAGTGATCTCTATGCTTGATGGTGAAGCTCTAGAGAGAATTGTTAAAGCACATAAACCAGACATCATTGTGCCTGAAGTTGAATCAATCAGAACTTCAAAGCTTTATGATTTTGAGAAAAAAGGCGTTCAAGTTGTTCCAACAGCCTTTGCAACTGACGTTACAATGGATAGAGAAAAAGTTCGAGACCTTGCTTCAAAGAAATTAAAAATCAAAACAGCAAAATACTTATACGCATCCACAAAAGAAGAACTCCTTTTAGCCGTTAAAGAAATCGGAACACCTTGTGTGGTTAAACCATTAATGTCTAGCTCTGGAAAAGGGCAAAGCACTGTAAAGAAACAATCTCAAGCTGATGATGCTTGGGAGTTTGCTGTTGCAGGCATGAGAGGTGATGTTCCAAAAGTTATTGTTGAAGAGTTTATTAAGTTTGATTCAGAAATAACCCTCTTAACAATTCGTCAAAAAAACGGAAAAGTTACCTTTGTTAAACCTATTGGCCACCGTCAAGATGATGGGGATTATAGAGAGTCATGGATTCCTGCAAAAATCTCAAAATCAAAATTAGAAAAAGCAGAAGCAATGGCTAAAAAAGTGGTCAATAAACTTGGAGGGGCAGGGCTTTTTGGAGTTGAGTTTTTCATCACTAAAAACGATGTTTACTTCTCAGAGCTTTCACCAAGACCACATGACACAGGGATGGTTACATTAATATCTCAAAACTTATCAGAGTTTGATTTACACCTAAGGGCTATTTTAGGGCTCCCCATTCCTGAAATCAAATATGAAAAAGCTGCTGCAAGCTCCGTTATCCTAGGGGGTAAAGTTTCTAAAAACTTTGCATTTAACGGTGTTGAGCAAGCTTTAAAAAACCCTGATGTAGAGGTGCGCATCTTTGGAAAGCCCACTACTAGAAAGAACAGAAGAATGGGTGTGACTTTAGCTGTAGATAAAAACATTGATTCCGCTGTTAAAAAAGCAAAAGCTGCTTCTAAAAAAATTGAGATCTCATACTAAAAGAAAAACCATTTTTTTTCTTTTGGCGTGACAACTTTTCCTTTTTTAACTTTTTGAGCCCAGCTGCTATTATAACCATGAACACTATCGGTCACACTCCCCGCCTGGTAGACTCTATGCCCTTTATTGACCCAGCCAAATATTCCACCCTTAAGGTTTAGCGCCTTAACACCAGCCGCGTTTAACTTTTGAACAATTTTTCCACTACGGTACCCAACAGAACAATACACCACTGTTGGTTTTTTCTTATCAATTTTTGATAATGTGTCTTGTAGGCTAAATTTTTTATAACCAATCTGTATAGCGCCCTTTATATGAGACACCTCAAACTCTTCTTTTTCTCTAGCGTCTAAAATATTCACGCCTCCTGAAATATTTGAAAGCTCATCGACTGTCATAACAGCGCCCCCTTCTGCAAACGAACACCATACAAAAAAAGTACATGCTATAAACTTCATTCAAACCTCTCAAGCATCTCCATTAACCTTAAATCTCTTTTCTTAAGGTTTTCAATCCGCTTAGTTATCTTCTCTCTTTCTTCCTCCAAAAGCTCTTCATTTTTTAGCTTCTCTTCATTCTCAGCAATTTGAGCATGAATCTTATTGGAAGCGTTCTTAATATCTTCTTTTGATTCAGCTTCTTCAGCCTTATCAAAAATAAGATCCTCAGGCTTAGCGCTTAAATCCTCAGTTTGCTTTTTTTCATACTGTGTGACTTGCGGTATAAAAACCTGCTCTCTACCTAAAGGTCTTTGGTTCATAAAATTTGGCGACACTATTTCAATATTGCTCTCATGTAAGACATCTAAGACATTGCCCATCAACTGGGAGCGCACACTAATCAAAAATTTAACTTTCTCTAGAAAGCCTGCAATGCGGTAACTCACAGAAAAATCTCCAAGTTCTATAACTTGAACATAGGCATCTTTTAACCCTGTTCGATTTGCAGCCTCTATTAAAGCCTTTTCAATTTTAAATCTTGAGACATCGTAACCAAGAGAAACTGTCGCAGAAACAATTGTCCCTGTGGACCTTACAACTGTATGAGGGTTTGTAATCAAATATAAGTTTGGAATTGTTGTAAGCCTTCTTTCTTCAGTTTGAATCTCTGTATGCAAAAGACCCTGCTCCGATATACGCCCCGAATGCTCACCAACTGTTAAAAAGTCCCCTGGTCTAATTCCATCAATAAGCTTTAGCGCCAAAGCGGCCATGGAGTTTCCAACAAGTGATGTTGACGAAAAAGCAAAAACAGCAGTGATTGCACCACCTAAAAACTTAAACACCATGTCTCTTGTTTCTGAAGCTATCGGGAAAGATACAATGACTCCCGCTACTAAGAAGATCACCATTAACCCAAAAAGTATTTGCCTCATCCAAGCTTTTTCACGATCTCTTTTATTCTTACTGTCCATCCACTGATAAACAAAATAAATCAAAACCCCTGAAAGGATTAAATTTAAGGCTGCAGGCCCCCAACTCACCAACACATCTTTATTTAAAAACAACAAAAAACCCACCTTTATTAAATTGGTAGGTTTATTAAATTAGATTTCTAAACTGATAACAAGCGTCTTCTTTTTATTTTCTAGGAACCCACTGTTCAGGATTTGGCATTTCAGGCATTGGATCTTCAGAGTCTTTTGTTCCTTTAAGGTAATAGATATAAGCCCTAGCACCTTCTTGAATATCAACCCCGTTTGATTCAAAAACTCTTGCAACTGATATATCCGCACTAGGCGCTGTTTCAATAATAACTTTAGCCACAGCATTTGTCTCACCCTGAAGGTTTAACTGCTTATCAAGCCTTGAAATACACGGCTCCCCGTCCCAGAAGTATTTCATATTAGAGATGTATAAAGTATCTCCTTTTTTAAGACCATGTCTTGAACCTGCATTAATCATTATATGTGAATCATTGTCTTTATAAACTCTAGCAGACCATGGCTCTAACTCCTCAAGCCCTTCTCCAACATTAACAAGGACTGACCTTAGAGTTCGTCTAATCACATCAACAACAGGCTCTCTGAAGATAGCTTTCGGGTTAAGCGTTATGATTCCAAGGTTTAGACCAAGTCCTCCACCAAAATCAGTTTTAGTACCTGTTTTATTCGCGCTTATTAAAGCGGTACCACTTAGAGGTTGAAACGAATGCATGTCTAAACTCATCTTCATCTTCTTTAGATTAAACTCAGCCCCCGAGATGATTCCACCTAAAGCACCACCTGGTCCAAAACCAATCCCTAATCCAAACTCATTGCCAAGCTCAAAACCTGTAACATTTCCTGTTAAAATTGCTTCTGGTAGATCATTTGTACAGGTCCCAACTGTTTTGTTTACGGATAATGCTTTAAAGTTCATTCCACTTTTTCTAGACTGTGTACGCTCTTGAGAACTCAAACTCTGTATTCCAAGCCTATCTACTGAAACAAAATATTCACTGTTTTGAAGTTCTGTTAAATACTGGCCATTTATAATCTCTTGAATATCTATATCAATATCGTTACCCATCTCAACTTTAGCTGATCGAATCCCCATTGATGTAACGCTTTTTCTAAGAATTCGCCCTCTTCTCTTAGCTTCTTCAGAGTCACAACCTTCATTACCCATGAATAATGAACAGCTTAGTATAAGTAACGCCGTTTTACTTATTTTACTTCTTAGTTTTTGATTCAACATACTTAAGCCCTTTGTTAAAAGTGTATACAGGGCTTATCGGACAATGGTCTGCAAGGCTTAGGGCGAGCCTGATAATACTAGAGTATTTAAAGAGTCTGGAAACTATTTAGACACTTTCAATGTTATCAGGTTATTAAAAGGTCTTCTGTTCATTCTATCCAAAATGGGCAGCCTTAAATATACCTAAATCCCTTTGATTTCTTATATGTGTAATATTCCCCTCATTTGGAAAACTTAGAGTAAGCACAAGTAAACTCTAAATAAAGCAGACCTCTTCTCAACATACTTTTGAGAGAAGCCTATCTTTACCTTCTATGAAGTAGAATAAAAAAGAAGTTACAACTCCCACTTTAAGTTTGGAGCTTGACCTAACCCCGACCTATCATTCCAAATCGTTGTAAAATCCCAGTCTATAAATGTTGCTGGAGACTGAAGCTCTACAAAGGTTTTTGCCTCAACCTCACCTGCTGCATCATAAACACTTGTTGAGTTTACTGACGACTCATAATAATTTCTTGATAAATTAATACTGTTCCCTGATCCAGCATCTATAAATTCTTCGATTATGGGGTCTACGCCAGCTCCTGAGATTACCGACGCATTTACATAGTTCCTCTGAATCTCAACAGTTACATTTGAAATTCCCGTTGTAATTTCCAATGAACCAATCATACCGGCAGCACCGGTCGACGCTGTAACAGAACCGAATATAAAATTGTCCTCAAGGCTTAAAAATGAACTTGTCAACTCATCAGAAGCGTATACCTTACCAATAAACCCACCAACATCTGAGCTAGCTTCACTAATGTCTACCTCCACAGAGTTCTCACGAATGATGTCCGAAGCACCTGTATAGAAAGTTCCAAACAATCCTCCAACCAGGAGATCCCTTAAATCACTTCCCGTATTAAGAAAGTTGACCTTATTCCTTTCAGCAGTAACCGAAAAGTTCTTCTCCTTATAACCCACAAGGCCACCAAGAGATGCATACTTTTCTCCATTAGAAATGCCTGTGGCAAGAAACTCAATTTCATTATCTTGAATAACTAACGTACCCAAAACAGCCTCAGACCCCTTGTTAACTCGACCCACAAGCCCTCCAACATAGTAGAAGCTATTCTCCAATAGGTTCTCGCGTCGTATTTTAAAATTTATCAAATTATTATTATCAATGATAATGCCACTTGATATGTTTACTGAACCCATCAGCCCTCCAACAAAATTCAATTGTGTGTTGCTTTCACCCGCTAATATTTCAAGATCCTTAACTGTTGAGTTTGAAATTTGCGTAGTGTTATTGCTAACTGACCTTTGCCCGACAACTCCAGACCAGTAGGAGCTAGGGCCACTGGTTCGACTATGTATCAGATTCATGCCATCAATATTAATATTACTGAGTATTAGATCTTCTGCAAAAGATCTAACATTACCAACTACGCCTCCAACTTGATTGTTCCCCGCTGTAATCGTCGTATTAGTTAAAGTTACATCCTTAATATGTTCAATTCCAGTTTGCATACTACACGATATTTGACCAACTAACCCGCCAGTCCCTGCTTGAACCACATCCGTATCTATAACATTTAAATTTTCAAATTTTAAAAATGATATCAAAGAATTATCAGTTAAAGCATCACCCGTACAAGATTGTAAAAAGCCAACTTTACTAAGTGCGCTTTCAATATTAAGATTTTTAATTGTATAATTATTACCATGTATTGTAAACTGACTTGGCGTTGAATTAGGGATCCCTTCAAAAGTAAACCCTGGAGCATCTATAGCAACATCCATATCTCTCATAAGTCTGAAGTGCCCCGTGTAAGCAGTTCCGCCCCCAATAACTGTTAAATGTTCAGGAAAACAGATGTCATAGGGATCTTCAGGTGTACCAGCCCCTTCCAAAGTAGTCTTACTTGTGAAGTTTTCACAGTGACTTGTCAGGTTGATTGCATCTGCAACCAAAGCCGTTTGCTCATCAGAAGTTACAACTTCAAAATCTATAGCAGTAAATGTCCATTTACTTGGGTCACCCCCTCCTCCTTGACATCTTATTTCTGTGCCCTCAGGGTTTATCGTAGGCCCGACAGCATCACAGTCATTAATATACACACCATCGTTATACATTTTAACAACAGACCCAGGCCTAAAATTTTGACCCGAGATTAAAAAATCTTGAAATTGAGGTTGCGGTGGAAACACCACTGAATCATGAGCCTGCTCCCCGCCATCAAAAGTCACAGATGTTATTACGGGCGTTGGATACATATCTCTAAACTGAAACTCAACAAAATTTCCACTTGGATCTTGAACTTTTGCAGTATAATAATAGTTAAGATCCGCAAGGCCTGTATCAGTAAACTGAGTGTGTCCCGTTAAAGGGTTTACAGTAACTGTACCAGCCGCCACTTGATACAATGGTGGGCCCGCTGCCACAGGGTAATCCGTATCACTCCTGTAAATTTTAACAGTAAGCTCGTTAATTTCAGCACCCAAATCAGATATATCAAACCCTATATCCCATGTCGTAGATGACACAAGTTTTGTTGTAGTGAAGTTTTCGGCAACCGGAGGAGTAAGATCTGCAACCTCTAAACCTGGAGCGTCCGTTGAAGAACATGTTCTGTTGTTTGCATTATCCAAAGCACATATTTGGTAGTAATACGTCTGCCCCTGGATCACATCAGGGTCTGTATAAACAAGTCGCCCCCCCGCCCCTGAAGCAAAAAGATTTGCTGCCTGATCGACTATAGGGCTGAGTCCATCACACCCACCTGCTGATTCATAAGGTGTGTCTAGGCAAATAAAAGTGTCTGTTTGTTTTTTATAAATCTCATATTCCATTTCTAGTGATGGGTCCTGATCGTCTACCGCTTGGGCAAAAGAAACTTCAACTCCACCCACTGAGTCAAGCGCTATTCCAGGGCTAAAAGTTGGCGCTGTCAGATCTGTGGCTTGAGAGTACGCCGTCACACGACTTGGTCCTGTATAGTCTATATAACTCCTTGTAGTATACCCTCCGGAGTCGTACGCCTCAACGTAGATTTCATAAGATTTTGAAGGAATTAAAAAACCTCCTCCAACTACACTATCGACCTCGCAAGAAAATTTAGGGAATGTTGCGCAGTCGCCGTTTGTACAAGAACAAGCTGTACTGTTTAACTCTGTAAGCATACCGCCTTCTACAAAGTAGACTGTAAACCCCGCGTAATCTGATTTGTCTACGGGGAGATTCCACTCAACACTTATGGACCTATGAGTAGAACCCATGTTTGCAAGCGTAACCCCTGAAAAGAGTAGCGGAGGTGTTGTGTCAGGAACCACTGAGTCTCTATTCTCTAAAGTAGTCGAGCAGTTGTCAGCACTACTATACACCGGAGATGCATTATCACACGCATCTAAACGTACATTAACTTCGTCATCCTCTAACAAAGAAGCTTGTGATAGAGTAAACGACCCCTCTTTTAGACTGCCTGGAGTCAGTACCCCCAAATCTCCAATTGGTATTGATATTAAAACTGGAGCGTTCTCAACCCCTTGACGTGTTCTTACTGTTGTAAGTTTATACTCTCTAACATCTAAATCTGGTGGAACAATAAATGTAAAATCCATTCTGCTCTCTGAAATATTAAACTCAAGAGACTGGATTCCTGTAAAAGATGGCGCTGTCATATCTCCTGTAGAAATGACAGCATTTGGAGATTGGGTTGAAGGATTCAAAGCGCTGTCCACAGCTTTAACACAAACTCTGTGCCAATCTCGAGGGCTTAGTCCATTTATTGTAGAAGTAACGGTAGATCCTTGAGAAAAACCTGCCGCTAAAATTGTTTCATATAAACTACCTGTTGCACAAGGGTCCGGCTCTAGCCCACCAGATAAAGAGGCCGTACTGATATAAACCTGGTATTCGTGTGCACCTAACAGGGGGTCATCAATCTCTCTTACCATAGCTTCCCATGTTGCCTCTATAGTGTTTTCCTCATCCCCACTTTTTCTTGATAAGCTCACTAAAGAAGTGAAGTCTGGTTTTGTGATGTCATTAATAACTATAGACTGGACATTAAAGTTTGTTTCAGTGTTTCCTGAAGGGTCTTCATCTCTAACAACATAACAGTACTTGAATCCTTCACCCAGTGGTGACGCGTCTGTAATCGTAGTTGGAGTATTTCTAGGCTCCAGTACAATCACGTCATTGATTTTAGTATACGCCCCAAAGGTTACAGGGCACGCTGACGCGCTAGCCGTTGAAACCCTATAAACCCCTCTTTTTGCAACAGCTCCATTTTGGTCAACCCAAGGAACCTCTAGATTTACGTTCGAATCAACCACAGCAATATCTGTTGCACCAGAGCTTAAAGGTGCGCCCGTATCAGGTGTTGTAATTGTTCTTATTGAATTATTATCATCACAAACATTTGACACGTTACACGCGGAAACTCTAAATGAGTATGTAAGCTCATCACCAAGATTGTTAACTATATTTGATACCGAAACTAAATCGGTAACTGTTATATAGTCAGATGTTGAGAAGTCAGATTTATCTGTAGCAATCCCAACATATTTAAAAATTTTATAGTATGAAAGTATCGAGTCTTCGGTTCTATTCCATTCAAGTAAAACTGAGCTAGAAGTAGATAGAGACGCGTTAGTTAAACCTGAAAATGTTGGCGGGGCCCCTATAGGCATCGTGACTTTAAGCTCATCTCCTACGTTATGGTAATCTGTACTCACATCCATTAAAATCTGGCACCTAAATCTATAAGATTGCCCCGGTACAAGCTCAGTTATCAATTTAGTACTTTCAGTTTTATCTTCAGTTTGAAAAATTGAAGTTCCATCTTGAATAATTCGAAAACCCAACGCCTGTTCAGGAATAAAAAAATTAAGATTAACAGCGTCATTTGAATGCACCTCTACACTTTTACAAGTGTCTTTTCCAATCTTTTCCAAAAGGTTAGTGGAGTCTTCTCCTGAGAGACAACCTGATAGGAACAACAGACATATAGAAAAAGATATATAATTACGGATTTTATTCACTTTTACATACTCCCGATGAAAGTTCAGTTTACCTATTACACTTCGGCACGGGGTGAATAAAACTCATTCAGTTTATCAAAAAGAAACATCAAATCTTTATTTAAACTGTCTACCGCTCAATGAATACAGGTTAGAATAAAAATAAATCAAAAATACATTCGTTGTGCTCTCTTTCATTAATCATTATGATCAAAATGAGACAGTCAATTTGAGACACAGGTTCGAAACTGGTCTCGATTGGGAGGAGGCACCAATTCTCCAGTAAGAGCTAGCTATGACACCTCCTCTTTCCTAACCTTGAAACTAAATCTCTTAAGGGCAGTCTTCAATATATCTAAACCCCATTGGTTTTTTATAAGTGTGTGAAAGCTCCACTCCATTAATAATCGTTTTAACATCCTCAACCATACTCACTCTACAAATGTTCTTCTCTCTATTAATTTCATATTGATTCGAAATCACAATATCAATAACCACATCACTTGTAGGCTTAATACTTCCTGCGCCTGGAAATCTATAGCTTCTTAAGCACGGCCCATCTTCTCCTCGGTTCCTATGGTTAAACAAAGTATGTTTTGCAAGTTCTGGCACAATTACTTTTTCTGTTAGCTGCCCATAACCAAGCCCTGTCCACTTAAAGCTCACATTCTCCTTTGCAACTCTTATCTCTTTTGAGTGCACTGCTTCTTTTATAACTTCCGCATCTTTGCCCGGGTCTTCTTCTACGGGCACTTTTGTAGGGTCCCCGCCTAAACCGAAAATATCTCCCAAACCTAGATTATTACCGATGCTCAACTCCGAGCCATGTGAAGCAACTCCCATTAATAAAATCACCCCTGCTAAAATCGTTCTCTTCATTTTCTTCCTCCTTTTTACAAGAAGGAAGCTACCCTAAACTTTAGGTTGTGATAAATTAATAGTGTACACTTTTATCATAGTTTAAATCTATATTAAAATCCGGCCTTTACAGCCTCTAAAACAACCTCAAAGCTTTTTGTCTTTGAAATATCAGCTCTATACACTATGCAAAGCTGGTCTTTAAAAGGCTTAATACTCTTATTAAAGTCTACCATTTCAGATTTACAAATCTTTCCTGGAAGAACCCCCACGCCTACCCCTAATGACACAAGATGCTCAGCAAACTCTAAATTAGGTGTTGTAATATGCCTTGTGAATTCAATTTTTTTCTTCTTTAAGATCTGCAATAACGACTGCACCTGACTTAGCTCAGGATCATATATCAAAGTAGACTCCTCTACCTTCTTTCCTTGAGCTTTTCTAAGTGTGACTTCATCCTTTAATAATGGACGGATCACCAGATCAGGGTGAGGGGTTGGGTTGATGACAAGTGCCATATCTAATTTAAACGACACTACTTGCTCCAACACCTTTCTTGATAGGTCATGTTCAAATGAAATGTCTAAGTCCTTATATGTTGTCATAAGTTTTTTAATCCACGGCTCAACAGCATAAAGGGCAACTGATGCATGACATCCAATTTTAACATTACCCTTAACAAGACCTGTTGCATCCTTAGCTTTTTCACCAACTCTTGCCCAGTCATCCATTAGCCTCTCAACATCTTTGATTAATAGATCAGCCTCTTTAGTTGGCTTAGCACCAGATTTAGAACGGATAAAAAGCTTTACATCTAAAGTACTCTCAAGCCTCTTTAACGAAAGACTTAAGCTTGGCTGGGTTATCCCTAGTCGCTCTGCGGCTCTTGAAATGTTTCCCACTTTATAAAGCTCCATAAAATATTGAAGATCACTTGAACTCGGAAGCATAAATATCACCTATAGTAAGTTTAACTGTTATTAATTAAACAATTAAATAAATATCCGCTAATAATATTTTGGACAAGCTTAATCAACAAAGGGGAGTAAAATGAATAGAAGAAAGTTATTTAAATTCGCAGCAGGAGGCACAGGAGCACTATTAGCAAGCACGGCCGGAGCTTCAGCACTTTGCATGACGCCCACAAAGGCGCAAACAGAAGGGCCTTTTTACCCAAAAGACTGGACTGAATATGAGGCTGACGCTGACATGACCAAACTTGTAAATAGCGAAGCTTTAGCAAATGGCCAACTCTCGATTGTAAAAGGTCAGGTTATTGATTTTCAAACCTGCGAACCAGTTGCAAATGCTCAAGTTGACGTCTGGCAGGCAAATGCTTTTGGCCAATATTTTCATGAAAGTGACGCATCAGCTGAAGAGCTTAAAGACAAAAACTTTCAATACCGCTGCAGAATTATAACTGATGCTGAGGGGAGGTTTTCTTTTAAAACCATCAAACCGTCCCCTTACCCTGCTGGAGGCAGCTGGATTCGCCCTCCGCATATACACTATAAAGTGATCAGTGATTCACATCACGAGCTTACAACTCAAATGTATTTTGAAGGCGACCCACTAAACCAAAATGACCGCATCCTACAGGGCATGAGTAACTCTCAAAAAGACAGCGTTACTGTTTCTTTTAAAGAAAACCAAAGCAAAATCTTAGAAGGAGAATTTACAATTGCCCTTAGGGGGAAGTAGAAAGCTCTGTCACCACAAAGCTTAACTTACCATCCACTAAGTCGACCTTTACAAGATCTCCCTCTTTCACTTCAGAGTTTAACACTTTAAGAGAAAGAGGGTTCACCAACAGTCTTTCAACTGTTCTTTTTAAAGGTCTTGCGCCAAATTCTGGGTTATAACCCGTTTCAAAGATATGCTTTTTAGCCTTTTCAGTTAAAGACACCTTAATTCCTCTTGCTGCAATACGCTCTTGAACCTCAGCAACCAAAAGATCTACAATCTTTATAAGCCCCTCATCACTAAGTGAGTTATACTCTAAAACTTCATCAATTCTGTTTAAAAATTCAGGTCTAAAATGTCCTTTTAAGTCTTCATTTTGTAAATTTGAGGTCATCACTACTAGAGTGTTCTTAAAGTCCACTGTTTTTCCCTGCCCATCAGTAAGCCTTCCCTCATCAAAAACCTGAAGCAGAACATTAAAAACATCTGGGTGGGCTTTTTCAACTTCATCTAAAAGAATCACTGAAAAAGGATTTCTTCTAACTTTTTCAGTCAGTTGACCACCCTCTTTATATCCTACGTACCCCGGAGGAGACCCTATTAGCTTTGAAACTGAATGCTTTTCCATATACTCACTCATATCAACTCGAACTATCTTTTGTTCATCATCAAAAAGCTGCTCAGCTAAGGCCTTTACAGTCTCTGTTTTACCAACCCCTGTAGGTCCTAAAAACAAAAATACTCCAAGAGGTTTGTTTGGATCAGAAAGCCCCGCTTTCGATCTTAATACAGCCTGAGATATTGTTTCTAAAGACTCATCTTGGCCAACAACTCTTTTTTTCAAATTAGCTTCTAGCTTTAAGATTTTCTCTCTCTCGCTATCTACCAGTTTTGAAACTGGAACCTTTGTCCATTTAGAAATAACCTTGGCAATTTCTTCAACACCAACACTCTCGTTTAAAAGACTTGTTGATTGCGGTGAAGCCTCCACCTCTGCCATTTTAGCCTCTAACTCTGGTAACGAGCCATATTTTAACTTAGCCGCCGCTTCTAAATCACCTGTTTTTTCAGCCTGCTGAAGCCTCACTTTCATATTCTCATACTGAGCCTTTAAATCTTTACCTTCATTAAGAATTGCTTTTTCCTTCTCCCATACAGAAACCAACTCATTCTTCTTTGCTAATTTCTCATCTAAAACTTCTTTTACAGGAGTGGCGTCGACACCCTCTTCTGACTCTAAAGCCTTAACTTCAACTTGAAGTCTTACAATTTCTCTTTGAAGCTCATCTATCTCAACAGGAACCGAGTTGATCTCAATATTTAACTGACTTGCAGCCTCATCCATTAAATCAATTGCCTTATCTGGCAAAAACCTATGATTTATATATCTTGAACTTAATTCAACGGCCGCATTTAAAGCCTCATCCTTAATACGTACTCCATGATGAAGTTCGTACTTTTCCTTGAGACCTCTTAAGATGGCCAAAGCATCTTCTTTAGTTGGCTCATCAACAACTGTGGACTGAAACCTTCTCTCCAAAGCCTTATCCGTTTCAATATACTCTTTATATTCATCTAAAGTTGTTGCGCCAATAACTCTAAGTTCACCTCTTGAAAGCGCTGGCTTTAATAGCTGAGCCGCATCCATTGCGCCCTCAGATTTCCCCGCCCCCACTAGAGTGTGAAGCTCATCAATAAAAAGAATCACTTCATCACCAGAATCTGTCACCTCTTGAACTACAGCTTTAAGGCGCTCTTCAAATTCACCTTTATACTTAGCCCCAGCAACTAAAAGCCCCATATCTAAACTGTAGATCTTTTTACCTAATAATGTATCCGGCACATCACCATCTTGAATTCGCCCTGCCAAGCCTTCAACAATAGCCGTTTTACCAACTCCAGGCTCACCAATTAAGACAGGGTTGTTCTTCGTGCGCCTTAAAAGCACTTGAATCACTCTTCTAATTTCTTGGTCCCTGCCAATAACGGGGTCCAACTTACCTTCAAAAGCCAATTGGTTTAAATTTTTACAGTATTTATTAAGGGCATCTCTTGTGCCCTCAGGGTTATCTGTTGTAATACGCTTACCCCCTCTTTTTTTCAAAATCCACTCTTTAAGAGCACTCTCTGTGAAATCAACATCTTTTAGGTAATTTGAGTACTCTCCTTGATTAAGCATAAAGTAAAAAAGGAAATGCTCTGTGGAAATGAATTCATCATTCATCTCCTTCGCCTTTTCAGACGCCAAAGACATCGCCCTTTGAATATACACTGAAAACGGCACCTGCCCCTGTGATGGGGAACTAAGTTTTGGTGAGTTTAACACCTTCTCCTCAAACACTTTCTTAATTTTAATCTTATTATCTGTAAAAAATTTACCAAAAAGAGCATCTCCACTCCCCATAAATTCAAGAAATACTGACGCTTCACTAACTTCAGAAAAAGCCCCTGCAAGTGCTTTTTCATGAGCAGCCTGTAAACCTTCTACTACAACCTGTGTAAATTTAGAATTCATATTGTTCATAAACTACCTCCGTATTTAAAACATGGTAGACTTTAGAGCTCTGTCAAGGCGGCCAATTAACGGTTTTAAACAATCTCTCAACACTACAAATCAGAACTGTCTAAAAAATATATATTTACACCTAACATTACAGTTTCTTTTTGAGAAAGCTCCAAAGGCACGACCAAAAGCCTAAAGACAATAGTCCGGTCGTCGATGAGAACTATGAACAATTTAAGGAGAGCTATAATGAAAGCTACAAAACTAATTTTAATCTTGAGTACAACTTTACTATTTCTTACAGGCTGCGGAAGCAATGACAGCTCTTCATCAGGCTCAATTGCTGATAATGGAAACACCGAACACTCTCAGGGAAATGGGTCTGAAACAACTCCTCCCGTTAATGAAAACATCACTTTTAGTGCAGCAATTAATGACCCTTCTGGAATTTTTGGAGATGGGCAAGTAATTAATTATAATAATGCAACAAAGAGTCTTGAAATCACAGTGCCTTTTCCTCTAGCAGCTCTTCTGCCCAACGCATCAGGTACATTGCCTAAGCATCCCAATATTGCATTTGAAACTGACTCTCTTGAAAAGACTCTCACTCTTAGTGTGCCTATTCGTAATTACGTTGAATTAGTCGAGAGCCCTACAACTTTACCAAACGGAAGGCCTCTTCCTGGTGTCAATGGCGGAGAACCACCATCTTTTGGATTTCCTTTAGGCTTCCTAGGTTTAGGTGCATACGGATATGCAGCCTTTGATTCACTGTCTATTTTTATTGAATCTAGCTTTAAACTTCCAATTAACTTTGAAGTGCCAATCAAATCAGAGCAAGACGGCAGCCATATTGGTAAAGTTCATTGGCTTGCCCCTTTAAGTGGCCAGAGTGGCGGCGTCTTCATTTCGTTTCGCCTCCCTAAGGAGCTTTCTGTTATACTAGCTAACTCTCAATAATCTACCTCTACAATAGACCAAATTGGAGCAAAGTGTTTTTCACTCTTGCTCCTTTTTCATTTTCAGCCCATTATATTCATATTAGTAACCACGGGGTGTAGTATGGCAATAAAGAAAAAGATGACAGTAACTAAAAAGAAAGTGGCTAAGAA
>JBOEFV010000035.1:26034-44426 GCA_050633065.1 Bdellovibrionales bacterium
AAAAACTGCTGCTAAAAAGAAAATATCTAAAAAAGAGGAAAAAAGCAGGAAAGAAAAAGCTAAAGCGCTTGCTGAATCTATAAAGTCCTCAAAGAGAGTCGCTGCAGAAAGCTCTCTTGATCAGAATAAAGTGAATGAGAATAAAAAACCTGAAACTCCAAACTTGGAAGATATTCTTACTAGTAAGTCATACGTAACACCTATAAACCCTTTTGTTATAAAAGAAAAAAAAAGGAAAGGCGGTTCCGATTATAATTCAGATGACCACTCATCAGCTATCAACGACCTCCTTGCTGATAGCGATGATTTAACTGAACTTGATTTAGACAATGAGCAAGATGAAGATCTCTATGAGGACATCAATACTCTAATCGATGATGACTCCGATGATGACAATTATTTCTAAACCTTGTAGCTAGAACCGAAACCCTGCCCCGCCATAAAACTCCATACTGGTATATGTCGTGGTTGAGGAAAGCCCACTCGCCAAGTATTGCGCCTGAGAAACAAGAAAGTACTTTTGGTTTAAGTTATATGTGCCACCAACAACCAAACCCAACCCCCCTAAGCTTGTATCAACATTTTCTAAAGTTCGGTCATTCGCAAATTTAACATCTTTTTGAAACAGACCTACACCGGTAAAAATAGAGTACGGTAGAGCTAATTGAATACGTGCATCTTTTCCTGATGTTGAGACTAAGTCAGGGGAGCCAATAACAAAATACTTTACGAAAGCCGCCAGGGTAAAACCTGTAGTCGCAACATCCCCTAAATCAAACTCCCCCGAAGCCCCCAAGCTTAAGTACCAACTAGGTTTCAATTTAAAATCAAGGCTTAAGAACAGACTTATTGGATTTGATCTTGAACGCTTAGCCAACGGGCTGGTATATGATTCCGCCTTAGGCCCTAAAAGAGCTGTCACATAAGCCGCGTCGGCCATCTGAAAACTGAAGACCGTGACAAAAAAAACTATAAGAAGCCTTTTATGCTGCATTCAAAAGTTCCCCGCTCAGCTCTTCAGATTTCTCTTCAAGGGGCTTAAAAACTCTTTTAATCTTCTCTCTAAGAACTAGAATATTAACCGGTAGCTCTGACTTGCTCCCTCGACTTATTTTTTCTTGAACCTTTAGACGACCCCGCTCATCTAAAGACTCAAATAAACTATCAAAATTTGGGTGCTCAGATGAGATATAAACCATTTCTTCTTCAGTAATATTTAAAAAGAATTTTTTCAATAATGGTGAGCTTGATCCGGTCAACCAATTTACATTCGGGACGACCTTCATAATATGATCTTTGTATCTTTCATCCCACTGATCTTCAACAAAAATTGCAGAGTCTGGTATACTGTACAGCAACCTCATGGTTTTATCATCAAGTGCAATGACGCCATCACTTTGTAAGAATGAGTCGTTATCTAAAAAATCCACAAAACTTTTAATCTCTAACTCACCAGGACCCACGTCAGCCTTTGAGCTCGCCAGATGAAATGCTATTTTACCAGACACTTTTTTAGAAATTGATGGGTTTGCAGCAAGTGTTTCCAGTACTTTTTCTGGAAACAGATAATAAATAACAGAGAAAAACTGCTCCAATGAACCCTCTATAATTTTCTCCAGAGCCCCGCCATGTTTTGGAAAGACTGCAGAAAGTGCTTTTTCTCTAACTGGATCAACATCTATAAGTTGCGCACATACTAAACTTTTATGAAGCCTTGCAAGCTCTTTTCCCGTTAAGAAATTTTCACCCTTCATGTTTGAAATTGCATAAGGGCTCAACTTAAAGACTTCAAAAAAGACTTCCTTAAAATCATCTGATTGAATCAAATCAGCCTCTGAACTAATAACCTCGAAGAAGGATATTTGTTTTTCTGCACTAGGCAAAAAACTCCATAAAATATTAAAGAGCTCAAACTTTGAAGTCACATGAAGCTGCAAAACTTTTTCAAGAATACTTAAAGGTTCAACAGCAAAAACTTGATCAACCTCTGTTTCAATCACATCACTAAAACCTGACTCTGGCTTAATCTCATCAAATCCATTCATATTAACATCTGAAGATGCCCCACCAGACGAGTCTATCCCCGCGCTTCTCTCTATACTATCTCCCAGACTTTTAAAAACGCTCTTAAAAGCCGACGCAAAAAACGTTGAAAAGGCAAATAGAATTAACAATGAAACAGGAACCCAGGCCCAAAGGTTACTCTTAAAGAAAGAGGTATAGACAGATTCACCCAAGTCTCCACGCCAGTTTTTAAGTGCTCCACCAAGACTAAAACTACTGTCTTTTACATTAATAATCTCATCAGCTCTTAAAGCAAGATACTCTCGAATACCTGCCTGCAACGCCTTCATATCTGAATCTGAAATACTTCTTTTCTTAACAATTGTAACACTTCTTTTATATTCTTTAAGTGCTTGAATAACCCCTAGAACACTTGCCGCTTGTTGAGGGTCAAGACTCTCAATACCACCAAGTAACAAACCTGGAAGCCGAACCTTCGCATTGCTTTCTTTACTCGCAAGCTCCATATCAACTGGTGAGAGAAGCACTGAAATTTCAGCTTCTCGCTCAAGGCCATAGTTCTGTAAAAGCAAGACCGCTCTCTTGTCGTGAAAGTTCTGCATCACTTCAAATGAAACTCCTCCCGCAAAAGCCTGAGAAGAAAAGCTAACTAGTAGTATTAAGCCTAATATAATTTTCATAACCCCGCCCTCTGTAAAACTCTAATTTCTAGCCGCCTGTTAAGTTCACCCGCTTGTGCAACATATTGCCCATATTGATCTCTGTCTTTAAACAAAGGTTTTGTATCACCATAACCCTTTATGTAAATTCTGTTCATATCCAATCCGTGGCCAGCCAAGATTCCCGCCGCCTGTGCCGCCCTGTGAGTCGTGATCGCCACCTTATTTACTTTTTCCTCACCACCAACTCTAGGATCTATTGAATCATAGTGACCGGATATCTCAAAATTTACATCTTTATCTATTTTTTGAAGAGTTGCCGATATCTCCTCTATTAACTTCTGCCCCCTCATTGAAATAGACCAATCGTTAATAGAGAACACCTGATCATCCCATAACCGTAAAATTAGCTGCTCTTTTTTCCTCACAAGCTTTAACTCAACACCATATTTTTTATTGAAACCCTCTAAATCAGATCGCAGTACATTCTCATACCTTGATAGCTCAGCCCTCTTATCAGCCCCATTAAATGATAATTTGCTTATGATGTATATTGAAGAGCTACTCATAGCCCCTAAGAAAAATACGCCTAAAAACTGAAACTTTAAGCTTCTGAAAAAATTATTCATCGAATAATCCCCTTAAGCTCCTTCAGAATACCTGCAAGCTCCATATTTGTTGGATCTATATCCAAAGCCCTCTTATAAGAGGCCAAAGCGCGTCTTGGCCTTCCACTAATAAACTCAAAATTCCCCTCAAGAGTTAGCAGCAAACCTTCTGGTGCATCTAACGCCCTGAGCTCAGCAAGAGCCTTGGCTGCTTTTGGAAGCCTTTTTATATGGAGTGCATTTTGAACCTCCATTACTTTATGAAAAATCTCATTAGACCTTCCCTTAAACTCACTTTTCATCTTATCTTTCTCTTCAGCATGAGCAAGCCTTTGCTCGCTAACCTGTTGCTTTAGTACGCTCATCTCAGCACCAAAACTCGCTTTTATTCTTTCCTCTATATCCTTCACCTTCTCATTTCTGTTAAGCACAACTTCAACAGTTCCCGCTGAATACTCCACTGGCAGAACAACCCTATAAGAATCGTGCCCCTCAGCTTTTAGCGCCAAATAAGTAAATCCATCACCTGAAGCATGATCTTTAAGCTTCATATGCATTGGGGTGGTCCCTAGCTCTGTGAATTCAGAAGAGAAGTCACTACTTACATACACTGTAGCCGGAGGCTCAGAAACTAATTGTATTTTTTTTGAAGCACATCCCATTATAAAAAATAAGTACATAAAGTATATTAAATTATTAAAGTTCATATTTTCCTTTCGGAAGTACACATGTAAAACTTATCTGAAAAATACCTTAAGCTAAGTAATCTGTACCTATGTCCTCTATGGGTTTAGAGGACATAGAAATTTTTAAAGGCACGTTTCTGCTATGCAATCTAGAGCTTAGGGCTCAAACTTCCCCCACTAAAGTCAAGAGCCGCTAAAGCTATCTCAACACTACGCTTAAAACTTTAGAGTTAGGTAGATTTGCCCCAGGAGCTGGGTTTATTTTTTTGATTTTGCCGCTTCCCGTAATTTTAAACACAATACCAGTGTCTTTAGTCACTTGAATCGCCTCTCTTAAAGAGTACCCCTTAAGATTTGGAACTTTCCCCTCTAAAATATCCTCAGAGCGATTCTTCTTCTGGAAAAGCTTTTTTAACCCCATCGCAGCTAAACTTTTAATATTTGATTTATTGATTTTATCTGGAAGAACCTGGTCTTTTCTCAGCACGTATTCTGCGACCTTAGAAAACACAGGCCCCGCTGAAGCACCACCGCTTCGTGGTGTTACCGGCTCATCAATCATCACAAGCGTAATGTACTTAGGTTTTGACAGTGGATACACACCTATAAAGCTTGAAAGCACTTCTTTTCTATATCCACCATTCTCTAAATCTGATTTTTGTGATGTTCCCGTTTTCCCACCAATTAAGTAACCAGGAACAGCCGCAATCTCACCTGTTCCGCCCGGAGACATTACAGAGGCCAGAAAGCCTTTAGCTAAAAACAGTTCTTTCTTTGAATAAATTTTTCTAGACGATTCTAATTTATAATTTTTAAACCCTCTGTTTGTTGTGTGCTTCTTTAAGTAATGAGGCCTAACAAGATGTCCATCATTAGAAAATGCACTGTACGCTCTAACAACTTGCAGAGGAGACACTGAAACACCATGACCAAAAGAAATTGATGCCAAGTGGTGTTTACCAGAAAGTTTTTTATGAAAAATTGATCTTGCTTCACCTGGAAAATCCACACCTGTCTTTTCACCAAACCCCAAATCAAGGTAGTGATTTACAAGCTTTTTTTCTCCAAGCTCTAACGCCAGCTCCGCAGAAACTGTATTCAGTGATCTTGAAAAGGCTTTCACCAAAGACATTTCTTCACAATCTTCTTTATGAGAATTTCTAATTTTCCTGCGGCCTATAAGATACCCCTCATCACCACAAGAAAACTTCTTAGAGGGCTTTAGCTTTTTGACACTTGCCGCTTTTGTAAAACTAAATGACTTTAAAACTGAACCTGGCTCGTGAATTTCAGAAACAGCGATGTTATTCACCCCCTTCTTCTGTCCCTTACCCGCAACTTGAACTGATGATATGATCTCTCCAGTTTCAGAAGACATCACTATAGCCCAACCTCTTTTGGCCTCAACAGCCGCAACTCTCTCTTTTAACGCCTTATCAAGAAAAACTTGTGTTTCAACATCAATATTTAAAAATATGTCTTCACCACTAAGCTCTTGAAGTAAGTTGTCGTTAGAGAACACCAACGGGCGCCCTCTTCCATCTTGTAGCGTTTTAAACTTTAACGGCCTTCCTTTTAAAAGCTCATCATACTGAAGCTCTAGACCACTTAGCCCATTTCCATCAATATCAACTTTTCCAACAAGAAAACCTAGTGAGTCTTCATTAAAATACACTCTCTTATACTCTTCTAAAAAGCTCAGGCCTTTAATTTTTAATCTTGTAATCCTTTTATACTCATCATCTGAGATCTTTCTCTTTACCCACACAAATCTGTTTTTCTTAGAAAGCATCGAGTAGATTCTTTTTCTTTTAATATCCAATATCTGCGACACTCGATCCACTAGTTTGTCTTTTTGAACAACCATTTGTGGATCTATGAACACAGACCATGAAGAAACACTTGTTGCTAGGATGTTTCCGCTCCTATCAAATATGTCACCTCTTTTTGAACGCACAGTAACCTTAGAAGCAAACTGTCCATTAATTTTAGCTTCTAGCTTTTCATTTGGAAGAACTTGTAGTTGAAAAACTCTCGTTACAAGAAGAGCCCAACCACAAAGTACTAAAAAATGTAATGTTACGAACTTAAATTTCATTTTATCCTATCTAGTTATTGCAAGGCCTGATTGATCAATCATCACTATCTGTTCAGACTTTGGAGTGCTCAAAGCAACCATTCCACCAGCTTCTGAAACCATTCTCTCCGACCCTACTTGATGCTCATAGTTTGCACCCAAAAGCCTTGCCGCACTCTCATACTTCTTTAATTGCTGTGATTTTTTTGACAAATCATATGATACAGCAGCCGTTTCCATCCTAAGTTGCAAAACACCGCCCACTGTTAAAAATACTAATAATAGATTTACAAATTTTACTTTTTCCATATCCATCCCCTAGTTTTTCTTAAACACTCTAAGCTTAGCGCTTCTTGAACGTTTATTCTCTGTCTCTTCTTCTCTGGTTGGCTTTATCACCTTTTTATTCACAGGCTTTCCAACCGTACTACTTTTAAAAAATTGTTTAATCATGCGATCTTCTAAGCTGTGAAAGCTTATGATCATAAAGACACCACCCGGCGCCAAACTCTCTGTATAAAACTCTAAAGCTTCTTGTAGCTTATCAAGCTCTGCATTCACATATATTCTAAGAGCTTGAAAGTATAACGTTGCAGGATGAACGCCTTTTTTTCTCCAACCACACTTTTTTTCAATTAAATTTGCAAGCTCTAACGTTGTTTCAAATTTTTTATCATTCTTAAAATCTGTGATGCCCTCTAGAAGTTTATCTGAAGCATAGACCTCACCGTATTCTAAAAATAAAGCTCTAAGCTCCTCAGAATCTTTTTCGTTTACTACGTCAGCTGCAGTTTCACCAACAGCTTGATTCATTCTCATATCTAAAGGGCCGTCATTATAAAAACTAAACCCTCTTTCAGCATTATCTAGCTGTGGAGAACTCACCCCTATATCCAAAAAAACAAAATTTAACTCTCTATTTAAGGCTTCTTTAACTTTTTCTGAATCTGAAAAATTTGCGTGTAACAAGTTCAGTCTTTCATTTGAAAGGTAGTCTTTATACTGAGATTTTGCATATTCTATCGCCTCTAAGTCCTGATCAACTCCTAAAATATTAACCTTAGGATAAGACTCTAAAATTGCACTAGCATGCCCACCACGACCAAAGGTTCCATCAACACCAAAAGGTCCATCTTCTAGGGCAAAATGCTCACCAAAAGCCTTTAACACTTCATCTAAAAGCACTGGTTTATGCAACTGACTTGAGTTCATTCTCTCTCCTCAGCTCAGTTGTTTGCTTGTTCTCTCCGAGCTCTTCAAACCCATTAGCCCAATCTTCTAAATTTTCAAAATCATTTATAAAATTATTCGACACTTCAGCCCAAAGATCTGCAGACCATAGCTCTATTTTGTTTTCCAAATTAACGATCACAGCCTCTTTTACAATTTTGATAAGGTCTCTTTGAAACCCTGGAATGGTCAGTCTGTTTTGCTTATCTATATTGATTTTAGAGCTCCCGCTTAAAAGAAATCTCTTATAAGCCTTTAACTTTGGATCTCTCTCTGAAAAGTTCTCTAAAGTACTAAGTTTCTCTTCCCACTCTTCAAGAGTAAGGAGTTCTAGAAATGGTTTTTTCTCAAAAACACTGACACTTAAGACAAGTTCATCAGTTGGAAACAAATCTACAGCAGAGGCCGGAAGGGAGAACCTTCCCTTCTCATCTACTTTAATTTGAACCTGTCCCAACCAATTTTCCACAGTTTTCCACCATTTTCCTTTCTTTTCCTTTCGGCCCCACAAGTTAAAACCTAAAAAATAGGCTTTTTTTGTCTCGCCCTGATACAGGACTAGTCAAAAGTCGCCTCAGCAATTTATTTAAACAATTAAAACAAGTATAATTATATAAGGAGTGAAGTTTGATTGTATCGTGCCCAAATTGTTTTTTAGAACAACCACTAGACCAGTACTGTGCTGGTTGCGGCAAAGAGCTCGACAGGCTTCTAGAAGAAAAAAAAGAAAGAAACTCTGTTAAAATAAAAAGAACAAAAATTACAGTGGCTTTTCTGATCCTAGCTTTTCTAGGCTCATCACACTTATATTACTCAAGTCTTTCTAAAAACAATCTCCTCTCACAAAGCAGTGAGGAAAAAATGGAACAAGTTAAGCTTGCCCTGCCAAAAGATAAAATCGTTGGTGATAAGAAAACCTACAAATCTTATGCTACAGAGACCAAAAAGAAAAAGAAGGCGGTAAAAAAGATTTCCAAAAAACCTGCAGCCGTTTCAACAAAAGCCACTGTGATAAAAGATCAGGTTAAAAAAATAAAAACTTTTTATTTTATCTCTACTGAAAACTGTGACGCTTCCCCTGAAACAGGAGAGCTTGACGAAAAACAATACAACTCACTAATGGAATGTGCTTCTGTACACTTTAAAACCTCAAGAACAACCGTAGAGGATGTATTAGATGACTCCCCTTCTTTTGCAACCCAGTTTGCACTAAAAGTAGATGAGTATTTAATTGAGCTAAGTTTCAGCCTGACAACAGACTTGTATGAAGAAGAGTTTAAGCAAACTCTGCCTTTAGATATAGAGTTTGAGTCTGTGGCAACTCTGTGGCCAAACATTGGGCATGACATTGAATCTGTTGAGCCTCCAGACAAAGACATGCTGTCAAGTTATGCAACATCAGCGCTTTTTAACTTCTCTGGAGATTCCGGGCCACCACCAAAACTCTATTTTCTTGCCTCATATAAGTAAAAGATTGCAGCTCTCTATACCTTTAGATAGCCTTTCTACATGGATTCTTTCTCACCAAACATTAATCAAAACCACGGCTGGCTTGAAGTTATATGCGGATGCATGTTCAGTGGCAAAACTGAAGAGCTGATCAAGCTTACCAAGAGAGCTCAATTTGCTCAGAAAAAAATCCAAATCTTTAAACCTTATTTAGACAATAGGTATAAATTAGATTTTGTTGTTTCACATAGCAACTTTAAGTTTCCCTGTGAGATCATTGAAGACTCCTCTGACATCTTAAAACTTCTAAAATCAGAAACTGAATTTATCGCAATTGATGAAGTGCAATTTCTGGATCAAAACATCGTTGAAGTTGTCTCAACCCTAGCTTCTGCTGGAAAACAGGTTGTTTGCGCAGGCCTTGATACAGACTGGCAGGGCAAGCCTTTTCACCCAATGCCTCTTCTTCTCGCCTCAGCCGATGTTATTAGAAAGCAGTACGCCGTTTGTACTGACTGCGGCGCCCCTGCAACAAGAACACAAAGAACTGTCCACTCAGACAAGAGCATCTTAGTTGGCTCTGGCGAGGTGTATCAGGCCAGATGCAGGATGCATTTTGATCCGTTTAAGTGTATAGATAAAACACAAGAAAGTCCGGAGGCTATATTATGATGGGTGATAAACTAACAACACTAATTGAAGAATCAAAAATTAAAAAATCTGTTGTTGAATTAGGAGCTAAACTCGGTGAGGACCTAAATTTTGATAAACCACCCATTTTCATCTGTGTTTTAAAAGGAGCAAGTTTTTTCTTTGCTGACTTAATTAGAGAGTACCCACATGACTGCAAAGTAGACTTCATTGGCTGCTCAAGCTATGGAAGCTCCACCACTTCAAGCGGTGAAGTTAAAATCACCTATGACCTTTCACTATCAATTAAAGATGAAAACATCGTAATAGTAGAAGACATCGTAGACAGCGGGTACACTCTAGAATTTTTACATAAATTTTTAGGTGCTAGAGGGCCAAAATCAATCACTACAGTCACTCTTTTAAACAAGCCTGGGGCTTTAAAGACTGACGTAAACGTTGATCATTCTTGTTTTGAAATTGGAAACGAGTTTGTTGTTGGTTATGGTTTAGACTTTAACAACTGCTACAGAAACCACCCAAACATAGCAGTCTTAACAAACACCGACCTGAACTAAAGCTTTTCTAAAAACGAATCAAAAGTTTGGCGTGCATCAAATTGCTCGCCATTTGAACCGTTATACATAAATGTGAACGCATACTCTTCAAGACCCTTTTTATAAAACCCTGAAAGCGTTGAAACACCAGCCAACAAACCTGTCTTAGCTCTCACAAGTCCTGGAACCTTACAAAGTCTGTCCTTTAACGTTCCATCCATACAAGAAATCGGAAGAGAAGATAAAAGCTCTGGAAAATAGACTTTGTTTTCAAGAGCTAGAATAAACTTAGTAAAATCTCCAGGGGAAACTTTATTCTTACGGCTCAAACCTGAAGCGCTCTCATACACTACACCTTTAGAAAAAGGAGAGACCTTTTTAAAGTTCGTCTGTAAAATACTCAGACCACCTTTATAAGACCCTGCTGCATTAGCCGCCTCTCCATGAGAAACCTTTGTTAACATATCCGCAATAAAGTTATTTGAGTATTTCATCATAAGCCCGATCATTCTAGACATCGGAGCACTCTCAATCTTACCAAGTTCAAAGAGCCCTTCTGGAGCTTTAGCCCATCTTACTTTTCCCGTGTACTTAATCCCTGCACTCTTTAAGAAACTAACAAACTGCACTTCAAAGTTTTTATTTGGTTTAAACACTCTTCGGTAAATTGATTTTTCTTTTAGCAAAGCATCCTTACCATAAAATACACTCAAGACCTCTTTGCTCTTAAACTCTCTGATTTCAACCTGACTGCTCTTTTTAAACATTTTTTTAGGCCTTAGATCAAAATATGGACTCACTGGATCTGTGACTACATTTAACGTCTCACCATCTAAAAAGCGAACTCTAACCGAATTCCAGTTAAGTGCCAGTCCTGATAAGGCTGCATTATATGCTCTTTGGTTCCATGTAGTTCTACCGCCAGCTAAGGTCTCATCGTCAAAAATAGAGCCGTCAAAAATCAGATCTCCCTCAACCTTCTCGATGCCCCATTTTTTTATTTCATTTACAAGAAGCCACATCTTCTCAGAAACTAATGTCGGATCCCCACCACCTTTAATATACAAGTTACCCTTTAAAGTTTTTCCTTTAGGCTTTTTAGAGGAGAAAACTTTTGTTTCAATCTTTTTCTGCCCGCCATGAAGCTCAAACAACCCTGCGCCCGTAAGAACCTTTGAAATCGAAGCCGGAATAAATCTCTTATCTGCATTATGGTTTAAGACAGCCTTCCACCGCCCTATAGAGAGGTCTTTTTTATACATACTTATGCCAAATTTTTTAAAGCTTAGTCTTCTTGAGGAAATTGAGGACTTAAATTGCTTTTTATAGTCTTTAGTGACAGCGAAAACATTATTACTTAAGCTAAACAGAATGAAAAACGAGAAAATAAACTTAACCATAGTCTTTATTATATCCACTGTTCTCCTTTTTCTTAACGGTTGTCAGCGTCACGATTATACTAAGAGAGACCCTAATTTAATATCAATTGCTCTTGGCTCTGCACCTTCGTCTGTAAATCCTATAAAAGCTACAGACGCAACAGGCATGCGACTTGTCTCCCTCATATACCAAGGTCTTGTTCGAATTGGTGCAGACTTAAAACCCGCTGCTGATTTAGCCCACAAATGGAGCGTCGATGGAGACATGCACACTTTTTATATTTCTCAAAAAACTAAGTTTTCAGACGGCTCCTCTCTTACCTGTAAAGACCTCAAGCAAAGCATTACTAACTACCAGGATAAAAAATGTCCTTTTAACTCAGCATTCAAAAACATTACAGATTTAAACTGCAGCACATCAGCACCTGATTTTGTTTTATCTTTTAACACCCCCACTGATTCTGAAAAGTTTTTACTAGCAGATCTACCTGTTCTTAAAATCAAAAAAGGGGAACTAGGAACAGGAGCTTTTACGATTTCAGAAAACGAGCCCACTCACACTATTCTTAAGAAAAACTCTTTTAATCTGACTCCGCAAGAATATGATCTTAAATTTTTCTATTTAAAAGATGACCTGGCAAGATTTTTAAAGGTCTATAAAGGTGAGATCGATATTGCTCCTAACTCCATACCTTTTGAAAAAGTAAGGTCTTTTTCAAAAACTAAAATGAAAGTCTTAGAGAAACCCTCTCTTTCTACTGCATACATTTTGATTAACTTTAAGAACAAAGCTCTTCAAAACCTTGATACTAGAAAGACAATATATTCAGCACTCAATATTCCTGAATTAGTTGAGCACCGCTTTGACAACCACGTAACTCTAGCAAAGTCTTTACTTTCCCCTGAGCACCCCTACTACTCAAAGAATTTAAAAAACCTTCACCACCAGGGTGCTAAAAAAAATATCTCTATTCCAAAACTAACTTTTAAAACTTCAAACGCCAGGCAGACTCGAGAAACCGGAAAGATCATGTCTTACAAATTTAAGAACAGTGGCATAGAAACAAACCTTCAAAGTTTTGAATGGGGGACTTTTTATAAAGATGTTAAAAACGGAAGGTTTGATATCGCTCTCATGAAGTGGGTTGGAGTTGTAGACCCTGACTTATACAACTTAGCATTTCACAGTAGTGAGTTTCCCCCTGGAAGAAACCGCGGCTATTATAACAACCCCTCCCTAGATTCTACTCTTGAACTGGGCCGTAAATCAAAATCTCAAACCGAGCGCATACAAACCTACACAAAAGCTCAAGACACTGTCTTTAAAGACCTTGCGATCATCCCCCTTTGGCATGAAAACCAAATTCACATTGTACACCCACGAATTAAAAAATATAAACTTAATCCCATGGGGGATTTCACATCCTTTTTAAATTTAAACATAGAGAGAGATTAAAATGTCTAAAGTAAATCACACACTTTTTTTTACAAAGGTCCCCGCAAAACTTGAAAGCTTATTTGATAACAACCTGCCTGTATGGAACATCTTAAAAGAAGATCTTAAAAACTTTTTTAAAAATCAACCAAAAGAAAATGTTATTCTCGGTGACGTCTCCCCTGGAGCACACCTTGAAGGCGAACAGATTTATATTGAAAAAGGTGCAAGAGTTGAACACGGGGCATTTATTAAAGGGCCTTGTTATATCGGAGCAGGTACCGAGGTAAGGCACGGGGCCTACCTTAGAGGAAATGTTTTTGTTGGTGAAAACTGTGTTGTTGGACACTCCACAGAAGTAAAGCACTCTATCTTCTTTGACGGAGCAAAAGCTGGGCACTTTAACTATATCGGAGACAGTATTCTTGGCAATAACATTAACCTTGGCGCTGGAACAAAATTGGCAAACCTTAAAATGATTCCTGGAGTTGTAAAAGTTAAGATTGATGGCGAGTCTGTAGACACAGGCCTTAAAAAATTTGGCGCTATCTTAGGGGACAGTACTGAAACAGGCTGCAACTCTGTACTAAACCCCGGAACTGTTCTTGCTCAAAAGTCTCTTGTTTTTCCAAACGCCTCAGCACACGGCGTACACCTTAAACGCGCCAAGGTTACAAAGTAGGATTTAAACTTAAGGTGCGCATAAGGCGCACCAACTCTACTTATTATTTTTTTACTTTAATTTTAAAATCTACTGTAATTTCATCATTAATAGTTTTATCACCTAAATTTTTAAAGAAATTACCAGAACCATAAACCATTCCAAACTTAGTTCTATCAAATTTTAACTTACCCTCATACAAGTCATCTTTTTCAGTATAAGTAAATTTAACAGGATTAGTTTTACCTTTTATAGTTAGCTTTCCTAAAGCTTGTCCTTTTTTCATTTTTTTAATTTTTAATTCCGCAGTAGGCCACTTCTCAACTTCAAAAAAGTCCTCGCTCTTCACATGTTTTGTAAACTTATTTGCCCATTTGCCTTTAAGGTCATCAACCGTGAAAGCACCAATATCTACTATAAATACCCCGCTTTTAACCTTAGACTTTTTATCAACTTTAACGCTCGCACTCTTAAACGGCATCTTTCCAAAGTGCTTTCCCGTCACCTTTGTTCCCGTCCAAATCAACTGGCTCTCCTTGAGGTCCACTTCTGCACCAAAAGAAACCGCCCCAAAACCCAATACCATTAAAAGTGTTACTAATTTCATATTTCTCCCTTTTTACGCTTAGTCTTAACACCAATTCTATGGGATCTTAGGCTTTACACAATAAAAAGAAATTAACTTACCCATTAAAGCACCAAACAGTCCTTCAAGGTAAACTCACAACATATAAAACTAAATCTTAGGCAACACTCTCATCTTTTAAGGTCTGCTGCTCTTCTTGAAACTTCTGAAGCTCCATTAGATCAACCTTTAAAGTCTCAGCGATTTTTTCTAGATCTTTAAACTCATCACTTTGCCTAAGTTTAAAGGTGTAAAAAAGCCCTTTTCTTAAGTCGCTCACATACCTCTTAAAGCCATGAATGGGGCCAACGGACCTATGAGACAAGTGCCTTCCAATCAAAAATAAAGAAAAGCTAAACATCAAGGAAAGAATAACTAAAACCGCAACGAAGGGTACAAGGTATTTAGAACTGTTGCTCGCCCCGCTTACTATAAAATCATTAATCATCACTTTCATAAAAGTATAGGCATAAACACCGAATACAATTGAAAACCAAACGCTAACTGATGCAAGAATCACTGAGTATTTTAATTGATACTTTGGATCAATCCAAAGCTTGTTCCTCTTGTTCTCTTCATGCCAAATTAAGTGACCTTTAAATAAAACCATATACACAATCAGCCCATAACCTAACCACTGCAAGGCATCTGCCACATTAAATGCTGGAGAAAGCCTACCCCTTCCACCAACTACAATAAAATCAATAATTGAACCGTATAAAATTCGATCTGTAACATTCCCTAAGATTCCCCCAAGCAAAACACTTAAGCCCACTCTAAGTTTTAAAACATTATCAGGAAGAAAGAACTGGATAATAGCGTAAACAAAAATTAAAAAAGCACCACTCGTTGCTAAAGACACCACTCTTAAAAGTGGCGGCAGATCTGAGAACATCCCAAGCATTGCACCTGAATTATGATGCATTACAATTCCGCCCCATGAATACCATGTAGGACCAGATAAAGTAAACTTAACAGCCCACATCTTAGTAAGCTGATCCAGCCCCCAAACTATAAATATTGGCGTTATTGCGCCAAACCACTCTCTTTTTTTCACATTAGCTTTTTCGGACTTTCTTAGACTTTATTGAACAGGGCTAATGTCTATGTTCCCTAGACTAAAGAAGCTCTTTAAACTTTCGTGTCTACAATTTTATCAAGCATAAATCTTTTTGTCTGAACATCACCCTCATCCACTCCAACAACAAAGCTGTCTCCTTTGGTTTTCATCACTAAACCTTTAGCCTTAAGCTTTCTCCATTTGTTCTTCTTAGAACCTTTAGAGTACATCAACTCAAAGTCAGCTTGGATTTCACAGGCCTGAACCATAGCTTTAAGATTTTCATTTGCCTCCATTAAAACTCTTGTCGAAAACTCCTCAAACAAAAGGCTATCTTTTTGAACCTTCACAAGCTCTTCAAAGCTAATGACTTCTTTAGTGATTTTAAAAAAAACCTCCATGCAGGCCTCAGCATCCTGCATAGCTCTATGGTTTGGACTCACAGGAACAGAAAAATACTCTGTTAAATATTTAAGTCTGTGTGTGGTGAGTTTAGGGTGCGTTTGTAATGAAATAAGGCTTGTACAAAAGTTAGGACTCTTAAAAGCCTCAAGCCACCACTTCCCTTTATAGTACTTATCAAATTCAAAGGCCAAAAAACCAAGGTCAAAAGGAAGGTTATGCCCCAAAAGTGAAGCCTCTTGAGTAAAATCTATGATTTTAGGCACCACTTCCTCTATTTTAGGCGCCCCCTTTAAAGACTCAAGTGACAGCCCATGGACAGCCTCAGACTCTTTCGTCATACCCCTTTCAGGGCGAACTAAGGTCTCAAACCTCTCTAAAACGCCCGTATGATCAAACTTAATCATAGCAACTTCGCAAATTTCAGCACTCAAAGGGTATTTCCCTGTGGTTTCTAAGTCTATAGCTACAAATTTCGTGTCTTTCACAAACCCTCCGTAATAATTACCCAAATACTACCTTTTTATCAGGAAAAATAGAATCTTTTCTATTTTATCTATAGTATAGAAGCACAATGAAATATATTATTCTGCCTCTCTTTTTCTTTATTAGCGCGCCCGGGTTCGCTCAAGATTTATTTGAACCCGCTAAAAAATCAATCAATAAAAGCCCATTGACCGTTGAGCAAGTTCTCACAAGCTTTGCAAAAAACTCTAATAAAAAAAGTTATATAACTGTTCATTTAAAATTAGCAAAAAAACATAATGCTTACGATAGTGTTTTTAAAGTTAAATCCAAAGACGAGAATTTAAAAGTTTCAACTCCTGAAGTCTCCCCTCTTTTTCCTTACGTAGATAAGTTTAGTAATGGCAAAGAACGCATGGTCATGAAAGACTCTGCAACTATGAGGTTTTTTTTCTCCTCTTCAAAAGCTTTGTCTGGAGTTTATAAGCTTTCGTTAACATATCAGGCCTGTACAACAGAGTACTGCCTACTGCCACAAGACCTTTCTTTTGATCTAAAATTTCCTATTGTTGAAAATCTCGAAGAGAATTCAACTGAATCTTTTTCCTTTAAAAACCTCTTTGCAAACATAGACACTATGCCTGTTTGGCTCATTCTCTTAGCCACTTACTTTTTTGGACTTCTTACCGCGTTCACCCCATGCGTTCTTCCTATGATTCCAATCACTATGGGGATTTTAGGGTTTAGTGAAACTTCAAACAGAGCTAAAGGCTTTGTTATCGGCTTAGCTTATGCTCTCGGCTTGTCAGTAACCTATGCTCTTGTTGGCGTTGCTGCTGCAATGACAGGGGGTTTTATAGGCCAAGCCCTAACAAACCCATACATTGTCTGGGGCGTTTTTATTTTCTATGTCTTTACAGCCGCTGCAATGGCCGGATTCTTTACGATCAAAGCCCCTTCCTCTGTAGAGAAACATTTCACCAAAATTCAAAACAAAGGACTTATCGGAGCTTTTCTAGCGGGCGCCGTTGCTGGTATTATTGCAAGCCCTTGTGTTGGCCCTGCAGTAGCCGCGGTTCTTGCATATGTTGCTCAAACAGGAGAGCCAAGCTTTGGATTCATAACTCTTTTTACTTTCGGTATGGGGCTTGGAACTCTGTTTATACTCATCGGGACATTCTATGGTGAAATCAACTCAAGGCTTCAACCTGGAAAATGGCTGAACTATATAAAATATATTCTAGCATTTTTAATTTTATTAGGCGCTCTTCTTTTCATCAAACCTCATTTAACTTTTTTAAACGACTCTCACTCACATTCAGAACAAGTGGAATCCTCATTGTGGACTCCCTTCACAAACTCTCTTTACACAGAAGCTATAAAAGAGAATAAGGCTATCATCATTGATTTTAGAGCTGATTGGTGTGCGGCCTGTCACGAACTTGATCAACACACCTTTTCAACAGAAGGATTTAAAGAAGAGACTAAAGACATTGTTCTTTTAAAGTTTGATGCAACCAAACCAACCGTTAAAGAACAAAAAGAACTGCAATTCTTTGATGTTTTCGGCTTACCCACAGTTTTATTTATCGGCTCTAACGGTAAAGTTAGAGAAGACTTAACCTTAACAGGATTTGAAGAATGGCCAGAATTCCAAAAAAGAATACAAGCTCTAAGAAAGTAACCTCTAAAAGAAGGGCTCCTGTAAAAAAGAGCAACTCAGATGAGGTGCGCCTTAATAGGTTCCTCGCGCTTTGTGGCATTTCAAGCCGTAGAAAGGCCGATGAACATATTGAAGAAGGCCTTGTTACGGTTAATGGTAAAAAGATTTTTGAAATGGGTCACAAAGTTAACCCTAACAAGGACACTGTTTTATTTAGAGGAAAGCCTGTTAAAGCAGTTGAAAACCACACCTACCTTGTAGCTTACAAACCTAGAAATGTACTCACTACTTTATCTGATCCTTTAGAGCGCCCAACCATTAAAGATTTCATTCCCAAAAAGTATAAAAAAGAAAACCTCTTTCCCATTGGGAGACTTGATTGGTTAAGTGAAGGGCTGTTAATTTTAACAAATGATGGTGAGTTCGCTCAAAACGTTCTCCATCCAAAAAAGAATGTTCCTAAAACTTATGAAGTAAAAGTTGAAGGTAGGGTTTTAGCAAAAGATCTTGATAAGCTTGTAAAAGGGGTCACAATCCCTGGCGGCAAAGCCTATGCTATTAAGGCTGACACCATAAAAAAGTCCACCACAGGGTCACACACATGGCTTAAAATCACTGTTGTTGAGGGCCGCAATCGCCTGATCAGAAAGATGATGGACAAACTTGGTTATAGCGTGATGAGGCTTCGAAGAATTTCAATTGGAAATTTAAAAGTGAGCCACTTAAAAGCAGGTGATGTGGTTGAGCTTTCTAGCGAAAAAAAAGAACTTGTTTTTCAAGT
>JBOEFV010000036.1:0-58098 GCA_050633065.1 Bdellovibrionales bacterium
AGACGACTTGGTGATCTTCCAGGAAACATGATGACTCCAACAATTCTTGCTGACAATGCAGCTTCTTTAAAAGCTTCAGGCCTTAAGGTTACTGTTTGGGATAAGAAAAAAATTGAAAAAGAAAATATGGGCTGCCTACTTGGTGTAAATGCAGGAAGTTCTGAAGAGCCTCGCTTCATCATTATGGAACACAAACATGCAAAAGCTCCTAAAGGACAGCCCACTGTTCTTGTTGGAAAAGGCTTAACTTTTGATGCTGGCGGAATCTCCATTAAACCTTCTGGTGGAATGGATGAAATGCGCTATGACATGTGTGGCGGCGCTGCAGTTATCGGCGCGATGAAATTAATTTCTGAAATGGACCTTCCTGTTCATGTGATTGGGCTTGTTCCTTCTACTGAAAACCTTTTAGGTGCTTCAGCATGTAAACCTGGAGACATCTTAACTGCAATGAATGGAAAGACTGTTGAAGTTTTAAATACAGACGCTGAGGGAAGATTAATTCTTGCAGATGCTCTTTGCTACGCAAGCACACTAAAGCCAAAGCAAGTTTTAAATACTGCCACTTTAACTGGAGCAATGGTTGTAGCCCTTGGAAATATCCACACAGGATTTTACACAAGAGATGATGAGCTAGCTGAAAGCATCAACTCTTCAGCAAAAACATCAGGGGAAAGTTTATGGAGAATGCCTCTTAATGACCACCACACTAGTGATATGAAAGGGCGTTTTGCAGATCTTTCTAATATGTCATCAAGCAGAGGAGCTGGCTCAGCAACTGCGGCAGCATTTTTAGAACACTTTTGTGATAAAGGAATTCCTTTTGCTCACTTAGACTGTGCCGGAACAGCATGGAATAGTGGCGCAAGAAAATCATACAATGATCCAAAAGGAGCGACTGGCGTTTTAGTTAGAACATTTTATGAGTTTGTTAAAGCTCACGCTTAATTAGAAGCGCAAGAAAACGATAATTTTATTTCACCAAGAGATGGGCCAACCATCTCTTGAGAGCCATCTCGGTAAGTCACTTCTAAAGCCGATAAAAAGAAACCCTCTACTTTATCAACAGGCACAAACAAGTTAGTAGCACGAACGGAAAAACCATTCTCCGTTTCAAAACCTGTTCTTAATGACTCTGGTTCAGTATCACAAATAGACCTATCAAATATGACAACGTCTCCTCTGCCGCAATCACCCTTAACAGATATAAATACAGCTTCACCACTTTCTTTATGGTTTTCAGCTTCAACTGTTGCCTTATAACTTAGAACGTTATCAATAACATCGCAGAAGGGCTCACTCTCAACAGCTGTAATCAATGAAACTAGGCCTTTTTGGTCTTTAAAACCTGCGTGAGAAAAAGCTTCTTGTAGCTGTGTTTGCGGACTTGCTGGCCCACGACTGTCTACCCCAGTAAAAAAACCTGGAATACTTGATTGAGATCCAAAATAGAACCCCGCTCCTGATAAAATTAAAAATATAAATAAATAAGTAAAACGTTTCACAAAGAAATTCTCTCATAAACCTTTATTTACAGGAAAATTTCACGTGTAAAACTAGTATTAAGCAGGGACTTTTAAAAAGACCTAGTCATAAGTCTTGCCTCAAGAGCCCTTATTTTACCTGAAACATTTTAGGTATGAAAACCAAACCCCACACAAGCATTCCCAGTATCCATGTCAGCGCTGAGTAGTTTAAATGCTCCACATATGAATCCGGAACAACTGAAACACTCGCCCTGGTGACGCCAGCAAGAAGTATACAAAAACCAACCACCCCTAATGGAAAAACTTTAGACTCTAGTGATAAACCCAGGTCTCCATGTGCGAGAGTTACACGTGTCGCCACCATCATTGTGATCAGGCCAAAACCCCCAATATATACTAGATGCAGTGTATTTAAAGAGGGGTATAAACAATAAGCCAATGTTCCTATTAAGACGGACCAGCACGACAACCAGAGCAAGAATGTATGGACTGTTTTTTTAGGAGGGAGGAATGGGAGCCTCCAGTACCTAAGAGCTATATACAAAACAACAAGAGCTCTCATAACTCTTCCTAATTCAGGACTCAAAAAAAACTCCGCAAAAAAAGACATTACGAACAGCGCCACTCCAAGATAATTCTCCAAAGGAACCGCTTTTAAAAAACTCTCCTGGTTTTCATATCTGTTTCTTTGCGCTAAAACAATCTCAACCCAACCTAAAATTCCCGGCACTAAACGTCCTCCAACACCTAAAATCAGGCCTAGCACCATGCCTTGAAAAAAAAGAGCTTTCCCAAAAAGAACCAGGCCCCCTTCAATAATTAAGAAAGTCCCCATGACCCCCATTAGCAATGCAGCCCCAACAAATATAAATGTATCTGGAGGACTACTTTTTCTTCTTAAAAATCTTCTTCCACTGTAAAAAATCATAAAAAGTAAACTTCCCAAAACAGAGTCGTAAAAAATTTCACTGTTTGAAACTGTCCCACTCCAAATCAAGACACCTACGATAGATGTTGAAAGAGACAGTTCAAAACCTGTTACATAATTCGTTTCTGTGAATCTTGGCACTGCAGTCATTAAAAACCCCATAATAAAGCAGACTAAAAAGCCACCTATCATTAACTGTCCATGAGACTCCACAGGGTAGTAGTTAATTGCATTGTATTTAAATGCCACCCAGAAGAAGGCGCCTGCAATACTAAAAAGCCAGCCTACTAGAAAAAATAATCTAAACGGATCTTTTTTTAAAGCCTCAAGCATTTTACCTTCTTTCTTTTATAGAATGATATAAGTAAAACACTATAATTCCATGACTTAAATCACGTTTACTGAGCTCTTTCTATCTCTAAGCTCAACGCCAAAGCCCCGAGTCTAGCTACAGTTCCGTAAACATTTTCCAGAATCTTGTTTTCTTTTTGAAATTCATAGTCTGAAAAACACATGCGTTTAAAAACTGCCCCTGGAGCATTTAAACTATCAAGGTCACCCTTTCTTTCATTTGTCCTTAAAAACCCGCCCGCAAGCCCACAACCAAGCAGATAGATCACAGCCTCTGCAGGAGACTCATTCACCTTCAACGTTGTTGGTATGCCCTCTTGGATAATAACAGAGTTAAAGCGCCCACCACCTTTAGTGGCCTTCATCTTCTTTCTCGCTTTATAGTTCCAGCCTAAAACATCCTCAGGAGACTTCACCTCAACAACACCTAAACCATAAGTTCCAAAAGAATTCTTTACGAAAAAATATGGAGCTTCTTCTACACCATGATCTTTATACTGCTTACTAAGTTTTTCTTTAAACCCTGCTATCTCACCCGAAAGCTTGGCTAATGACCCTTTGTCCTCAATATCAAATTCATCATAGCTATAAGTCTCCACTCTTAAGTGAAAAGGGTCCATCCCTATAGCTTTTGAGAAGTCCTCAACTAACTCATTATAAATCTCAAAAAAAGTGTTTTTCCTTCTTTTGTGCCAACCCATTTTAAGCAGTGGCAACTGCGGTGTTTTAACATCCTTAATCCATGAATCAAAATCTGAAGAAAAATCATTATTACTCAGTATAAAATCTACCTTTGTTCCGTCTTCTAAAAAAGTTTCTCCATCTTTAACCTCTACCCTATTAAGTTTAACCGGGGCCCCTGATGCTGATTCAACACTCTCAAGTTTTGTCTGACCATCAGGTAAAACGGCAAATGGCTTAAACCCCTCTGACTCAAATAGAGTTATTAAAGCCCTTACATTATCCCAGTAATATGGATTGTTTGTATGACTCTCACAGAAAATAGCTATGTTTTTAAAATTTAAGCTTTTAAGCTCTGTGCACCTTTTTAAAAGCTCACCCATAGCATCTCGATCATCTTGGCAAATGTTGTTAAATCCTGCTGGAAACAAATTTGCATCTACAGGAGCCAGCTTATTGTTTGATTCTCTAATATCAAAGCTGCAATAAAAAGGATAAGCCTTTGATTCAATATGTTTAGAGAACCAATCCTGGATCTCTGTTTCTTTCTCTAAAAATTTATAATGTAGACGTTCTTTTAAGTTCATCAGACTCTCCTACCAATAAGCTTGCGCCTATTACTGAAAATGGAAGTGTTAAAAGTATTAGGCCTGGAATAAAGCTAAACAGAAACAAAACTCCTGCATGCCCATTAATAGCCACAAACTCCTTACGAATAAATAACACTCTCTCCCCAAAGCTCAAACCATAAAGCTCTAAACCATAGTCAAAGCTGTCATAGGATAAAACTATCAGCGCAAAATATATAGGCATGAAGTTTAAAACCGGAATAAAAGACCCCACAAAACAAAGAATCCCTACAAAAATCAAAGCAACAGCCTTAATAAGACCCGTTCTAAACATGCGAGCATTAAAAGCCAAACTCTTCCAGATTGTTTCATGCTGAACAATCCCTTTTTCTTTTAAAACTTTTTCAGCAAGCAGAGAGCAAATTGGAATATAAACTACTTGAAGTAGGATATAAAATGTTAAGAATGTTAAGAACCCTGTTAATATCTTAAGGACAAGCTTACTGATCCATAAGAGTACAAAACCTCCCCAAAAATCAAACCAACCTTCATTTAAAAGAACCCCTGAAGCATAAGAAAAATAAACCTTAAACAAGGAACCAAAACCCAAAGAAAGACTAAAGAGTGCTATAACTACCGGTATCAGAGCTAAAGCTAACAAACCCTTGTTTTTAAAAGCATGCTTCACACCAGAACCTAAAATCAAAGCGCCCCTCATAAAGGTTCGAGGCTTTTCCACAAACATAATTTCTTTAAAATTCGACACTTGCCCCTACCTTTTGCAAATCTTCATACGTTAAAACTTCAAAATCAAAGCTTCCCACCTGATAAAAATCAAGCCCTCTGTTTTCTTCTTTGATCTCATTAGACTTTTTTTGAACAAAGCCTTTTTGGTCTTGATCATCTCTATACTTATTAAAAATACATTTTCTAACTTTAAGCCCTTGCCCCTGAATACTTTTAAGCGAAATTTTTAATCCTCCAAGAGACAGCTCATTGTAGTTACAGATGCAAACAATATCAGTATCATCATGGAGGATTCTTTTTGACTCCTCTAAAACTGCCAGCAGCTGAGGGCGAAGCTTTTCCACTGCCATAAAAAAGTTTGCAAGCTCTCCAACAAATGTCTTCCCAGTTAAATTAGATAAAATACCTAAACCTTTTTTCCTGGCCTTAAAAAATATTTTGCTAAAAAGCCCCTCATCCTCACTGAATATAAACAGCTTCGCCAAAGAAGATGAGAATAAAGCCTGGAGCTCCCCCGCCCCACTTAAAAAAGAACCTGCGTTTTGCAAAGGAGGCGTATCCACTATTAGATAGTCTACGTCCTCACCATTGTTTTTATAAACTTCATATAAAGATGTGAACTCTTGTGAGACAGCTAGACCTGTAACAAGTTTTTGAAAAATCTTGTTCTCATAAATCTTTTCTATTTCAGCCGTGTTGCCCTTATAGACTTCTGATACAAAATCCTTCATTAAATCAGCTCGCCCGCTCACTGAAATGCTTAAGTTCTCAATTTCTTTTTCACTATCTTCAATACCCATGGAAAAGTAATCTCTAAGTCTTTTTGAAGGATCTATTGTAACAAGTTTAATTTTCTTATCTGGAAAAGTATTTGCAAGCTTGATCGCATAAATCGAAGAAAGTGTTGTCTTGCCAACACCCCCCGTTCCTAAAAAAATCGTAGTTTTGTTTGAACTTAGCTCCATTTAAACTCTTCCCAGTGTGAAGAAAGGCTTTTTGCGCTCTCATTCCACTTTCCAGTATTTAAATATGGGAAAGCTTTTGAAAGGTTATGGATTTTTGTAACCGCTCTTCCTTTTAATAGCTCTTTAATTTTAAGCTCTGTTTCAGCGCTCTCAGTTTTTGAAAAACTTGAGCCATCGCCAACTATGCCAATATAAACCTCATTATGAGTTTGAAGACAGTTTAAAATAGCTGCGCATTGCTTTTTCATTGGACCCACGCCAACAATTCCACCCAAACTTTCAGGAACACCCAACAAAGAAACAAAATGCCCTGAAGAAGGGGCATCAAAGATAATGTCATCAAAGTCTGTAGAGAAATTAATCTCTCTATAGTCTGATGTTAACTTACCAAGAACTGAAATCTCTTTTAGCCCAGGAGCCACATGAATAAGTTTCTCCATTAAGGGGATTTTCATAAAAAAATCAGAAGCTTTTTGAGACCTTAGAACCTTTCCGACATATTCCCTCAAACAGTCTCTTCCCGTCCAACTTGCCACAAAGAAATTCTCATCTAGCTTTAAAGGAGAAAAACCCACTTCTGTCTCAAAATACTCTGAATATTGAGCGAACTGTGAAAATTCTACAAGCAGAGCCTTTTGCCCCATAGCCGCTCTACTATAAGCAAAGCTTGTTGCAAGGTGTGTTTTGCCCACACCGCCCTTACCTGAAAAGAAATATAGTCCCATACAGCTCCAAATTATCTTAATTTTACAAAAAAGAGAAATATAAGACTTTTTTGTGCTCTAAATGGTTGCACCCAAATGAGTTTTTTTCTATATCCCTTATATACATAAAGGAAGAGATATGAAGTCACAAATTATTGAAAATATTGGATTAAAGCGCGTTATCAAAGTTGAACTTGATAAAACTGAGGTGTCTACGGCACTAGAAAAAGAATTCCAGAAAATCCAAAGAACTGTTGAACTTAAGGGCTTTAGAAAAGGCAAAGCTCCAATGGATCAAGTTAAAGCTATGTACAGCAGTAAAGTTTCTCAAACTGTTTTAGAAACTCTTGTAAACGAGAACTACTTTAACGCTTTAGATGAGCACAAACTTACTCCAATCGCTATGCCAAAAATTGATGTTGATCAAAAAGAGGAAGAAGCTGGAGAAGGCGGATTTTCATTCACTGCAGAATTTGAAGTGAAGCCTGAGATCGAGCTAAAAGATCTTACAAAACTTTCTGTTACAAAAGGAAAAGTTGAAGTAACTGACGCTCAAGTTGATGAAGTTTTACAAAAAGCTGCTGAGTCAAAAGCTGAAGTGACTCCACTTGCGATTGATAGACCTGCACAAATGAAAGATTGGGTTAAGATTGATTTTGAAGGAATCCTATCTGCAACAAACACTCCTGTTGAAAATGGTTCTGCAAAAGACTTTTTACTTGAGCTTGGCGGAAAAAGCTTAATTGAAGGGTTTGAAGAAGGAATTGTAGGAATGAGCACTGGAGATACAAAAACTCTTTCTCTTAAGTTCCCTGAAGGTTACTTCCAAAATGAATTAGCTGGAGCACCTGTAGATTTTAAAGTTACTCTTAACTCTGTAAACACTAAAGAGTTTCCTGAGATGACTGATGAGTTTGCAAAAGAGGTTTCTGGTCTTGAATCAATGGAGGCTTTTAAAAAGCAGGTGACTGCAGATCTTACTCTAAAACAAGAACAGTCTTTAGAGCAAAAATTATCTGACGATCTTTTAACTGCTTTAGAGAAGATGCATGAAATTGCAGTTCCCGATAGCATCATTGCTCAGCAAGCTGAAAGCTTTAAAAACACAACTACACAAAGACTTATGCAACAAGGCATGGATGAGAAGAGTGTAGAAGAGTACCACAAAAAATGGGAAAGCGATTATAGAAACAATGCACTTAAAAGTGTTAAGGTTTCTTTCTTAGTAGAGGCTCTTGCAACTAAAGAAGGGCTTTACCCTAAAGAAGACGACATAGAAGCTTACTACGCTGATCTTTCTGAAAAAACTGGAATCGACACTGATAAGATTAAATCTTACTACGGCGCTCCTGAAAAAGTTCGTGAGCTTGAATTCAAGATCATGGAAGAGAACGTTGTTAAGTTCCTAAAAGGAAAAGCTACAATTAACTAAGTTTTAGCGACTAAGTTAAAAATCACAAAAGGCACCTTTATAGGGTGTCTTTTTTTATACCCTTGAGAGGTAACGGGACTTACTTAATAGAGCTAGCTTCGAAATTTCTCTCGAAAGGTCTGGCGTATATCTTAACTACCATGAAGTGTCGAATTCATTTACACCTAATCTGAAAAAAGACAGTGCCGGCTAGTTAGAGCTTTGTCCTTACCACCTTTAAAAGGTGTTAAGGCGGCTCAAGTCTTGCAAACTAGCTTCTATATGAGAGTTAATCGATTCACTTTTATAACCTTATCGCTCTTGCTAATGAGCAATACCTTGCATGCTTCCTGGTATTACAGATGTGTTAATTTAAGCCCTGGAGATAGCCTTGATGTCTTTGACTCCAGAGAAAGATCACCAACAAAAGTTCCTCGTAATTATAGGGTACAAAGAGACTCCACAAGGCACAGTCTATATAATATTTTTCTGAATATACAGTTTAATGCTAGATACCCAGTTAGCACCAATGAGATGGTAGAAAAAACAAATCGATGCTTCAGAGAGTCCGATGGTCTTTTAAAAAGTTCCGATGGTACAGAGTTAAGGCTTTTTTTAGATGCCAGTGCCCCATCCAATAGAGTCCGTGCTGTTAATTATGAAGTAAGGCATAACTCAGAACAGTGGGGAGCAGATATTGATTGCCCTACGTTAATTCACGAGGCCATGCATTTACTTGGTTTAGTTGATGGGTATAAAGAGCAAGTAAGAGAGGGTTTAGAGTGTCGCCATATTGAACCTATGACATCTGTAATGAGTTCAACTACACTGCCGCTGAATCAACGCCTGGATATCTTCCAGTGTGATTATCCTAACGCTCAATCTATGCATGAAAAAATATTTAATGAGCATATATGTACTCGTCAACCCTCTAGAAGTTCTGTAATATGGGAGGGAAATAACTATTTATTAAACTCCTATAATAGCTCTGAGAAAAATAGAGAAAGATACAGTCAGCTTTTAACAAAATCATCGTTTACTCTCTCCCCAGCCCAAACGAGACTTATTACAAAACCTTTCTGTGATGAGGAAAATCAAAAATACTTAACATGCTCTGAAAATGCATATCGAGGCTACAGCCAGGGCTGCATCCAGACTCCGGAATTTTGCCTTGATGGCTCTTATTTAGATTAGACACTAAACTGCTAAGATCTTAAATCTTTACAAGACTAAAGACAAATTTAATAACAACAAATAATCGACCTCATTTTCTTAAAGAGAATTGCCATTACATCCTATCGTAAAGTGACACTAGCCATATCAACGACAGCCCTAAGCTTCTTCTTTTCCTGAAAGAAAAAGTATTCAGGCTCTTCAGTTCCTGTAAATTTACTTTTAAAAAAATGTAGCCCCTTAGGCTTATAAAAGATTGGCATTTTATAAAACACTTTAAACATCTTTGCTATAAACGTTTTTTCTTCAATGTTTGCAAAAGGGTTAAGCCCTAGGTTCAGCTCTTCTATTTCTAGCTCTTGAAAATATCTGATCAAAGATGAAATTAAAAAAGACAGCGCATGCTTATCTTTTTGAGGGTTATATATAAGGTCATCCACGTAAAAGCACTTTTTGCCAAGCTTCCAGTATGGAAGAAGACTACAAAAAGCTAGTATTTCCCCAGCCTTTTCCACAATAAATATTTTTTCATAACTGTTACTCACACTAGAACTTAACGGAGAAGATAATAAAAATTTTAATTTCACTGGGAGTTTTCTTTTTTTCCATTCCTTAAAAAGCTTTTGAAGATTTTCTTTTCTCTTCCCACCAATCTCTTCTAGAGCTGTTAATGTATAATTTTGTTCTAAACCCTTTTTTAAAGCTCTTCTGACCTCACGGGCTTCTGAGGTTTTCAAATCAAACTCCCTAAGTTTAATACTAGTACTGGTGCCAATACTGGATTTTAAAAAACCTTCTTCATTCCACTCATTACCAACATAGTAACCACAGATGTTTTTTTGCTTCTTCTTTGAGAATTGTTTAAACCCCTCATAAATCTTGTGTTTGGCAGGGCCTGACTCACCAATAGCCTCCCCAGCAATAATATGATGTTTTCCTCTTACTTCAAAAGCTAGTAAAGCATGATCATTAGCAAAAAATCTTTTGTTTGTTTTCCAGTGCGTAAGAAAGCACGGAGGAGTGTTTAAGAACTTTCTTTGTTCAAACCACGAAAAAGCATCTTCAGGGTTTAACTCAACTGATTCCAAAACTCTCTCCAAATAACTTATGAACCTCTTTGTCTTGGTATTGGTCTACGCTCTTTAAAAGCTCTTCTTTTGTATACCCTGACAAGATTGATAATACCCTGCTTATTTCAGCTGATTCATCGTATTCAAACTGTATACGCCAAGTTCTATAACTTAATTGATATAAAGCTTTATCAAGCTGTACCACTCTCTTCTTTTTACCGTTTAAAGGATCTCTTTTGAGTTGATCAATTACAAACCCCTTTAAAGAGCTCACACCTTTAGACTCAAGCCATGTTACCTTTTCTAAAGCTTCTTTTGAAAACTCCACAGCCTTCAAACTTTCTTCTTCAATCCATGATTCATTCACTACATCAAATTGATCGCACACTGGAACATACGGCTTAATATCAAGAATTGGGGTTTCATCTAAAAGATCATGCCCTTTAACCACAAGGTAATCAGAACCTATCTCTACAAGCTCAACACAGCTCATTCCGATTGGATTTGGTCTATACGGAGATCTTGTAGCAAAGACCCCTTGCTTCTCTGTGGCCCTTGGGGTTTGAGTCACAGGCTTCCAATTATCATTCTTATGAAACTTGTATATCAGCCATATGCGTTTAAACCCATCAAGCCCTTTTAACCCCTGTTCTAGATTAAACCCTTTCTTAAGCTGAACTTTTCCTAAAACAACTCCATCATCTTCAACAGACTGCCTTGGGGCATCGTACTTATTTACATGAGCTCCTTTAAAAAATCCAATAGGCCCAAAATTAAAACTATCCATTCTGCCGGATCCACTCATACCCACAGGCTGTTAAGGCTGCGTTTACATTTAAAGAGTTCTTCACACCAAAAACTGGAAGCTTCACAATACCATCACATAAAGATAAATCTTTTTTAGAAAGCCCAAATCTTTCATTTCCGAAAATAAGTGCTGTTTGCATTTCAAAATCTACATCAAAAATATTCTCAGCCTCAACAACCGTTTCAACACAGATCATTTTATAATTTATTGATGATAAATATTCCCTCACCTCACCAAGATCTCTTAACTTCTTAAGGCTCACTCCCGCCCAAGCGCCCATAGAAATTTTCTTTACACGCTCATCACTGTAGTCTGGTGTATATCCTGTAGCTATAAGCTCTCTAACTCCTAAAGCATCACAAGTGCGCACTATAGCTCCCATATTAAAAGGGGACCTAATGTTATCTAGCACTATAATTAAATCTTTTGCTTCTAAAGGCTTATCAACATCTTCAGTTTCAACAAGAATCTCTGAGTCGGTAATTTTATTGTTTAGTTCTCTTTCTATTGGGATAACAAAGCACAAAAACTGTGTTAGTCCCATTCCCTGCTTCACTCGTCCTGCAAGACCTTGTAATTTAGGGTTTTCACTCTCTAATAAGCCTTTACAAAATAAAAACCTGTCTTCTTCTAACAGGCCCTTCTCACCCAGTTTTGCCTCAATTGAGCGGGCTAGTTTATAAAGGTCTTTAAGGTTTTTTTCCATGGAGCTTCTTAAGATAAGATCTTCTTAACCTCTTCTAAATCCAGACGTGTTGCTAAATGTTCGTATTTAGCAATTTGATGATTCTCTAATGTCTTATCTAAATCAGACCAGTCATATACTTCTTCATTGAAAAGAGCTGACACTTTCTTAGAATACTCAGGAATTACAGGGCTTAAATAAATAGCCATGTCTCTAAAAACATTAAGAATGCATGTCAAAACTGTCTTCGCTCTCTCAACATCTTCTTTAATACTTTTCCACGGCTGCTTTTCATCAAAGTACCTATTAGCTTCATCAGCAATAGATCTTATCTCCTCCATAGCCCTAGCAAAATCTCTATTTTGATAATGTTTTGAGATCACTTCCGATTTAGCCTTTGAAAACTCAACAACTTTTTTGGCTTCATCATCTAATTCACCCATAAGGCCATCTAACTTCTTGCCAAGCATCTGACCACCACGAGATCCAAGATTGGTGATCTTACCTATTAAATCAGAATTCACTCTTTGTACAAAGTCTTCAAGGTTTAGATCTATATCATCTAAACCTGAATTTAATTTACACGCGTAATAGTAGCGTAAATAAAGAGGATCAATGTTTTCTAAATACTTTCTGGCTTTAATAAAAGTCCCTTTTGATTTACTCATCTTCTCACCATTTACTTTTAAAAAGCCATGCACAAAAACACCTGATGGTAACGTATAATCTGTGGCGCTAAGCATTGAGGGCCAAAAAAGAGAATGAAAGTATATAATATCTTTTCCGATAAAATGATAAATCTTAGCATCTGGATTTTTCCAGTAATCATCAAAATTCTTATTGTTTTTTTCACACCACTCTTTGGTTGCCGCTATATATCCCACGGGCGCATCCACCCAAACATAAAAGTACTTGTTGTCATAACCAGGAATTTGAAAGCCAAAGTAGGGATCATCTCTAGAGATGTCCCAATCCCTTAACTCCCCCTCAAACCACTCCTTAAGCTTATTAGAAACTTCTTTTGATGTGTGTCCCGGGACCCATTCTTTCAAAAAACTTTGAAAATTTGAAAGCTTAACAAAAACATGATCACTGTCTTTTAAAACTGGTGTGTTTGAGCAGATTGAACATTTTGGCTCAATCACTTCACTAGTTCCATATGTGGCACCACAGTGATCACAGGAGTCCCCATACTGATCTTCTGACTTACACGATGGGCAGGTCCCTTTAACAAATCTGTCTGGTAAAAACATTTTGTCATGTTCACAGTACAACTGCTTAATCATTTTTGTTGTGATGTGCCCTTTTTCTTTTAAAGATAAATAAATTTCTGAAACAAGCTCTTTATTCTCAGGGCTGTTTGTTGATGAATAGTGGTCAAACTCTACACCAAAATCCGCAAAATCTTTTAAATGCTCATCTAAGCAGTTTGCTACAAGTTTCTCCGGTGTGATCCCCTGATCTCTTGCACTGATCATTATTGGTGTTCCATGAGTGTCGTCACCACAAATGTATATACAATCTTCCCCTTTTGACTTCTGGTATCTCACCCAAAAGTCCGTTTGCAGATACTCCACCATATGTCCCAGGTGAAGAGAATTATTCGCATAGGGAAGCGCTGAGGTTACTATAACAGGGGCTTTTGAAGACATTGCTGCTCTCCTTAGGTGTTTATCTTAATGGGGTAAAGGCTAATGCTTTTTTTTGATTTTTACTAGTCTATATTAGGCTAATTCATTGGGCCTAATGAAAAAAGCTCCTCATCATGAACGCCCGAAGCTTCTACAAGGCTACTTTCAAATTTAGAAAAAGACCCTCTTTCTAAACCAAAATACTGGATAAGCTCAATAACCCACCTTGGAACTGATGTGAGAGTTTTAATCTCTAAAACCACACTGTCTGCAGGCATTCCTTTTAAAAAAGTCTTATAATCATAATTAGCGATATCGTAGTGCCCCGGAACCACATCAAATTTCTTAGATTTACAAAATTTTAAATCTCTATCAAAAGTAATTCGAACGTACTCATCAAATACTGAAAAGAACGCAAGCCTCCGGTACTGAGTAAAAATCTTAGGCCTTGCGTGAAGCTCTTCAGCCTTTCTGATAAAGTATTTTAAATTTTTCTTATCCTCTGCATTAAGCCCCAAAGTTCCATCTGGCCTTTTAAAAACTTCATAAAGGTCTTTAACTTCAACACAGGCTCTAATTTTATCAATCACCATTCCTGACTTTTTCTTAACTTCAAAAAAATACGGAGGGTTCTCACCGTCAGCATAAGCCCTGATTCTCAAAGTAAACCTTTTACTCATATCTGATCTTTTATGATCCAAAAGAAGAAAGTTTGGAGAGTCTAAGTAAAGAGTATTTACCGTGTAGTAACCATCCGGCGCCTTTGCTGAATGGTTGTCTTTTTGGCAGTAGATTTCAATGTACTCTTCAATCTTAGCCACCATACTCTTAGGAATAATGTACTTTAACTCATACCTTGCAATTTTATTCCTATCTAAGCCACCACTATCCACAATAGCTTACTCCAACCCGATAAATTCACTTTTCCCAGTTTTCACTGCTAGAAGCTTAATCCTGTTATATAAGAGAGCTCCTTCAGCTTTTAGTTCTAAAAGCTTATATGAGATCTTAACTGCGTCTAAATAGATTTTAATTTTTTCTTCTGCGCCTGTAGATGTTGATGAAATCATCCTTCTCACCTGAGAGCGTGATAAAAATTTTGATTTAAGCTTGTTGTATAGCTTCTTTTTAAATTTAAGCTCATCAAAGGCCTGTTTAAGGCTCAGCTCACTCTGCGCCTTATTCTTTTTAATTTTGTATTGCTCAAGAGCCATCTTGTTTTTTGCCTCAACCCTTTGGCCTGTAAACCCTAAAGGCAAGCTAATTCCAAGGCGAGCCACTGTGTTGTTTTCACTTGAGTCCTGATAGCTCCCTCTAACTCCAAGCTCTAGAAACTTTATAATACCACTTTTTGAGTTTTGTTCGTCAGCCACCAAAGAAACCCCTGTATTAGCTCTATCATTAACAGCCTTTAAAAGCTTTGCTTCATTAAGATCTTTTTTAAAAGCCACACCTAGTTGAATCTTCTTGTCTGATGAGGCTTTTGACTCTGCCTGAACCAAAACTTCATTTACATCTATGTCTATTGAGCTTCTTGCTGCCGACGGGTGTGATTTTAAATATTCATTATAAGCTGAGTAAGCGTTTACAAGATCTTTTTTCCAGTTTTTAGCAATTTCCACTTTAGAGTTTCTGTAAGATCCAAAAATTTTATTCTCTGCTGTTAGATATAAAATCTGCGCTCTTTCTTCTTCTTCACTCATATTCAAAAGCTTATTTGTGGCTCCGGACTTTAATGAACCCAATTGGAATCTAAGTGTGTTGTTAAACTCTTCATCATCAAAGTTATACTGCGTCCTTAATTCAACATCTTGAATCAAATTACCTGCAACCGTCCCTTTAGAGGCTGCAAAAGCTCCAAAAGAAAAACTAATAAAAAGAAGAATATTAATCGCTAAACTCAACTAAAACCCTCTCACCTGTTATAAAATTTGTTTCATCTGTTATTTTAACTAAAATCTCTTTTCCATATACTGTGTCGTAACCAGTTTTTTGAAATCTCGCCGGAAGCTCTCTCACCTCAGTTCCTATTTGAAAAACCTTACCTGCTCCGCCTCTAGCGCCACTAGATCTGTATATATCAACCTCTTGCCCCACACTCACTCTGGCCGCAGAGGTGTCATTTTCAAGAACATAAGATCTCACAATTGTAGCCTTTTTTTCTGTTACAAAAGCAACAGGGTTAAAGCTTGGCACTGTTTCACCCAAAACAAAGCTTAAGTTACCAACATAGCCATCAAATGGCGCTGCAACCTCAAGCTTATCAATTTGTTTTTCTACTATACTTTTAATCTCCATAAGAGACTGTAGCTCTAACTCAAGCAAAGTTTTTTCTTTCTTTTTTTTGATGTGCCCTACAAGCTTGGCTAAATCTTTGACGTTGCTGTTGTAAAGTCTGTACTCTGAAAATTTTTGATAAAGCTCTTTATTTACCATTGCAAGATCATATGAAAGTTTTGAGCTTGAAAGCTGAAGTATCAAATCACCTTTTTTAACTTCCTGCCCTGATGAAGTTAAAATTTTCTCAACAATAACTGGGTGCTCAAACTGCACTCTGTACTGATAAGCCTGTGTAACACCCATGAAGCTGTAGCTATACTGCTTTGCAAATGAGTAATACAACAAAAGAGCAATACACAAGCACCAACAAGTCACAAGAAATGAGTTGTATCTTGCAAAAGAAATTAAGAACGCCTCTTCTTTTTTAGTCTGTAATTTATTCTTGCCCCAGTTCATTACATCTCCACTTCTTGGTCTCTAACCAATATGGAAATTCCACTTACACCATCAATTTCTTTTAACTCTGAAACCAGATCGTTCTTACCGTATGTTTTTTTGATTTTAACATGGTAAACATAGTTTAAAAGGTCTCCTTGAGATGCCTGCCTCATCGCAACCAAAGAATATCTTTTGCAGATCTTCTCCAAACTCAAACTTACTGCACTTTTGTTATCTGATGAGCCCTGTAGTGAAAACTTTAAAACACCATCAAATCTTGCTGTTTGAGTGAAGGGAACTTTTGATAAAACTAGAATTGTTCCAACAAATGCACCCAGTCCGAGAAAAGACACCGCTATAGCGCCAACACCACATGAAATCCCCAGTGCCAAACTAGCAAATAAGAAAAACATATCTCTAGGGTCTCTGATGTTTGATCTAAACCTAAGAATTGAGAATGCACCCATCATACCAATACCACGAGCTAAGCTTCCATCAATTGCCATCATTGCAATTGCTGTAACAATCGGGCTTAATACCAAAGAGTGCACAAAGCTTTTTGAGAACGATAGCCCCTGGAATGTTCCAACATACAGCGCTGCTATGGACGAGCCCACAACAAAAGCCATTAAAAATCCCATAATAGATTCTACAGGGGTTCCTGTGAGTAAATATGCTGCTCCACCTGTCATATAATAGACGCTCCTTATTACTAGATTGGAAGTTTCTACCATTGTTTGGCGAACTGTTCACCAAACGCCCGTTTAGTGAACTTTTTTACATTATACTGACTACTTTTTTTTCAAAAGACCTACTTTTTGAACTTTTTATATACTGCCAAGCTTTTTAAAAGCCCATTGCAGGCCCTTATCCTTCTTTAAATTTTTAACTGGATAGATTTCTTCTTTTTCTTTTGGGTACTTAAAGTCTGGCTCTACTCCATTTTTATCAATCATTTTACCAGAAGCTGTAAAATATCTAGCAATTGTAAGCTTAATCCCCCCCTGATCCCTTGGAAGAGGTATAACTGATTGAACCGAGCCTTTACCATAAGTCTTTTTTCCTAAAACCTTTGCCCTTTTAAGGTCTTTTAAAGCGCTTGCTACAATTTCACTCGCACTTGCACTAGAGCCATCAACTAAAACATAAAGTGGCACTTTGGGGTAAAGAGTGTTGTCCTTTTTTGCTAAGTTCACTTCATCGTTTGGATTTCGTGATTTTGTAACCACTATAACGCCTTTACTCACAAAAAGATCAACCACATCAATAGCCTCACTCAAAAGCCCTCCAGGATTATTTCTAAGATCAATCAATAGCTTATTAAATTTTTCCTCTTTTAAAATTTTAAGCATTTCTTTTTTTGTATCCGTTGAAAAACTGGTTACTCTGATAGTGAGAAGTCCTTTATCATTTAAGACTTTTCTTACAGGATTTATTTTTATTTTTTTTCTTCTTACAAACGTCTCTACTAGTTTGTCTTCACCAGATCTCAAAATTGACAACTTTATTTTCCTGTTTCTTTTCTTGGTAAAAAGATCAGAAGCTTCAACAAAATCTAAGACATTAAGTTTAACATTATTAACTTTGACAATTTGATCTCCAGGTAAAATTCCCGCATTCCATGCTGGCGAATCCTCAACAACACTCACAACAACAAGGTTTCTTTTCTTTAATGTTAGCTCAAACCCAATACCATTAAAGCCCCCGTCAGTTTCATTTTTGAATTTCTTAAAGCTTTTTTTTGTCAAATACCCTGAGTATGGATCAAGCCGACCCAGCAATCCTCTTACTGAAGCTGAAACCATTTTTTCTATATCAAGCTTTTCTACATAATGCTCTTCAACCAGGTTAAAAACTTGTGTGTATATTCTTAATTTATCATATCTTCCCTCTGAATACCCCAGAGAAACTCCAAAAATTAAGTAGCTAAACACCGCACCAAAAACAAAAGTCATAAAATATTTCATATCGTCTCTTTTTAAATTAATAGTTCTTTAAGTTCTTTAATCGCACCCTCATGGGCTTTTAAAACAGTCTCTTCATCAAAGTCTTCACCCTCTAAAACCGCTTTAACTTTTTTCTTTAAAACAACCTGCCCACCTCTAAAAACCTGTGTCACTAGTACATTTTCTTCAGGAGCCCAGCTCTCAGTCTGTATATGATAGCGTTCTTGATTATGAACAATCTCAGAATTCTTACCTTTTACACCCATAAAGCCCCCTTCGTCTCATATTAGTACGCCAAACCACCTAATGACAATCTCACATTAAGCCGAAAATAAGTTATGACTGGACCTTCTATTATAAGAGCTGTTTTAACAGTATTTAGCGTATTTTTATCGCTTGGCTGCGGCTCGGTAAAATACTCTTCTGTTGCCAGTGGCATTTTAAATAGAACTTGGACTGTTGACCAAGCAAGTCCAGATGAAAAAGCATATTGTGCTGATTCCATTTTTCATACCCCTAGTCATTTAATCTCAGGGCAGGCTTCTTTTGAATACCGCCCAATAAGTGTAGAACTAGGAGAAGAGGGTCTTCGTGATATCGCTGAAGACACTAGGCCCATAAGACATGCTCAATATGATGTGACCGATGCCAGTGGAACAATCCTTCAATGTGGTGAAACCGATGGTGATGGCAATTTCTCTTTCTCAGTTCCGCAAAACAATAGAGCACTTTCCATTAATATCTATACCCGCTCTAATAACTCCTTTAACAGGGCCAGTGTTTTTATTGCCCCAGAGACTAACGAACTCCATAAGATTCAATATTTTTTTACTGCAAACAAAAGCGCATCAAATATTGAGATTGTAGCCGAAGGAGATGGCAGCCTCATTGGCGGAGCGTTTAATATTTTAGATCAAATTCACAACTCTTTTGATTCTCTAGCTGTACACACTTCCCCCGGCGAAGGCATAAACCCTTTAGACATCCCCAAAGTTGATATCTACTGGGAAAAAGGCTTTAACCCTGGCGTTTATGTCGATGTTAACTCCGGGCTTTCATTTTTCTCAAAGCCTCAGATGAAGCTCTTTATTTTAGGAGGGTCAAATGGAGATGTCGACTATGCGGACACAGATCATTTTGACAACTCCATTATTCTTCACGAATATTTTCATTTTCTTGAATCCGCAATTTCAATTTCACATAGCCCTGGCGGCACACATAGCGGAAACGAATTACTTGATCCTAGATTGGCATGGTCTGAAGGAGCAGCTCAATTCTACCAAGCCTTTGTTACAAACACCCCAACAGTCTTAGACACTCGAGGGAATACTGATGGCTCAACCGGATTTTATTTAAAACTTTCTGTAGAAAATGAAACTACAGATCAACCTATTGAAGAAGGCGAGGGAGAGTTTAGAGAATTTGCTGTTGCAAGGCTTCTTTGGGACATACATGACATAGAAGATGCTGAAGAGGCACCTGAAAATTTTGATAATGTTAACGGCTTCTTTTCAAATTTCTGGAGAGCTTTTAGCGGCACAAGTTTAACTCCGAGCTTTAATCATGACAAAGCCTATTTTGCTTCTTCAAGTCTGTTGCTAGATGCGATCAATCAAGACAGTCCTATTCAAGGAAATGCTGACTGGAATGAATTGCTCCTTCATAGCTTTATGACTCAACCTATACACACTCCAGTGAATTCTTTTCGTGCACAGTATGGGCAGAATATTGTTCCTGGCACAACTGCAACTTTTAGCTTCACCGGGCCTTTTTTCTTAGAAGACCCATACCTTCCTAACAATCACCCCGTAGCCTCAATTGATTACTACAGTTTACATGTTCCATCTGGAGTCACTCAATCCATTTCTGTAACATCCACAACTGTTGATGGTACTGGCGGAGCGGTTCAACTATATGTCTTTGATTCTAACTACACTAATCTGACTGAGTTCATTCATGGCCCTTTAGAGGAGGGAGTGCCCGTCAACCTCGATGGGGAGCCCGGTACAGGTACGGTTTACCTAATCGCAGTCGTTGTTAGCGACCTTCCCATTAAAACTGTCAGCTCTGTTGAAGCAACATTGAATTATTCTTTTCCTGGATATAATATAGGAGGCTTTTAATGCGTTATATATCTGTTTTATTAACATTACTTTTTTTAAATGCCTGCTCTTCTAAAAAACAAGCCGTCCATCACTCACATACCATGAAGCTCCAAAAAGAACTCTCTGTTCATTTTGTAGGACCAGACAAAGTTTCTTTTTTAATTAGTTCTTCAAAGCATAAAGACATGACTTTAAAAGTATTTGCTGTGATGGCAGATAAGGAAAAAACTTTACTAGTCTCAAAAGATATCGACCATTCTGCGGAGGCAACTTTCTCGCTCCCAGATGATATAGAGACATATACTTATATTGTTGCGCTTATTGAAGGAAGCGATCTGAATGGAAATAAAATATCAAGTGTTGAGACCTATAAGGTTGGTGAACAAGAACAGATCAACCGGGCAAAAAAGGCAATTTCAAATAATTAAAAAATAGATATAGAGTAAGGCTTTGCCATTACAACTCTATTTAAGAAAGTTTCTCTTCCTTTGATTGAAACAACTACAGATTTCAACCCTCTTGAAACTTCTGTAATGATGAACCCACCACCTACTCTACCGCTTTCTGTAGCATCACCATATTTATCAAAATAAAAGATTTGTGAACCAGAAGAAAGTGCTGTCGTTGTTTCCTTAACTACCTTGAAATCATTTTGATTGATAAAGCCCACAACAAAGCCCATTGCTCTATTCGCATTTGATCTTCTATTGTTTAAAAACTTATCTAACCACTCTTGCTTAACAACTCTAAAATTTTTCTTTCTCGCTTTTGCAGACGTTAAATAAATATGTCCCGTATGCTCCTCTGACCGATCTATTCGTAGCGACAAAAGCTCCGGATTCGTTAAAGTTGATACCTGAACATACCCCTCTGTACTTACTTGATACCCATCTTCAATTCCCGTTTCATATAAAGAAAAAGTTTCACTCTTTCTACTTCTTGGAAAAATTTCGGCAGAGGCTACTAACCCTGGGTTTTCTTTTATATTAAGCTGTCCTTGTGAAATTCTTCCCTCTCTTACAAGGTACCATTTTTGAGCAACAACCTTAGTTCCGCGAACCGCCTGCACTAAGTAGCCACCATCAGGAACGTTTATAAAAATGAAGCCTCCATTAGTTGTTGTTTTTGTAAGACTCGGATTTGCCGACCCGTTTGGATTAAAATATACAGGTTTTTGATACTCACTACTAAAGAGCCTCACTTTAATGTTTTGCTGAGCAAAACCTTTTTGGGTTACACTGCCAACAATTGCTGAGCGAACTTCAACATCTTCCCCAAAAGGATCAAGAGTTCTCGCAAATTTTGCAAACTCCTTTTTCTTTATTAAACGTGGATATAAAGGCTTCCCCGCAACTCCAAAGTTTAAATCAGACCAATAATTTTTAGATTTTGTCTCAACAATAAATGAAGAACCTTTTTCAAAGAGATCTTCATTGAAGTAGCCCTCTTCATCAACTTTTAAAGTGCCTTCTACCCCTTCAACTTCTTTCTCAGCCGCCATCACTTCTTTTTCAAAGCCCTTAACTGATTCAGATGAACTTAACACTCGCCCTGTCAAAAGCGTTTCAGATGGAAATATTGTAACTCTTAGGTTTTTTAAACTGGCTTCTTCTAAATTTTGCTCACCATATGCAAGCACATCACCTTTTTCAGACCTTAACTCAACAGAAAGTATTCCTTTAGTTGAACCAACCTCCATCTCAAAAGTATCTTGGTCCGCATCTACAACACCACTTTCATAAATTTTTCCATCTAAGCTTCTATTTATATAATAGCTAAAATGCTCACCAAAGAAATTACCTTCTCCCTCAAGAGAGATTGAACCTTTAATTACATTTGATGAATAAGCTGCTACCGTAATAGCCTCAGAAGACACCATACCTGCTAAATTAACCACTTCTGTTGATTTCACAACTTTATCAGCTGGAAGTCTTTGTATGCTTACCCCACTAGGCAGCTCTATGATGTCAGCAGCTTCTGCCGAACTTAATCTTTCAATTTGCTTTGTTGTAATTATAGGCTCTCTTAAATTTTTAACAGGGCTGGTGTTTGATGAAAGCTGAATATTCTTTTTAACCAAAAACTTACTTGTGAAATGAGCAACCCCAATTCTTTCACCTTTTAGATTAATCTTTTCTAACTTTAAAGGCTTAGCTTTTAAAGAAACCTTTAAACCTTTTAGATTAATTTTCTTTTCCTCTTTTGGTTTTGGCTTGTTGTGATCTAAAAACTCTTTGATCACAAAAGCATCTTCAATTGCTGAAAACGCAGGAGAGGTTCTGTCTGCAACAATTTTATCTTTTGATAAATAAAGCCTTTGGATATTTGCAATTTGGCGTGGCGATACAGCTGTTAATAAAAATAATGAAGCTGCAACAAAAGGATATCCACGCATGTGGATATTCTAATTAATAAACCCTAAAGTCGTCAATGACGTTACCCACTTTCTTAGACTTCTGGAGATAGGCCTTTAGCCTAGCCAAAAATATTTTGGCTACCACATCGTCATAACCAACTACTCTAAAGTCTTTCTGCACAGAATTTGGGTTTGTCGCCTCTTCAATCTCAACCGTAATTTCAATAGTGTAAGGCCTACTCACTCCACGCACATCAATAATTGCACGCCCTCTTTCCGTTTCAACAGAAGCAAGAACAAGCTTTGTACCATTTCTTACAAATGGATGACTCTCAAAGACCCTTCCATCTCTGGACACTGTTTTAAAATCAACAGGGAAAGCTTTCTTAATTCCCTTTTGAATAACTATAAGTGAGTAGTCAAGATCCATAAGCCTGCTAGTCACAGCACTTACACATGAAGTAAGACTAAGGCTTAAGAGTAGAGCTGATATTCTAATCATTTGACTAGTCATACGTTTAAAGCTGCTCCATCTTTAATGAACTGCTCAAGTCCTGAATCTGTCAATGGGTGCTTAACCAACTGGTTAATTGTTTTAAAAGGAAGTGTTGCAATATCAGCTCCAATTAGTGCCGCATCAAGAATGTGCATTGGGTGACGAATACTAGCTGCAAGAATTTCTGTATCATAACCGTAGTTATCAAAAATTTGTCTGATTTCACCAATCATTGCCATACCCGGAGTTCCTATATCATCAAGCCTTCCGATAAATGGAGACACCATCGTCGCCCCTGCTTTTGCTGCTAATAAAGCCTGCACCGGCTGAAAGCATAAAGTTACATTTGTTTGAATTCCTTTTTCAGAAAAATGCTTTGTTGCTTTTAGACCCTCTAAAGTTAAAGGGAGTTTGATCACAACATTTTTTGCAATTTTCGCTAGCTCTTCACCTTCTTTGATCATTCCTTCAGAATCAGTAGCTAAAACTTCAGCAGAAACAGGCCCTTTAACAAAGTCACATATTTCAGCAATCAAAGTTTTAAAATCTTTGCCTGATTTAGCAACCAAACTTGGATTTGTTGTTACACCATCAACCCAACCATAAGTTGCTGCTTTTTTAATCTCTTCAACATCGCTTGTATCAATAAAAAATTTCATTCTTTTCCTCTATATATAGTGTCTAAATTAAAAACCTAAAAAGTCTTCAAATGTATAAGCCCCTGCCTTTTGTTCAGCAAGCCACTCCACCGCATTCAAAGCTCCTTCAGCAAATACTCCACGATTAAGAGCTTTGTGAGTTAACGTCACCCACTCTTGATCTGTTGCAATGTGGATATTATGAACCCCAAAAATGGACCCGGCTCTAACTGCCTTTATCTCAACATCCTCTTTGCCTAAATAATTAACTATTTTGTCTTTGATTTTCACAGCTGTTCCACTTGGGGAATCAAGTTTCTTAGTGTGGTGATAATCCTCTACCCAAATCTGTGCATCTCGACTCATCTTCTTAAAAGCCTCAACAGATCTGATCAGACCTGCAACACCTAAACTGTAGTTTCCTGAATGCATAAATGGGAAGTCAGCTTTGCCATTATAATCAGCCAAACTAAACCCTGTCGTTCCACTCACCATTGGCTTCTTATTTTCTGAACACCACGCAAACACCTTTGAAAAAGACTCTGGAAGTGAAAAGTCAATAACAACATCAATTTCTTGAGGGTCCCACTGATTTAAATCTGTAGCCGTTAGATCATCACTTGCGCTGCCAGCAAAACCACGTATATAAGAAAAACGAGTGCCTTCTTTTAATATATGTTCTTTTATCGCTGTGCCCATACGGCCACTAGCTCCACAAATTGCAACTTTAAGCATTATAAAACTCCTAAGCTTTTAAGTTCTGCATCAAGCTTTAACGCTAGACCCTCACTAACTCTCAAAAGAGGTAGTCTTAAGTCATCACCATCAATTACACCCATTTGCCTTAAAACATACTTCGTAGGTGTTGGATTTGGCTCTGCAAATAAAAGATCACAAAGATTTGCGTACTTAGTAAAGTCATCATCACCCTTCATACATTTTTTAAACTCTACAGGTACAATATGAGAAAGAACTGATATAACACCATTTCCACCCTCTTTAATAAAATCACAAGTAGACCCATCATCTCCAGACATAAATATGAAATCATCAGAGATGTTTCCTGATGCCTTTAATTCTTTAAGCTTTGAGATATTTCCTGTGGCATCCTTAATCCCTACAATATTTTTAACTTTTGAAAGTTCTGTAATTGTAGCCATGTCCATTTCAACAACAGATCTTCCTGGAATATCGTATAAAACAATGTCTTTACTTGTAGCAGCGGCAACGGCTTTAAAGTGTGCACACATTCCCGCCTGACTTGGCTTATTATAATAAGGAACCACTATTAAATAACCCGACGGCTCTAAATGCTCAAAGCCCTTAATCTTTTCAACAGTTCCTTTTGTAGAGTTTGTTCCAGCCCCTAAAATAAGTTGAAACCCTTCAGGGCTGTTTTCTTTAACCGTTTTAAAGATCGCCTCAACTTCGCTTACTGACAAGTTTGGGCTTTCCGCTGTCGTTCCTGAAACAACAAAACCTTCAACGCCTTGCTCAACTTGTTTCTTAACAAGCCTCGCTAATGACCCAAAATCAACTTCACCTTTATCATCAAACGGCGTAATTAGTGCCGTGATCATTCCACCTGTAACTTTCATTATCTTTTCTCTTTCTTTTTAATTAAATCTTCTTTTTTTGATTCCACTGGAGCAGCTTTTCTAACTTCCGAAGGCCTGATAAAAGCCTCATCTTTTCTTGGCATAGGAGCACCTTTAACGCCACAGCCTGAAGCCACCAAACACACCAGTAAACTTAATATAAATACATGTTTCATAGATATATAGAAACATCCCAACCACCCTTGTGGTCAAGACTTTATGGTTTAGACACCCGTATCAGCAAAAGGCTCTATTAGGACTTTTCTAGGCTTACTCCCCTGAGCAGGCCCTACAACCCCTTGAGACTCCATATCTTCAATCAATCTTGCAGCTCTCGGATATCCAAGTCTAAATCTTCTTTGCAACAATGATGCACTCACTGTTTTTTGAGTAGATACAAAGTTAAGAATTTCATCATATCTATCATCTAACTGATCTTCTGAATCATGGCCCATTCCTGAACCTGACTCACCATCCTCACTTTCTTCAAATTCAGCTAAGTATTCCGGTTCTCCCTGATCTTTCCAGTGCTCAACAACACCAGAAATATCATCTTCTGGAGCCCATGAACCGTGTGCTCTTTCTGGCTTTGGTGTTCCAGGGGCCAAGAATAACATGTCTCCTCTTGCAAGAAGTCTTTCTCCACCGCCTTCATCTAAAATAATTCTAGAGTCTGTTTTAGAGGCCACTTTAAAACTAATTCTACCTGGAATATTTGTTTTAATTAAACCAGTTACAACATCTCGCCTTGGTGACTGCATCGCTAAGATTAAGTGTATTCCACAAGCTCTGGCCATTTGAGCGAGTCTTACAACAGCAGCCTCAACATTGCTCTTATCAACGGCCATTAAATCTCCAAACTCCTCCACAATAATTACAATGTATGGAAGCTTTTCAAAATAATATGTCTTTGTTTTTTTCTTTTTTTCTTCAAATTTTTCGTTTTCCTCTTCGCACTCTTGATACTCTTCGTCAGTAAGCTCTTCTACAATTTCATTAAAGCCCTCTAAGTTTCTTGCGCCAAACTGTGCCATTGATCGATATCTTTTATCCATCTCTCTAATCGCCCAACGAAGAGAAGAGATTGCTTTTTTAGGATCTTTAATCACCGGTAGGATTAAATGCGGCAGGTCTTCAAAGGCTGCTAAATCCACTTGCTTTGGATCTACCATCACAAGTCTTAAATCTTCTGGTGAGTAACGCATAAGTAAGCTTGTTATTGTTGAAACTACAAAAACAGATTTTCCTGAACCTGTTGATCCTGCAACTAATAAGTGAGGCATTTTTCTTAAATCCACTACCATCGGATGGCCATCTGCTCTTTTTCCAAGGGCTATTGGAATCTTAACGTCCTCATCCCAAAAATCTTCTGTGCCTAAAATTTCTTTTAAATAAACCGTTCCTCTTGCAGCATTTGAAGATTCAATTCCTACAACATCTCTTCCTGGAATTGGCGCGATAATACGAATTGATTCACTTGCTAAAGCTAATGATAAATCGTCAGCCAATTCTGTAATTTTAGAAATCTTAACATTTACATTTGGTTTAAACTCAAAAAGTGTTACTGCAGGCCCTGTATGAATTCCTGTGATTTGCCCTTTAACATTAAACTGCTCTAACTTTGAAACAAGCAACCTGGCTTTTTCTTGAATCTCTTCATCTTTAATATCTGAAACTTCATCTTCTGGAACATCTTCTAAAAGATCTAGCTCAGGAAGCTCCCAGTCTCCCTCTTCTGAATTTGACTGAACCTTAGGGAGCTTTGTGTCTATCTTATTAGAAGACCTTTCCACCTTTGGCATTTTAAAAAGAGGCATCCCCTCTTCTTCTTCAACAGGTTCTAAAATACTGTCTTCAATTTCTAATTCATTTCTAAAAAGCTTTGGCCCTTTTTTTATAGGAACATCTTCTGTCTCTACACTTTCACTTTCTTCTTTACTAAAGCTAGGTCTCCATTTTAAAAGCTCTGAAAAAGAAAGCTCTGCTAATGTTTTTTCAGTAAAGACTAGCACGGTAAGAAAAGTTGTTATCGAAACAAAGATAAAAATTCCACCTTTACTTATAAACGGATAAAGCGCTTGAAAAACTCCTTTTCCTAAAGCTCCACCTGCAAAAATTAAATCATCGTATAAATAAAACTTGCTAAAGAATCCAAGCGTTAAACAAATGCTAAACAGCCCAACAAAATAAAAAATGATTTTCTCAGAACTTGGTTTTACTTCACGAATTCCTGACCAAAACATCCAAAAAAGAAACAGCACTATTCCCCAGGCTCCAAGCCCTAGAAACTGATACAAAAAATCTGATAGAAAGGACCCCAGTAAGCCACAAATATTATTCGTTGGTTCTGACCAGTTATACGAGTTTGAATGAAACGATAGATCACTTGGACTATAAGAAAATAGCGACAAGGCCGTAAGCCCACTTGCCGCCAGATAACCAACTGATAAAAAATCTGCTTTTATTTTATTTCTATATATATTTTCTTCCACGTCTAATTGTAGCCATTTCAGCCCTTTTTGTTAATAAAACCCCTATTTTCTGGCCCCAAAAGAGCATTTTTTATAGTGTTTAAGCCTATTTATAAGTTTTCGCTTCACTTCAGAGTAGCCATCCATTAGTTTGGCCCAAATGATTAAAATAAACGAAATTTTTTACTCCATTCAGGGCGAATCAAGCCTTACAGGGCTGCCAACGATATTCATTCGCACTTCGGGCTGTCATTTAAGGTGTAATTATTGCGACACCACGTACGCATATCATGATGGAAAAAGGATAAGTGACGAGGAAATTTTTAAAAAAATTTCTGAATATCCCTGTAAAAGAGTCTGTTTAACTGGCGGAGAACCTCTGTTGCAAAAAAGCATCATATCACTGATGGGAAAACTTATTGCTGAAGGTTACAGCTGCTCAATCGAGACCTCTGGAGACCTGGACTGCGCTCCTGTTCCTCCTGAGGTGCTTAAAGTTATAGATATTAAGACGCCGGACTCTGGAGAGCCTGATGCTTTTTGCTTGAAAAACTTACATTTTGTGGGTGATAAGAACACAGAATTCAAGTTTGTGATCTGTTCTGAAGCAGATTTTGACTGGTCAATCGACTTTGCCGCAAAACATCACATGTTCCAAAATAGCAAAATACTCTTTAGTCCTTGTCATGAGCAAATTTCAACAGAATGGCTTGCCAAGAAAATTTTAGATTCTGGGCAAAAAATAAGGTTGCAAATTCAGCTCCATAAAGTAATTTGGCCCACAACAATAAAAGGCATATGAGGAGAAACCGTGCAAACAACAAACGAAACATTTACTACTGGTCAGCAACAACAAACACAACATCCAAACACTGGTGACATGCTAGTTGCAAACTTAACTCAGATCAGCCTTGAAGAGCTAGTTAAGAGCAAATTAGAAATCCTTTTCCGTCAGCAAAAAGAGACTAGAGTTGAACTTAATGGTCTTTATAGCCTAGTTATGGAGCAAGTTGAAAAGCCACTTATTGAGCTTTCTTTAAAAGCTTATAACGGCAACCAAGTAAGAACTGCTCAAATGTTAGGTATCAACAGAAACACTCTTAAAAAGAAAATCGACAACTACAACATCAAGCCACGTAGACTAAGACTTAACTAATTAACAACTAAACGCTTCTAAGGAATTAATGGAAAAAATACCTCCTCATAGCTTAGAAGCAGAACAAGCAGTTTTAGGTGGGCTTATGCTCTCACCTGAAGCTTGGGATGAAGTCGCTGACCTGATAGCAGACAGCGATTTTTTTAAACCCGCTCATAAAAAAATATTTTCAACTTTAAGAGACCTTACAAAAAAGGGACAATCTACAGATCTTATTGTTGTTTCAAATCAATTAAAAACTACTAATGAAATTAACTCTGTTGGAGGGATTCCCTACCTAACAGAAATCATCGACAACACTCCTTCTATTACTCATATTCGCGAATATGCAAATATTGTAAAAGAAAAATCTTTAGTTCGTATGATGATTAAATCAACTTTAGACATTGCAGAAACTGGTTATACCGGCGCTTTTGAAGATGTTGAAACTTTCTTTGAAAAAGCGGAATCAGAGGTTTTTAAACTTTCAAATTTAAAAACTCCGGATTCAAATTTAATGGCGTCATCTGACTTAGTAAAACTAAGTTTGAAAAGGCTTGAAGAACTTTACGCAAACCAAGGTGCTGTAACCGGTGTTCCTACTGGTTTTACAGAGCTTGATGAAATGCTTTCTGGCTTACAACCTGGTGAACTTTCAATTCTTGCCGCCCGTCCATCAATGGGAAAAACAGCTCTTTCTTTAAATATTGCCTGCCACGCAGCTTTTGTTGAAAAAAAATCTGTTGCTTACTTCTCGGTGGAAATGCCCAAAGAAATTCTAATGATGAGAATCTTAGGTATTGAGTCTGGTGTGAATCTATCTCAAATCAGAACTGGTCGATTAGATGAAAAAACTTGGCCTGCTATTATAAACACTGCAGCTAAAATTGCAGATTCTAACTTATATATCGATGACACCACTGGAATCAGTCCTTTTGAAATCAGATCAAAAGCTAGAAAGCTTATGTCCAAAGGCGGACTTGATCTTATTATGATCGATTACCTTCAGTTAATGGGAATGAGGCAGAAATTCGACTCACGTGAGCGTGAGGTTGCCGAAATCTCAAAAGGCCTAAAGGCCTTAGCTAAAGAGTTAAAGATCCCTGTCCTGGCTCTAGCGCAGTTAAATCGTGGTGTTGAAGGCCGTGCTGACAGAAGACCAATGCTTTCAGATCTTCGTGAATCTGGATCAATAGAGCAGGATGCCGATGTGATCATGATGATCTTTAGAGAAGATTATTATGAAAAAGAGAACCCTACAGGTGCTGCAGAAGTAATCGTAGGTAAACAAAGAAACGGGCCAACAGGTACAGTTCCCCTTCGCTGGGATCCACATACAGGTAGGTTCTTAAACAACTCAGCCTCTAACCTTGGCCCTGAACCTCCTATGCAGGCATATGAAGAAGAAGACTTAGACAGGGCTCCAAAGAACTGGGCTCCTGGGTCCTAGACCATACAAGTCTAGGTTTATAATCTGCCATTTGACCAATATAAAGCTCATGCGATCTGATTGAGTTTATGAGCGAATCTAATACTTTTGAATCTAATACTACTGCAGCTGAGGGATACGACCTAATTGGGAAAGTCGCTCTAGAAACTAAACTTCCTGAAGATGAAATGATTAGGTTTTTAGTGGATATAATCAAACTGGATAACATCGATCCCAAAACCCTTAGCTTAGAACAGCTAAGGGAAGTAATCCTAAATTATTTAAACAAACTTAATTAGTTTCTTTAACTTTTCTTTCAACAGCAACTGTAATTTCTGCTTCAAGATCTTTTCCTAAAACAACTTTAGCTTTGTGTTGCCCTAAAACCTTAATAACGTCTTCTAAAACAACGTCTCTTTTGTCTACTGCAAAGCCTGCTTCTTCAAGTTTTCTAGAGATGTCTAAAGCACCAATAGACCCGAATAACTGCTCATCTTCAGCCGCTTCAACTTGAAATTGAACCGTTTCACCTTGAATTTTTGCAAGAACTTCTTTTCTTCCTTCTACAGCCTTAGCTTGTTTAGCTTCAGCAACTAATTGAAGATGCTTAAACTCTTTAACTCTTTTTTCTGTAGCTTCAGAAGCCATTCTTCTTGGGAATAAAAAATTTCTAGCAAAACCAGGTTTAACCTGAACCATTTCACCAATTTTTCCTAAATTTTTAACGTCTTGATTTAATATAACTTTCATCTCAAATACCTCTCTTAAGATCTCTCACGGTTATCTCTACCGCCATCTCTGTCACGACCTCTTCCTGGTCCTCTTTGTGTACGAGCAGCTCTCTTCTTCTGCATTCTAAGCTCAGCTTCTTGTTGTCTTTCAGTAGACTCTTTTAAGATTTGCTTAAAGTTTTCAGCATGCTTTTCAACAGTTTGATTTTCATCAAGCTTTGAGTGCATGCATCTAAGAACTTTTTCATTAATCTTCATTGTTCTTTCAAGCTCAACGATCACGTCTGGTCCCGCAGTGAAATAGCTGTGGAAATATGTTCCTACCTGGTGCTTTTCAATGTGGTTTGCTAAAGGGCGCTTTCCCCAAGTCTCTACTGAGTGCATTGCACCAGAGAAGCTTTCTACTATTTCTTTGTTCTTTTGAAACAATGCTTTTTGCTCTTGTTCTGAAGCAGTTGGATCCATAATGATAATACTCTCATATGGGCGCTTAACTTCGGATTTTTTAAACTCTAATGCCATTTCGGTCTCCTTTTGGTCATTGGCCAGAACGCTTGTTCCAGCAAGAAGTTAATTAAGAGCCAAAAGAGTTAGCATATTGATATAGCCCAAACAAGGAAAACCTTCATAAAAAGCAAATGTTTCAGTTCTTTATTTGAAACTTATGGAGCATTGTTTTTAACTGTGTGCTCGTCAGCACGCTCATTACACCAAATACATATGTATCTTGGTTTTTTGCCTGCTTTATACCCAACCAAGATTCTTTTGTACGGTGCTGAGCACTGGTTTTCGTTTGTTCCTGTAGGCTTTTTTTCTAAGCATCTGTTATGCGGCTCACAGCGGTTCTCAGGTGTTGAATTAAATGGGTTCCATATACGGCCCATTTCTTCACACCTAGCCGCCCCTGTGCTAGGCCCAAAGCAAGTTACGGCTTGGCCGTTAGATTTAAGCACCACATCTTTAGCAGCTCGCTGTACTGCCTGAAACCTTATCTCTAAAATAATATCTACCCCGTATGGGCTTAACTTGCCATCATCGGCTCTTCGCTCGTTAGTTACAAACTGTGATTCTGCATTTGAACAACCTGGCTTTTCGCAGATCTTTGCATCAATAATTAAATAATATTTTCCTGCAAGACTTGTGGTATTTGATGTTGCAAACGTATGAGGGTCACCAACCCTCCAGCCACTAATATATTTTAACCTAATATCTGTTACTTCAATGTTGCCTTGTGCATTTTTCCAGCCTTTTGTAAGGTTGATTCCCACCCCGTTATGGTCAAAACGCAAATTTTTAGGGGCCTTCGCCTTTTTGATTTGAGTCCCTGTCAATCTTGCAGGGAATGAGTTTCCTGACCCTCTAACAATACCTGTTCTTGGTTTATTACAAAAACCTTGGCCTTCAACAACCTGCTTTAAACTCTCTAAAATACTCCTGTATTCAAGTTTATGAGATGATTTTGCAGAGAACTTTTGGCTACTTAAAAGGTAGTTTTGCATGTTCACAATCATAAGAACAGACACTGCAGCCACAATCATCAATAAAATTAAGGCAGAGCCCTTTTGCTGCCGCCTTCTTTTTTCTTTATAAGCCAAGCTCATCAATAGACCTAGTTACACTTCATACATGTGTAAAAATTCGCTGTTTGGTTATATGTGAATGTACATTTTTTACCACATTCTAGTCCTGAGTATGCGTGCTTATCTACACCGGTATGAAATTTTGTCGAACCTGACGGACAACTTATATTTTTTGTAAAAAGATTCGTCACCCCTCCGTTAATAACCTTGGCAGGCTTGCTATTTTTAAACGTTGACCCTGCTGGGCTTAATGCTTTAATCGTTTTCCCACAATATACCCCATAAGTATCATAGGCCAGCTGCGGAACCGACTTATCAGCAGTACACGTCCACTTAATATATGTTCCTTTGTTTTCACACATAGAGTCTGGCACACAGGCTTTTGTACTGGCATTCCAAACCCCACTAATTGCCGTACAAGAGCTCTCCTCATCTGTTAAGTGGTTGCATGATTTGACTATTCCACCAATCGTTTTCACAGGAACCATAAAGCGTCTTTCTGGAGAAGGCATCCAGGCTTTCCCTTTTGAGCCAGGGTCAAACCTACTTGTTTGTATAGCTACATCTACCATTTGCTCCAATGCAGCCGCACCTTCAAACATTGTTGCTACAGAATCAACTTTAGTATTGATAGTGGCTCTTATGCTATCAACGCGAACACTGTCAGATATCTTAGAACCATTTTTAATTGTTCCTCCTCCGCCAACACCCTTAAAATTTGAAATAACGAGGTTTATACCTGATCCAATTTTTTTGTTAATTAAAGCGTCATCACAAAAGTCTTTAGTTCCTAAATACTTTGAGAGACTTGAAAGTGTATCATTCAGTTCAACTTTGTTTTCAATTTTCTTTTGTGAATTAGACATTTGTACAATGGCTGTACCCACACCTGCAGAAATTACACCCATAACAGAAATCGCAATAACGATCTCAATCAAAGACATTCCTCGACTATTTTTATACTCTCTTTTTGTATTTTTCATAATATCAATTATAATTTAATTAAAAGGATTTTACTACAAATTAACACCCGGGAATCATTTTGAATCAAAAAACGCTCACTTATTCCATAACTATCGCAACACTTTTGTTGTTGCTCTTTGGCTATCTCAATTCGAAACAATCCTCTGACTTAACTACCGAAAACCCTGAACACCAGGATTCTAGCCAAGATGAAGTCTATGAGCCCCCCCAATTGATTGTAAACGAACGGCCCGCCCTTGCCCCAAGTGAACTTAAAACTACTCTTACTCCTGAAGAAGAGCTTGCATCTCTTGAAGAACTGCCTTTTCATAGTAGACAAAGGTCTAAAGAAAATATCAAAAAATTTTCTAAATTAGCATATCTAGACACTCCAAATTTAGAAGACTTTATGATGGAGGACTTCTCTCAAGATGAGGTGGCCGTTCTATCTGGTAAAAATGTTTCAGGAGAGGTTTTAACACTCTTGGCTTCCAAGCTCGAACTAAACCCTGAAAACTTAAATTTTTTACTTAAAAGCAATCCTGAACTTTTTCCTGCCCATAATCAAAATATTTTAGAAGGCGAATTCAAACCTGTACTTAATAACAAGGACCCTTTAAACGGAATGAAAGACATTACAGTTTTTACCAAAGAGGTTAATGGCTCTTTTTATGTCGCAGCCCATGCCCCGCGAGAAGACGGACAAGGAACTTACGGGTTTATATTTGAAGGTGAAAAAAATAACATCGAGGCCAACTACGATTACTTAGAAAACTTTTTCTTGCAATTTAAAGCCCGCAAAGACTAATGCTCAAGATCCTGCCTTTTACATTAGCCCTAATAAGTATTATATACGAGTTTGCTCTTGCACAGCTTATATCCACTTTTCATGGAAGTACTTTTACTGTTTATGCTATTTGTGTAGGGATCTTCACTTGTTCTCTCGGTTTTGGCTCACTTGCTTTTAATCATATCAAAAGTAAAGCTCCCTCCTCTCTACTACTCCTTGCCGAGACTCTCCTCTCTGTCTCTGCACTTCTTGCTCCGTTTATAATTGTTATTGGCACCGCTTTGCCCCTTCCACCATATCTCAAATACTTCTTTGTTTACTCAACAGTTTTTTTCACAGGTTTTCTCTCCGGCATAGAGTTGCCATGCCTTCTAGGACTAGATATAAAGAAAAAGGAAGCTATTCTTTTTTGGGATTACCTTGGAATGTTCATAGGCTCCTTACTCTTTGGCCTATACGCCCTTGAACTGTTTGGCCCAATAACTCTTTTATGGATACTTAGCTCCTTAAACTGTGTAGCCGCAATTTTCTTCTCCCATTCAAAGCATTGCCCAACAAAGTCTTTCTCCACACAAGCACTTCTCCTCTCTATCTTAATCTTAAATCAAGTATGTATCCTCAATGAATCAAAAATCACTACTTGGTTTGGAGGGCTGTATGGTTTTTAGAGTTCTTGCACTATCCTTCATCTTAGCTTTTTGCAGTTTGTTCTATGAATTAATATTTGCAAAAACCCTAACCCTTGCGACAAGTAATTTTATTTTGGCGCAAACTGCAGCGCTTGGCTTTTATTTCTTGGGCATTGGTGTTGGGTCATCTAAAAAAATCGACCCCTCAAAACCACTGTCCTTTTTACACACTGAGTATGTGCTCTCATTCTTGGGCTGCATCTCACCGGCATTAATTTACTTTATATATTTTATCTTTCACCTCTACATGCCCAGTTCAACTCACATCATTATTTTACCAACTCTCCTCCTCATCCCATTTGTTGTTGGAATTTTTACCGGAAAAGAGTTCTTGCACCTGCTAAACTTTGGTGAAAAACATGGTGTAAGCGCCAGCTTAGTTCTTGCCGCAACTTATTTTGGAAACCTTGTCGCAGGCTTTGCTTTTCCACTCTTTATCTACCAAAGTGCTGGAGTCGTCGGCTCTTCTTATTTTGCCGCAGCCCTCAATCTTATGGTCGCAATATTTCTCGCTATAGAAGTCAAAAAACATACTCAACTTTTTTTAGCAATTCCAATTACGCTTTGCTTTTTCTTCTGGGGCTCTAACGCAGCAAAGGTGCAAAACGGCATTTTAAACCTTAGTTATACTAAGGTTTACACTCCTGATTTTGGAACCTCGCACCTTAAAAACATCTACGTGTACGTAAAGTCTAAAATGCCCAGTGTTAGACAACACCGAACTAAATATCAAGACATTGACATCGTTCATAAAAGTAACGGTCACTACTCTTTATTTTTAAACAGAAAGCCTCAATTTAGCTCTGACAACTATAAAGGCTATCATGCGAGTCTGGCAGAGGGTTTCTTAAACTTACATCAAAACCCTTTAGGAAACACTTTAATTTTGGGCGGGGGTGACGGTATTCTTGCGCAGTACCTTATTGAACGCGGCGCTAAACGCATCACTCTAATTGATCTAGATCCGGCTATAACCAACCTTGCAAGAACACACCCTCTTTTCAGGAGAATTAACAAAGATTCCTTCAACAATAAGATTGTCACCGTTATTAATGGTGATGCCTTCTCTTTTCTTCTAAAGACCTCTGAAAAATATGACTCTATCCTTATCGACTTTCCTCTTCCAACTTCTCTAGAGCTTTCAAAGTTGTATTCTCGAGAGTTTTACAGCCTTGTTAAAAGGAGCCTTAAGCCAAATGGCGGAGCTCTTTTTGACTCTCCCATAAATTTCAAGTTTGATTACGACAAAACAAAATTTAAAAGCAAAAATCAAAAAATAATATCTGCAACACTGCACGCTGCTGGGATTAAAAATCACACAGGGTTTGGTCCACATGAAAATTTTGTCTACTTCAATAAAAAAGATGAAAAAAGGCACTTCCAGTACGATCTTTTGCCAGACAGTATTTCTGGAAGAGCGCTTGTTAACTTAATTGAAAATTCTAGCTTTTTAGAAGAGGCCCCTATAGAGAAAAAGTATATTAATTCAATATTCTCTCCAAAGAGGTTTCAATGAAGCAAGATCGTTTGTGGCTTATTGATATTTATAGACTTCTTGCTTTAGTTCCAATCATAACCCTTCATATGTATGAAGTCCTCTTCTCCTCTAATCAAACATTAGCTAGCCACACAGGGCTTTTAAATTCTCTTTTTGAAGTTTTCGTTCGTTCTCTAGCTTTCTCTGGCTACATCATCGTCTTCATATTCTTTTTTTTACAAGGCTTTCAATCACGCCCCTTAAGCCTTAAAAAGCTACTGACTATTTTAGCAGGTCTTTTTACTCTTTCTTCTCTTATTGGACTAACCTGGTATGATCACTTTTTGATTGAGTGGGACATATATCATTTCTTATTTCTCAGTTTTGCTCTACTTTATTTTTTAGGAAAACACTTAAAAGGCTCACTACTTGAACTCGCCGGGCTCTTCATTCTCTCCATTACTCCTTATGAGTACATCTTCCCAATCTCCTCTGAGTCCTTACAAGTTATTTTTTATGGAAGCTGCTCTTTAAACGAAAGTATGTGGCCTATCTTCCCGTATATTTTCTTTGCTCTATTCGCTTTTAGCTTGGGCAAGTTTAGCAAAAGAGCTCCTACTCTATCTCTTTACAACACATACTTTTTACTGCTTTCAGGGCTACTCGCAATCGCTTACACTTCCTTTGCCTATTTCTTTCATATAGCTCCCGGGCCTCAGTTTGGATGCTACACTCACAAGCTCCCCTCCTTCTACTGGATTATCTTTCTAACTGGACTCTCCTTAACTTTTTTGGCTTCTAGCTCATCCTCTCTAAGAGCATCTCCAAAGTGCCGCCTTATTAGTATTATTTCTTCTTTAAAATGGAATACCCACTTTGGCCTATGCTATATTCTGCAGTGGTTTGTTCTCGCAACTATTTCTCTAAGCGAATCTCTCATTTTAGATGCTCCAACTTATTTTTATGTTTTCCCTATTATTGTTTTTCTCTGTGTTGAGTTTATAATGCAAGGAGTGAGTAAACTATGGCCTTCATAAAATTTATCTTTTTAACTGCATTTTCATGGGGCTTATCAGCTTTTAATTTCATCCCCCCAAATGATGCCTCTTTCAATACTGTTCTTTATCAAAAACAAATCGAGTGGGGTGTAAAAAAATATCTCCCCACCTTATCTAATAATTTGTCTTTTCAAGAGCACTTTAAAAAATTTATTACTGAAGAGAAAAACAACCTTTTCCTAACTTCTTCTAATCCAAGCGTTGTTATTCCAAAGTATTTTTTTAGATTCAAAGCCAAAGATAATTTACAGAGTAACTTTGAACTCGGCCTAATTACGTCGAGTGGAACTGGCAGTCTATGGAATGAGAAAGGGAGAGTAACTGAAATTTCTTTTTATACAAATCCAGTTCAGGCGCCAGAAACTTGCCCTTCTCATGCCTCAAAGAAATTTTTATATGCTGAATACAATTCAAAAACATCTGTCTGCTCAAGTTTTTTTGTTGAAGATGTTGTTGGTCACCCTCTTTATTTATATAGCATCAAGGCAATACTTTCTGATGAAACAACTTACTCTCTTCACTCCCCAAAAGTTTTCTACCCTGGAGTCATAACCGGCGGGAACACGTCAGTGTATACATCTTTAAGAAAGGCTTGGCGCCTGGTTTTTTCTAGAGTCCAAAATTTAGAGGATCATTCAATTGTCTATTTTCCATAAGGAGCTTTACCATGCTACAACTTATTGTTTTAAATGAGTCATTACAGGGGACAACCAAAGGTCTTTTTGAAGGTTTTAAAATTGGCTCAACTGAAGACTCTGACTTGCAAATTGAGCAAAACTCTTTTGTGAATAATGATTTCATTGTTGAGTGTAATAGTTCTGGCGTATTCTCTTTATATTCTCTGAACAAAAAACCCCTTATTCTTTCCGGAGATCAAAATTTAGCCCGAATTGACCTTATACCAGGCCTTATATTTTCAATTAATGAGGTCGGCTTTTCTATTCAAGAAGGAGAGGCACTTGCCTCTAGTGAAGAAGAGGCTACAAAGAAGGATTCCTTTCTTAGCCTTCTCAGCGAAGCTACTCAGCCCCCTAAGAGCTCAAGCTCTGCAGTTAGCCCACTAAAACAAAAGCTCTCTTTTAAGTTTGCAAGAGGCCTTTTGCTTAATAAAACGTGGGACATCCCATGGCACCCTATATCCTTTGGCTCAGAATCCAATTTTCTTTTTTTTGCTGATGACTCAATCCCCTCAAAACTTGATTTTTTAAATATTTCTGAAAAAGAGGGTGAAGTTTTTATCTCCTCAGAGATTCCTAATTTCGCCTCTCTTAACAGCTCAGTTTTAACCAGTGAGCCAAAATCTATCTCAGATGGAGACTTGATTGAATTTGGACAAACAGCATTCTATATTGGGCTTAAATGACTATTCCTAAGCAAACTGGCCTTTTTAAAGCTTCTGATGAAACCAAGATCTATTATGAGCTCTATGGTGAATCAGGGCCTGTAATCATTCTCTCTTACGGGATTGCTTGCCTTATGAATCACTGGCATCTCCAAGTTGAGGAGTTTGCAAAAGATCACCAGGTTCTAATGTATGACCTTAGAGGACACCACAAAAGTGAAATGGGTCCTGCTGACATTACTATTGAGCTTTTAGCAAAAGATACCGTTGAGCTACTAAGGTTTCTTTTTCCCAAAGACCCTAAAGCTCATTTTTGGGGACACAGCTTTGGAGCCCCCATTGCTTTTAGGTGCGCTTCTCTTTTTCCTGAAAATGTTGAATCTATTGTTCTTATTAATGGTTTTTATAAAAACCCATTCTCTCACATTCTCTCTGTAGAAGCCGGCTTAAAAATCATCGACAATCTAACTGTTTTTGCTGAAAATGCCCCAGATCTGTCTAAATGGCTCTGGGCAAATTCCACAGATAATTTAATCTTTCATTATTTGGCTGGTGTTACAGGCGGCTTTAATCTAGAGCGCACAGCCTATAAAGATATTGAAATATACTCTAAAGGGCTTGCCGCCCTCTCTTTGCCAAACTTCTTTAATAACTTTAAGGCTCTTCTCCAATTTGATGGCTCTGGTTTTTTTGAGGACACTCTTTGCCCAGCACTAATTGTTCATGGTGAAAGAGATGGAATCGTCCCACTTGATCAAAATAAAATTCTTGCTGAGTGTCTTCCAAACGCAACTTTCCTTGAATTTGCTGAAGGAAGTCACTGCACGCAGTTAGATCTACCCATTGAACTCAACCAGGCGATCCGGACTTTCTTAAAAAATAGGCTCTAAAAAGCCTAATTACTATTCTTTTTTAAGGTAATTTTATCTATATGTGGAAAACTTTGTGGATTTTAGGGAGTAATCCACCATATATTGTTTAAGTGCTGCTAAAACTTCTAAATCTAGACCTATGGCTTAAAAGCCACAAGTCTAATCTTTTTTAAAGACTGGATTTTAATAAATCTTTATTTAGTGTCGCAATATTATCTAATGGTATTTCTTTTGGACAAGCCGCTGAACATGACCCTGTGTTTGTACAAGCTCCAAAACCCTCTTCATCCATTTGAGCAACCATATTAGAAACTCTCGCTTTTTGCTCCACTTTACCTTGTGGTGTTTTTCCAAGGTGATTGGTTTTTGCTGCCACAAAAAGCATTGCTGAAGCATTCTTACATGCTGCCACACAAGCTCCACAACCAATACAAGCCGCTGATGTAAATGCATCATCAGCATCTACTTTAGGTATAGGAAGAGCGTTTGCATCTTGAGCGTTTCCAGTGGCAACTGAAACATATCCGCCTGACGAAATAATTCTATCAAAAGCAGAACGATCAACCACTAAGTCTCTAACCACAGGAAAAGCTTTTGCTCTCCACGGCTCGATAAAGATTGTCTCGCCATCTTTAAAAGATCTCATATGAAGCTGACATGTCGTCGTTCCTCTTTGAGGACCGTGAGCATCACCATTAATAACCATCGAACAAGCACCGCAAATTCCCTCACGGCAATCATGATCAAAAGCTACAGGCTCTTTACCTTGATGAATTAAGTCTTGGTTTACAACGTCTAGCATTTCTAGAAAAGACATCTCCGTAGAAATATCCTTAGCGTTATACTCTTCGAAGTGACCTTTGTCGTTTTTGTCTTTCTGTCTCCAGATTTTTAACTTTAACTGTAAATTCATTTCATCATCCTTCTATTTATAACTTCTAGTTGCTAGTTTAACATTTTCAAACTCTAGGTGCTCTTTATGAAGGTCCCACTTCATATCGATTCCTTCACCCGTAAACTCATAAGCTGAAGCGTGAGAAAATTCTTCATCATTTCTCTTCGCCTCGCCCTCTTCAGTTTGATACTCATCTCTAAAGTGACCACCACAGCTTTCTGCTCTGTCTAAAGCGTCTTGCGCCATCAACTGCCCAAGCTCTAAAAAGTCTGAAAGCCTTGTCGCTTTTTCAATCTCTTCATTCTTATAGTTTGCTGCGCCTGGAATTTTCACATTGTTGTGGAACTCTTCTCTAAGCTTTGCAATTTCAGCAATCGCTTTTGTTAGACCCTCTTTTGTACGAGACATCCCAACGTTCTCCCACATAATCATTCCAAGTTCTCTATGAATTTCATCCACAGTTTTTTCACCCTTAACGTTAAGAAGTCTATCCAACTCTTTCGTTACTTTTTCTTTAGACTCTTTAAAGGCCGCATGATTCTCATCAATGCCATCAGGGGAATGATTAGCTAAATAATTTCCTATTGTTGCGGGAATAACAAAGTATCCATCAGCAAGCCCTTGCATTAGTGCAGAAGCTCCAAGTCTATTTGCTCCGTGATCAGAAAAGTTTGCTTCTCCTAAAACATGTAAACCAGGAATTGTACTTTGAAGATTATAATCAACCCAAAGACCACCCATAGTGTAGTGAACTGCTGGATAAATTCTCATTGGTGTTTCATATGGGTTTTCTCCTGTAATTTTCTCATACATTTGAAAAAGGTTTCCATATTTTTCACTAATTGCATCTTTACCTAAACGGTTAATCGCATCTTTGAAATCAAGGTAAACAGCCATACCTGTTGCACCCACACCTTTACCTTCATCCACTCTATACTTTGCTTGTCTAGAAGAAACATCTCTTGGGGCAAGGTTACCAAAACTTGGGTAAACTCTCTCTAAGTAGTAATCTCTTTCATTCTCAGGGATTTCTGAAGGCTTTCTTTTATCTCCTAACTCCTTAGGAACCCAAACCCTTCCATCGTTTCTTAATGATTCTGACATCAATGTAAGTTTTGACTGGTAGTCTCCTGAAACTGGAATACATGTCGGGTGAATCTGTGTGTAACAAGGGTTTGCAAAAGCGGCACCTTTTTTATGTGCTCTCCACGCTGCTGTACAGTTAGATTGCTTTGCGTTTGTTGAAAGGTAGAAAACATTTCCATATCCACCTGTGCAAAGTAAAACTGCATCAGCTGTGTGGCTCTCAATTTCTCCAGTAACAACGTTTCTTACTGTAATCCCACGTGCTTTTCCATCAACAGTTACAAGATCTAACATCTCTCTTCTTGTATAAAGTTTCACAGCGCCTTTATCCACTTGCTTCATCATTGATGAGTAAGCTCCAATTAATAACTGCTGTCCTGTTTGTCCTCTAGCATAAAAAGTTCTAGAAACCTGTGCTCCACCAAAAGATCTATTGATTAAAAGTCCACCGTAATCTCTTGCAAAAGGAACCCCTTGAGCAACAGCCTGATCAATAATATTTGCTGATACTTGTGAAAGCCTATAAACGTTTGCTTCTCTTGACCTAAAATCCCCACCTTTTACAGTGTCGTAAAAAAGCCTTTGAACAGAGTCACCATCATTTTGATAGTTCTTAGCAGCGTTAATTCCACCTTGAGCTGCAATAGAGTGTGCTCTTCTTGGAGAATCGTGCATGCAAAAACTATGAACGTCATAGCCAAGCTCTGATAGAGTTGACGCGGCAGAAGCTCCCGCTAAACCTGTTCCAACAATAATAACTTTAAACTTTCTTTTGTTTGCAGGGTTAACAAGTTTACTTGAAAACTTATGGTTGTCCCACTTGTCCTCGATCGGTCCCTCAGGAATTTTTGAATCTAATTTGATAGCCAATGTAATCTCCTCTTAAAAAGATTTTTAGTCGATGTTTTAAAAATTAATGAATTAAGTAAATATAAAAAGGTGGAAGTAAGAACCCTACTGTCACTAAAGCTGCATAGGCCTTTCCTATACATTTAATCTTTGAATCATACTTTTCACCGTTTAACCCTAAAGACTGAAAGCTTGAAGCAAGGCCATGACCTAAATGTGTCCCTAAAATCAAAAGAACTATTAAGTAAGCGCCTACATATAAAGGTTGAGCAAAAGACTCTTCCATTAATCTGAAAAGATCCCTCATTTCAACACCGTCATAGTTAGCTGGGTAATACGTTCCATACTTAAACGTAATCAAATGCCAAACTAAAAACGCTAAAATCACAATCCCTTGGAACTGCATAGTTCTAGAAGCAAAGCTTGCTTTATTCTTTGTTCCAGAAACTGCGTAAGTAGAACCCTTCGCTTTCTTGTTTTTAACTACTAAAATAAGCGCTATAACCAAGTGAGCCACGAACATGCCCATTAATACAGCTTCTGCAACGTATATTAGGGGGTTGCTGATCAATGCATGAGCATATTTGTTGTAAGCCTCCGGGCCTACAAACATAAGCAGGTTTCCTGCCATATGTGTAAGCACAAATCCCGAAAGGCCTATACCTGCAAGACCGACCATCTGTTTTCTGCCAATAGTTGAACTAAAATAACTCATACTGATTCCTCTAAAATATTAAGTTTTCTTTTAAGTCTTATATACCTTAATGCGTTCGAATTGGCACCATACTAAGTGATTTGAAAACCATCATCATTATTAAACTCCAAGAACCAACCAAATGTCCTAACTTCTTGATATTTCCCGATTTAATGACTACAAAACAGAATTATAAAGGGGATAATTTATGGCTATTTTTGTATGCATAAAGCAGGTTCCAGACACTGAAACCAAAATTCAAATCAAAGATGACAATTCGGGCATCAAAACAGACTCTGTAAAGTGGGTAGTGAATCCATATGATGAGTTTGCTGTTGAAGAGGCTCTAAAACTCAAAACCTCAACAGGAGCAGATAAAATATACGCTATTACACTTGGCCCTCAAAAAAGAGCTCAAGATTCACTAAGAATTGCTTTGGCAATGGGTTGTGATGAAGGTGTTATTGTAGATTATGAAGGTCCTTTGGACTCTTTAGCTTCTGCTAAAGCAATTAAAGCAGCGATTTTAAAAACTGCTGAACCAAGCTTAATCCTTACTGGTAAATCTTCAATTGATGACAACTCACAAGCTTTCACTCAACAACTTGCTGCACTTTTTGAAGCTCCTCATGCAACAGCCGTTACAAAGATTACAGCTGATGCTTCAACTATTGAAATTGAGCGTGAGATCGAAGGCGGCGCTAAAGAAGTTTACTCAATGACAGGACTTTCTGTTATTGGAGCAAACAAAGGCTTAAACACTCCAAGGTATCCAAGTCTTCCCGGAATTATGAAAGCAAAGAAAAAGCCTGTTCATGTTTATTCAACTGAAGACCTCTCTGTTGATACAAACTCAACTGTCGTATTTACAGACTATCAAATGCCTGCACCTCAACCTCCAACAAAAATCTTGTCTGGAGAAATTAGTGCTCAGGTAGACGAACTTGTAAACTTACTTAAAAACGAATCTAAGGTTCTATAAAGGGGATAATATGGCTAAAGCACTCGTATTTTTAGAAAATTCAAACGGTACAATTAAAAAATCTTCTTTTGAACTAAGTCAGTGGTGTAAAGCTAACGGCGTAGATTTTGAAGCTCTTGTAGTTGGAAACGTAAGTGATGAAATGAAATCACAATGTGAATCAATGGGAATTTCAAAGGTCGTTTCAATGGGGACAGATTCAACTTATAACCCGCTTTCTTGGAGCAAAGGTTTATCAAGCCTTATTCAAGCAAACGGCTATTCTTTTGTTCTTGGCTCTTCCACTGTTCTTGCAACAGATCTTTTTTCAAGAACTTCTGTTTACTCAAACGGTGACTACTCTTCTGATTGCACAGAGCTTTCATTAAATGGAGAAAGTTTATCTCCAAGAAAGCCTCTTTATGCTGGTAAGTGTTCTTGTGCAATTGAGTTTAAAGGCTCAGGCCCTAAATTTGTTTTAATGCGCGCTAATCAACTTCCTTCAGCTACAGAAGAAAACACTTCTACAACTGTAACAACAGCCGACCTTCCTGAAAGCTCTGCTAACTTCACTGTTAAACCTGCAATTGCTGGCAGCAGTAATAAAGTTGATCTAACAGAAGCAAACATTGTTGTTTCTGGTGGGCGTGGAATGAAAGAAGCTTCAAACTTCAAACTTTTAGATGATCTTGCTGATGTACTAGGTGCGACTGTTGGTGCATCTCGTGCAGTGACAGATGATGGATGGGTTCCTCATTCTATGCAGGTTGGTCAGACAGGAAAAACTGTTGCTCCTTCTTTATATATCGCTTGCGGTATTTCAGGCGCGGTTCAACATTTAGCTGGTATGAGTGGAAGTAAAGTTATTGTTGCAATTAATAACGATGCTGACGCTCCCATTTTTAAGAAGGCTACTTACGGAATCGTTGGAGATCTTTTTGAAGTGTTACCTCAACTAACTGAGAAGTTTAAAAGCGTTTTATAAAATAAAAAGGTTAAATTTATGGAACTTAAAAAAGCAGATAAATTTAACCCTATTTTAATTTGGTTTCTCACTTCTATTTATAAAGTTTACCTTCTTACTCTACGAAAGAAGGTCATCTTCACTCCAGAGTGCGAAGAATACATCAAGACTGGAAAGCCTGTCCTTCTTGCCTTCTGGCATCAAGATGTAAACACTCTTTTATACATCACTTGGAAATACAAAACTCTTTCTATCATTTCAGACAGTAAAGATGGGCAGCTAGTAGCTCAGGTTATGGAACAACTTGGCTCTGTTGCCGCAAGGGGCTCCTCAAGAACAAACCCAGTTAAAGCTCTAAAAGGATTTATTCGTTTAATGAAGACTGGAAAATACTGGGCATCAGTTGCCGTTGACGGTCCAAAAGGACCTGCTAAAAAAGCAAAGTCTGGAGTTATTGAAAGTGCTCGTATTTTTTCTTGTCCAATTTTTAGTGTAAACACGGCTTATAGTTCAAAGTGGATTCTTAAAAAAAGCTGGGATCAAACAATTATAGCAAAACCTTTTTCAAAAGTGGTTTTTCACTTTGGTCTAGCTCTCCCTACCGTTGAGAGAGACATGGACCCTAAAAGTCCTGAACTTTTGGCGAGATTAGATGAAAACATGTCTAGTAATCAAAAACTAACACTAGGTTACTTAAAATAATAATTATAAAATAAAGCCTCAATCATCTGGAGGAAACACAATGATCAAACTACTTTTAGTATTTATTTGTTCAGTTCTTAGCTTTTCTGCATCAGCACAAACTGTTGCAAAAGTTGGCTCTGCTAACATCTCAAAAGCTGAATTTGAAAAAAGCTATCAGCAGACTTTAAACAATTCACGCTCTTTAACAAGGCCTCCAACACGTCAAGAACACCTTGAAGATATGGTCCGCTTCAAATTAGGTTTACAAGAGGCTGCAAAATCAAAAGTAAAATCAAACCCTCTTGTGAAAAAGTCTTTAGAACTTGCTCTTTATAAAGGGCTTCTTGAAGTTAACCTTTCAAAGCAAGTTGATAAAATTAAAGTTTCTGAGAGTGAAATGAAGTCTTACTACTCTAAAAACCCTCACATGAGGTCTTCACATATTTTTATTCGCCTACCTAAGAACCCAACAAAAACTCAAATTGCCGAAGCAAGCTCTCGAGCTAATAAAATCTATGCAGATGTTATTAAGGGGCAGAAAAAATGGTCTGTATATGTAAGAACATATTCTGATGATGATGCCACTAAAGTTAATTCAGGGGACCTTGGGTATCACAGCTCAAGCTCTTTATACCCTGACTACTATACTGCTTTAAAGCCCTTAAAAGTTGGCGGCATTGCAAAGCCTTTTAAAGGCCTATTAGGATTTCATATTGTTAAGAAAACAGGCCAACTTTCATATGAAAGAGCTGACAAAAACGCTACTAAAATTGCTGTTTTCAATCAAAAAAGATTTAAAATCCTTGATGGCTACTTCAACAGCCTAAAGAAAAAATATAAAGTATCTTATAATAAGGATGCACTTTAAAAGAGTATCTTATAAAGTAAGTGTATGAAGCACTTACTTTACCCTTTCATCTTATTTTTCCTATCTTGCAGTCCTAATCAAAAAGAAGATTCTTACATCGTTAAGTACGGGCCTAAAGAGGTTCACAGCGCTGAATTTATAAACACTTTAATGATTTTAGGATTCACGAAACACGGAAAAGCTTTTTACTCTAAGGTCTATGATTCTTCTTTTTTTGAACAAATGAGAACCGAAACTCTAGAACACATTATAAACAAAATGTTCTACAGCTCCTTGTCCCAAAAATATAAAATTAAAATCACTGATGCTGAATTAGAGGCTTGGATCAAAGAGCGCACTCCTGACTTAGCAAAAGAGGATCTCTTATACACACTAAAAGCTAATAACTTCACCTATAGCGACTGGAAGGGGCTTTTTCGTGATCAACTGATTCAAAGTCGTATTATTCAACAGCTAAATGAAGTTACTCCAACTCCTCCCTCCAAAGTGAAAAAGTCTAACGATGATGCCTTATACCTCGCCATCATTTCTTTTGAGGATCAGCTTGAAGCTAAAGAGCAGCACAAAAAAATCGCTCGAAATAAAGTTAATTTTGATGATGTTTTAAAGAGAGAAAACCAGACACGTCTTTATTCATGGGTTCGCACAAAAGATTTGCCTTTTTATGATAAAATTAAGTACCTCCCCTTAAGAAAATCATCAAAACCCATAGAAACCTCTTGGGGCTACGCTCTGGTGAGAATTCAAAAACGTGGCAAATTCCCTCTCCCCAATAAGGATGTCGCAGAGGGTCAGACCTCTTCATCTATTAAGCCTCTTTTAGAGGAGTTTAAAAAAAGCCCTAAACTGCATATCAATACCGAACTTCTATACAGCTTGAAAATCAAAAAATAGAGTTTTATACCTTTATTGAGGTGTTTTTATGCAATTAAAACTTCAAATATTTGTTCTTCTTTTTTCTTTAAGCTCTGTAGCTCAAGCGAAAGTTGTTGAAAGTGTTCTCGCTGTTGTTGAAGGACAAATGATACTCAAATCGGATGTAAGGTCTTTTCAAAAAAGACTAAAACGTAAAAATCTAGTGAACGAAAATTTAATCTCTTTTCTAGATCTCAAAACAAATTCTAAGTCTGAAAAAGAAATTTTAAATTATTTAATAGCAAAAAAAATCATTACAGTTTTTGCCAAAAAAGATCTTAATATTTCAACGTTAGATGATCTTATTTCTAAAGAACTTTCTGGCCTTGCACAACAAAACCAAATTTCAGTAAAACAGCTTAAAAAAGAAATCACCTCAAGAGGAATTAACTTTAGTGAGTATAAAAAATTTATAGGCGAGTCTTCTCTTATCCGTTCAGCTCTTGAAAAGAATGTTGTTTCACAAGTTAGACCAACTGAAGAAGACTTTGTCAGTTACTTAAAGCAAAACGGAGTTTCTGGTATTGTTCCAAGTTATTCTTACAATCTGGATCAACTCTTCATTCCCAAAAGTACACCTAAAGCACTTGAGTTAGCGAAAAGCATTACTAAAGAGAATTTTAAAGACCTTTTCTCATCAGCAAAAGAAAACAAAATGGAAAGCCTACACTTAGGATCTTTAAAAAGTGCTGATCTTTCAAAAGCTCACTCAAAAGCTGTTTCTTCTACTCAACAAAATCACGTAAGTTCTATTTTAACTGAATCAAAAGGCTACCGAGTATTTTATATGAACTCTAAGCGTGGAAACTTTAATATTCCAAACACTGCAAAGGTACGTTCTCTACAAAAGCAGTACTATGATACAAAAATTAAAACTCAGTTTGAATCTTGGCTTAGTGAGATTAAACCTCAGTTTTTTGTTCGTATAAATGACTAAAACTTATTTAATAACTCCAGGGGAATTAAACAGCGTTGGCCTTGAGGTTACACTTAAAGCTCTTTCCTCTGTAGAGATTAAAGACTCTTATATTTTTTATACTCAAGAAAATCAGCTTCAGGAGCACGTTCAAGGCCTTACTCTAAACATTAACCCTGTTGAAATACCCGAAGTCCAGATTGGCCTTAAACCTGGTATTTACTATATAGAGTCAAAGAAAGAACCTGTTGATTGGTTTAAAGAAGCTTGTGTTTTTTGTGCACATCACTTTAAAGAAGCCGCTTTGATCACTGGCCCTTTAATAAAATCTTCTTTTAAAGACTCAAAAATACTTGGACACACTGAGTACTTAAGGTCTTTGTATAAAAACTCAAATCTTTTTATGACTTTTTTTGGAAAAACCTATAACTGCCTTCTTTTAAATGACCATATTCCTTTAAGTGAGGTTTCATCTTCCCTTTCTACAGAGAAAATAGACGATGCTTTAAAGCTTCTCACTCCTTTCTCAAACGTAAAGAAGAATGCACTACTAGGGCTTAACCCTCATGCAGGTGAAGATGGTCTATTAGGAGATGAAGAACTTAAAATTCATAACTCTGTCTGCTCTGCTAATGACTTTCTTGATGGCCCTTTATCCCCTGACGGCTTTTTCTCTAAAGAAATTTATGAAAAATATAATTTTATAATTGCCAATTATCACGATCAAGGCTTAATCCCTTTTAAACTTATAAATGGTTTTAATGCCTCTCAAGCTACTTTAGGCCTTCCTTTCGTGCGCACCAGTGTTGATCACGGAACCAGCGAGACCCTTTATATGAAATTTAAAGCCAACCCAGATTCTATGATTCACGCAATCAAATTAGCTCAAGACCTTTTATCAAAAAAATCTATGGAGAAATGATATGACTAAATCAAACTGTAAATATAATAGCGAAATTTTTAGAGAATATGATATTAGAGGAAAATACCAAACAGATTTTGATGAAAGCTTTGCTTACGCTCTTGGAAAAGGTTTTGTTCAATTCTGTAAAGACCAAACTAAAACCTCTGACATTAAATTAGCTTTGGGCCGTGATGCCCGACATTCAAGTCTTCCTCTTTTAAATGCTATGGCAAAAGGTATGAGTGACGCTGGAGCTGATGTTTTGGACCTGGGTTTAATCACCTCTCCGGTATGCTATTTCTCTTGTTACCAAGTAGATGGCCTAACAGGATCTATTATGATTACAGGAAGCCATAACCCACCTGAGTACAATGGTTTTAAAATCTCTTTACGTGAGGGCACTCTAACCTCTGATAAAATTAAGTCTCTTGAAAAATATGTTCTTGGTATTGATGAGTCTGCATTAGGTGGCTCTATTCAAACATATGACATTATAACTCCCTATATTGCTCGCATATCAGAAGAGTTTAACTTAAAAGATATTCCTTTTGTTGTGGACTGTGGAAATGGAGCAGCAGGCTCTGTAGCTAGAAAAGTCTATGAAGCAGCGGGCCTTTCTCCTGAAATTCTTTTTGAAAAGCCTGATGGAGATTTTCCAAACCATCACCCTGATCCAACCCTAGAAGAAAATTTAGTAGATCTTAAGAAAGCAGTTTTAGAGTCTAAATCTGCTTTTGGTGTAGGGTATGATGGAGATGCTGACAGGATCGTTATTGTAACAGAGACCGGAAAAACTGTTTACGCTGATGAGCTTATGTCCATTTATGCAAAATCTGTTCTTGCTGACCATCCAGGGGCTGAAATTGTTGCAGACGTTAAATGTTCTCAAGAGTATTTTAAGCTTTTAGAAAAATGGGGTGCTAAGCCTATTATGTGGATGACTGGGCACTCCCTTATTAAACAAAAAGTAAAAGAGTTAAAGTCTCCTTTTGGAGGAGAGTTTAGTGGACATATCTTTTTTGCCGATCGTTTTTATGGTTTTGATGATGCTCTTTATTGTAGTCTTCGACTTGTTGAAATTTTAGAAAAAAGTGGGGCTACAGTCTCTGACTTACTTTCAGAGTTTCCCACAACTTTTTCCACTGCTGAGCTTCGCATTGAAGTTGGTGAAAAAGAAAAGTATGAGCTTGTTGAAAAATACCGTAATGCCATTAAAGACAAGTGTGTGTCTCTAAATGAGATTGACGGTGTTCGTGCTCATTTTGAAGATGGCTGGGCCTTGGTTCGTGTTTCAAATACACAGCCTTCTGTAACTTTGCGATTTGAAGCACAGTCTGAACAGAATTTAAACGAAATTAAGAATCAAGCCTTTTCAATATTAGGCCTTTAGTTCTTATTTCTTTTTTTAAAGGTTAATCCGTCTCTTTAGATACTTTTCTGCAGGTCTTTCTCCCGAAAAGCCTGTGTGCCTTATTTTATCAGTATTTTAGCCTTTTTCATGTTTTCAACAGCCTATGCTTCTTGTTTAGAAGAAAACATAATCAAAAACGAATTTTTAGTGGTTACTTCTAAAGATGTCTCCACAAACTTTTCCACAAAAACTGGATTTGATGTTTCTTCTATTAAAAGAATATCAAGTTCAAAAAGAAATCTCACAGCTTCAAAGGCTGGAGCCCAAAATTCTTTTAATACATATTTAGTCTCTGCAAACTCTTTGTCTGAAGTTCAAGAAAGATTTCCAAACTCAAGGGTTCAATCAAATTGCAAGGTTCAATTCTTTCAAAGTTCTATAGGGTCAGATCCTTTATCAAGCTTTCAAAACTGGTATTTTAACAGCTTAAACCAAAGCCCTTCACTGTCACTCACACCATTAAGAGAGGTCGTTGTCGCAGTTTCTGACACAGGTGTTGATACTGATCACATCGATCTTCAAGGAAATCTTTGGACAAATTTAGCTGAGTTAAATGGTTCTCCTGGCGTTGATGATGATCAAAACGGTTATATAGATGATGTCCACGGTTATGACTTTGGTGATAACGATTCAAATCCAAAACCCAGCTTCAGTGACTCTGCAATAGACTATGACCATGGAACTCATGTTGCTGGCCTTATTGCAGCACGATCATTTAACAATGAAGGTGCTTCTGGTGTTTCTTTAAACTCTGTTAAAGTCATGGCTTTAAAAGGATTTAAATCTAATGCCCCAGCTACAATTTCAGATCTTTTAGAAACAATTTATTATGCAGTTGATAATGGTGCAGATGTTATTAACGCAAGCTGGGGAACTGAGAAACTTCCAGAAGCAGCAGAGATTGCAGCTGTAAATTATGCCATTCAAAACGGAGTTATCATTGTTGCAGCAGCCGGAAATGACCGCATCCCTGCTTCATGGCTTGTTCCTGCAGGAATTAAAAACGTTGTCACTGTTGCCTCTGTTAACTCTTCAAACGAGCTATCTACCTTTTCAAACTATGGCGACTCTGTTGATTTTATTTCTCCAGGAGGGGATGGGAGTGAGCGTTCATCTGAATCCTTATTAAATCTTGGTCTTGGTTCAAATTACATTGAACTTCGAGGAACTAGCATGGCAGCCCCTTTAGTTGCAGGCCTTATTGGAGCCTTGATGTCACAAAGCACTTCTATAACCTCTTTTCAGGCTGTTCATATTTTAAAAGAGTCGGGAAATAAATTCACTTTAAAACCTTATTTGCAATCAAATAACTCTAAAGAGTATCTAAAGCCAAATTTTTTAAATGCCCTTACATATTTAAGTGGAAATCAAAACATTCCAGATATTCAACCTGAGCTTGAAGATGTGAGCAGTTACTCTAGAGACCTTGCAAGTACTTCTGGTAGCAGTGGAGGTTGTTCAAATTCTCTATCTGGTCAATCTTATGAGGGGAATTCTTCTTTTGAAGGCGGTATGCCTTTAATTAGTATTTTCTTTTTCTTAATGCCCATCTTAACTCTTTTAGGCATAAAAAAAGGGCTCTAAAAGAACCCTTCTTACTTCATTCTGGTAAATGAATATTAACCAAGTAGGTTAAACGCAATTACTAGCATGTAGATTACAAGTGATTCGATAAGAACCAAACCGATAATCATTGGAACAAACATTTTTTCTTGAGCTGTAGGGTTTCTTGCGATTCCTTCCATTGCTGCTGCACAAATTTTACCTTGTGAAAGTGCTCCACCAACAACAGCTAAACTTAAACCAAATCCTGCTGCTATTGCTCCGTAACCAGCTCCACCAGTTGTAGCTGCTGCAGTTTCTGCAAAAGCTAGTGCGCTTGGTAAAATCACTGCTGAAATAATTCCTAATGCTCTTAACATTCCTCTCATCGTTGTTCTCCTTTTATATTTATTATTTAATTAATTGTTAATATTGTTTAATGATCGTGGGACATGGACATAGACACATAAATCATAGAAAGCATTGTAAATACAAACGCCTGCATGAAACATACGAAAAATCCTAAAGAATAAAAAATCACTGCTCCCGGTACTGGAAGCAATTCAGTAAAAATACCAAGAACCATATGGTCACCCATCATGTTACCTTGTAGTCTCAGCCCTAAACTCACAGGACGAGCAATATGTGATATGATTTCAATTGGCAGCATCAATGGAGCCATTAAAAGAACAGGTCCTAAGAAATGCTTCAGGTAAGCAACACCGTGCTCAATAAATCCAAAGATATTATAAACAAGAAAACTGAAAATTCCTACAGCAACACCCGTATTGATGTTCTCTGTTGCAGGAGTCATTCCTGGCATCAAACCAACTAAATTATTAAAAAATAGAAAAAAGAAAAGTGAAGCAAATAAAGGCGCCATTTTTCTTCCGTTGTCGCCCATCACGGTTGCCCCAAGGCCTCTTATGAATTCAATCATTTGTTCAAAGATTCCTCTTACAGAAACCTTTCCAGCAGGTATAACAGCTGTTTCACCGCTTCCTAGTGCAATACGACCTACAAGGCTAAAAACAATTATGGTCGCCGTGGCAGCAACTGCTGTAGCTACATGAGAATTGTCATGAGTGATTCCTGGTAATAACTCTGTCCAATTAAAATTTGCCATCGTCTATTCTTTCACTACCTTTAGCTAAAAATCTGTAACAGTAGAATCCTATCATTACAGTCATACTCATCAAAAAACCTATAAAGAGTTTTATGCCGCTTAATCTATATTTGTATATAGAAATGTAAAGCACAAACATCATTAATAACTCACTTAGTACAATAATGGCGACGGAAAAGGCAACCTGTTTTTTGCTAAGAAGCACTGAAACTAAGGCTCTTTTCGCAACAAAAAGAAGTAGAAAGATTACTATTCCTGCAAACAAATCAAGCATTTATCTTCTCAGCCTTCCTTTTCCGCCTGGCTGCTGAGCCATTCGCTTAGTAAGCTCCTCAATTCTCCAGCTTAATAGAGGGTCTTTCCCCTCATCTTCAGCTGAATAGAGCTTAAGCTGGGCAATAGCCTCTTTATATTTCTTCTGCCCTTCTAGAGTTAAAGCGAGCTGCGTCCTAATCTTCCATTTTTTAGATAGATTCGGATATCTATTAAGTAGCCTTGTATACTCTTTTTCTGCAAGCTCTGCCTTCTTAAAGTCTGTATAAGTTCTGGCTTTTAAAACCTGAATTCTAAATCTTTCCGATGGTGAAAGGTCTTTTCTATTTAAAAACCCGTTGGTTTCAATCAAAGCCTGCTCATAGTTCTTATTGTTAATATGAGCAATTAAAACTGATTTAAAGTATTGCTCTCTTTCTTCTTCATTTAAAAGGTCTACCTTCACCTTCTCTAAAAAGTTTAGAGCTCCTACATTGTCCTTGTAATTTTGGATTAAGAGCTTTGCAATAATCAGAATTGTTTTATTCTTCTCACTTTCACTCTCTAAATAAATAAGTTTTTTTTGAAGGATCGCTTTATAGTAGTCCGCCTTTTTGACCTTCTCTTTTACAATATTTTCTATTGTAGAAATGTATTTAAGCTTCTCTTTAGGATTCATCTCATCATTTAAAGCCTTATCTAAGATCTTTAACGCTTTTTGAGGTTCCTTCTTTGATAATTTGTTCGCTGAATTTATTATCCGACTGCTCTTATCAGAGCAGCCTATTGTTAAAAAACATAAGAGAAGAAGAGATTTTTTCAAAACTTCCTCTTATTTTTCTTCTTCAGTCGACTCAACTTCTTCTTCAGGTAAAATTGTCATTCCTGTCACTGTTTCACCAGAGTTCAAGTTAATGATTTTTAACCCTTGAGTTGAACGCCCGTAAATTGAAATATCAGAAGCTTTAACTCTAATAGCCTGACCTTTGTTAGTTGTAATAATAACCTGATCCGTATTTTGAACCATTGCCGCTTTTACAACTTTTCCAACTTTGTCAGTGATTTTTTGTGTGATAAGTCCAACTCCGCCCCTAGACTGTGTTCTATAATCTTCAAGAGATGTTCTCTTACCAAAACCATTATCTGTGATGATCAACATGTTTAAGTCTTTACTGTCTGCTGATGCAATTGCTGCTCCAACAACCTCATCACCTTCAGAAAGGTTGATCCCTTTAACACCGCGAGCTGTTCTACCCATTGATCTAATTTGTTTTTCATCAAACCTAATAGACATTCCGTTTCTTGTAATTAAGAAAACATCGTCTTCACCTGTTGTAAGCCTAACGTTTACTAAAGAATCTTCTTCATCCGTATTTGCTGCAATCAAACCGCTTGTTCTAGGTTTTGAGAAGTTATCAAGATTTGTTCTTTTAACGATACCATTTTTCGTAACAAATAAAACTTCACCTTCTTGATTTTTAAAGTCGGTGATTGCCATGATTGTTGTAACTTGCTCTTCACCTGAAAGCTGCACAACATTCTTAATAGACTTACCCTTACTTGTTCTAGAACCCTTTGGAAGAGCATGAACACGCGACCAATAAACTTTCCCTTTATCTGAAAACACTAATAATGTTGAAAGTGTTCCGGTATGCACAATGTCTCTGATGAAATCCTCTTCAACACTTGCAGCACCTTTAACGCCTTTTCCACCACGCTTTTGAACCCTGTACTCATCAATATCAATACGCTTAATTTTATCTGAAGCTGTTAACGTTACTAAGACTTCTTCATTTGAAACTAGGTCTTCAAATTCAAAATCATCTTGAGCATCTTCAATTTCAGTTCTTCTCTTATTGCCAAATTTTTCTTTAATAAAAGTAAGCTCTTCAGAAATTATGTTTAAAACTTCTTGAATGTCTGAAAGAACTTTCTTTAACCATTCAATTGTTTTCTTAACTTCAGCAAGCTCTTTTTCAATCTTATCTTTTTCTAAGCCTGTTAGTCTTTGAAGTCTCATGTCTAAGATTGCTTGTGCCTGTCTCTTAGAGAATGAGAATGTTGTCATTAACCCCATTAAAGCATCACTTGCTTCTTGAGATCCTCTAATGATTTTAATCACTTCATCAATATGATCTAAAGCTTTACTTAAACCAAATAAGATATGCTCTCTATCTTCCGCTTTCTTTAAGTCAAAAAGACAACGTCTGATAACAACATCTTTTCTATGCTCAATAAATGAAGCAAGAACTTCTCTAATGTTGAATAGATGTGGTTTGTTTTTTCCATCAAGAGCTAAAAGATTTATACCAAAATTTGTTTGAAGCTGAGTCATTTTAAACAGTTGATTTAAAAGAACCTGTCCATTTGTATCTCGCTTAGTTTTAATAACTACTCTGATACCTTCTCTACTTGATTCATCTTTAATATCTGAAATGCCTTCAATTCTTTTATCACGAACAAGTTGAGCAATGCTTTCAATAAGCTTTGCCTTATTAACTTGATAAGGAAGCTCTGTAACAATGATTTCAGATCTGTTCTTTTTAGTGTCTTCAACAATCTCTGTTACGGCTTTAATTTTGATACTGCCCTTACCTGTACGGTAAGCACTCATAATCCCTGCACGCCCTGTGATCATTGCTCCTGTTGGAAAGTCTGGGCCTGGAATAAGTTTTATCAAATCATCAATGCTTGCTTCAGGATTTTCAATAAGGTGTAAACAACCATCACAAACCTCTACTAAGTTATGTGGAGGAATGTTTGTTGCCATACCAACTGCAATACCAGAGCTTCCGTTTACTAAAAGGTTTGGAAATTTTGCAGGAAGAATTAATGGAATCTGTAATGAATCATCATAGTTTGGCCCAAAATCAACAGTCTCTTTACCAATATCTTCTAACAAAGCTTCAGCAAGCCTTGTCATTCTCACCTCTGTATACCTCTGGGCTGCTGGGCTATCACCATCAATTGAACCAAAGTTTCCTTGTCCATCCACTAAAGGTTCTCTTAAAGAAAACTCCTGAGCCATACGAACCATTGAATCATATACAGCTGTATCACCATGTGGGTGATATTTACCAATTACATCACCCACCACACGAGCAGATTTTTTATATGGTTTATCATGATAGTTACTAAGGTCGTTCATTGCGTAAAGAATTCTTCTATGAACAGGTTTTAAACCGTCTCTTACGTCTGGTAGAGCTCTACCAACAATTACACTCATTGAGTATTGAAGGTATGCCTCGCGCATCTCCTCGTTAATATCAATTTGTGATACACCTTTTTCTGTATTGATGTTGTTTGTGCCTTCGTTGTTTTCCATATTAAACGTCCAATTCTCCGACTAATAGTGCATTTTCTGTGATAAATTTCTTTCTTGGTTCAACGCTTTCACCCATAAGTGTACTGAATGTTTCATCAGCTTCCATAGCGTCATTGATGCTCACCTGAAGAAGTCTTCTGTTCTCAGGATTAAGTGTAGTTTCCCAAAGTTGTTCTGGGTTCATCTCACCAAGACCCTTATAGCGCTGAATAGTCAGCCCCTTTTTAGAATACTCCATCACTGAATCATAAAGCTCAAACATGTTCTCTAAAATAAAGTCATCTTTTTCACCTTGAAGCTTATTTGGGAAAGAAATAAAAGAATGAACCTCATCCCAAATCTCTTTTAACGTTAACCAGTCTTTTGATTCAAAAAACAACTTCCCTAAAGACTGAGTCTTCTTAATTCCAAAAGCATTGATGTGGAAATTAACTTTATCCTCAGAGTAATCCACATCTTCTAAGAAACCTTTTGAGTTTTTGTTCGCTTTCCACTCAGCTTCAACAAAGTCTTTAATCTTACTTGTGTCTTCAAGGTTACTTATAAGATTGGGATTCTTTAAAAAGTTAATCAAAATATTTTCATTAGCTTTTTCGTTTAACTTTTTTTTGATTTGAGTGAAGCTTCTTATTTTGAATAATAAATCTTTTAAACCATCACTTCCTAAAGTTTTTAAAGTCTTCTCAAAACTTAGATTGTTTACAGCCGTATCAAGTAAGAATTCAAAAAGATGGTTTTCATCTTTAATGTAACTTTCTTTCTTTCCTCTTTTAATTTTATATAGTGGCGGTTGAGCAATATAAATATACCCTCTTTTAACCACTTCAAGCATTTGTCTATAAAAAAATGTTAAAATTAATGTTCTAATATGTGATCCATCCACGTCGGCATCGGTCATAATTATAACTTTATGATATCTAATTTTATTAGCATCAACTGAGTCTTTTCCTATCCCTGTTCCAAGTGCTGAGATCATCATTTTAATCTCGTCATTTCCAAGCATCTTATCAAAACGGGCTTTCTCAACGTTTAAGATCTTACCTTTTAAGGGGAGTACTGCTTGGTACTTTCTATCTCTTGCTTGTTTTGCTGAACCACCCGC
>JBOEFV010000037.1:0-10461 GCA_050633065.1 Bdellovibrionales bacterium
TCTTTTAGACCGCTTGTTAAAGGTGCATCGATATCTTGAAGGATCTGGCTTAGACGCAACTTTTACATTAGCAAATAGACTAAAAGACATAAAAGGAGCCAAGCCCGTTCACGACCTTATTGTTAGAATTGCTACTGATGAAATAGGGCATGTTCAGTTTGGATCTAAATGGTTTGCATACTTTTGTGATGAAAAACAGGTTTCAAGAGTTTCTGAATGTAGAAAGATTTTAAAAGCTTCAATTAATGATCTTCCATACAGAAGAGAGCCTATTAAAGAAAATCTTCGGCTTGATGCTGGGTTTTTGAGCGAAGAAGTAGAAGTTTTTAAAGGTTTTCAGCAAGAACTTTGCATATAAAAACACCCAAAAAGGCTTTGTTAAAAAAGAATCTTGTATAGATTTAAAACTCACTTACAATAAGTCGTAACAAAAAGGAGTTGTAATGAAATTACTTATTTTATCAAGTCTATTTTTTCTGGGAGCTTGTGCTACGAACGGTGTGAAGCCTAAATGTGGTGGTTCTTGTGATATCAAAAAAGAAGCTGTTGCAAAGAAAGACTGCAAAGACAAAAAGGCTTGCAAGATTAAGAAAAAGGACTGCAAGAAAAAAAAGGACGCTTGCAAGATTAGAAAAGAAAAATGTAAGAAGGGTGCTTGTAAAGTAAAAAAATAATTAAACTACATCTTCAGGTTTCACTATAGTCCATTTTCCTTCTGGAAGATCTCCGATTTTAAGCTTTCCTACGCGAATGCGGTGAATCCTGGTGGTTTTTAAACCGACTAATTCACACATTCTACGAATTTGTCTCTTTCGTCCTTGGTTTAATACAAATATCATCTTAGTGCTTGAAACCTTAGTAACTTTAGCACGTTTTAATTTTACATCATCTAACGTTAATCCAATGCGAAGTTTTGCCATTGCTTGTTCACTAATATTTCCTGTGACATTAACTTCATACTCTTTGTCCACAGAAGAGTTTTCACCAATAATTTTTTTTGCCAAAACACCATTTTGAGAATAAAGGATAAGTCCTGTTGAGTCGATATCAAGACGCCCTAAAGGTGCAAGCCCTTTTCTTTCAACATGCTCATATGAATCACCAAAATAGTTTTTTTCTCTAATAAGCTCTAAAGCTGAAACGTAATCATCTTCAGGTTGGCTAGAGACATAATCTCTTGGTTTATTAAGCGCTATCGTAATTTTATCTTCTAACGACTCTTTGCCTTCTTCTAAAATCTCAATAGAGCAGTTAGGATCAACTTTAGATCCAAGCTCAGAAACAAGCTCTCCATTAACCTTTACAAGACCTTCTTCAATAAGCTTATCAGCCTCTCTTCTTGAGCAAAGTCCCCGCTGACCCATTAATTTTGATAATCTTAATTTCTCACTCATTCTAAAACCCTAACTTTTTAAAAGTATTCCACCGTCGATATTAATGATCGACCCTGTTGTCCAATTAGACTGCTCTAAAAGATGTATTGCTGTTTGTGCAATATCTAAAGGCTCACCAACTCTACCTAGAGGCTGCATATCTTTTAACATCTCTTTCCACTCAGCTACAGTCTCATCTGTTTGACCATGAATTGGAGTGTTCACAATACCTGGGCATACTGCATTCACCCTTACACCAGAAGGTGCAAACTCTAAAGCCATTGTGAGTGTTAAATTATTCATTGCTGCTTTTGAGGCTGAATAAGCCCCTGTGTTTAGAATAGGCCTGATGCCTAAAGTTGATGAGATGTTTACAATAGAGCCTTTTACTTCTTTAAGCTCTTCAAAAAACTCTTGAGAGAGGTAAACGGAACTTAAAACATTTACTTGAAACTGATCAGTCCATTCTAAAGTGGTGGACTCTAAAAAAGGAGCAGGAGTGTAAACTCCTGCATTGTTAATAAGGCCAATAAGCTCCCCCTTAGGTAGGCTTTCAAAATGGCCTCTTAAGACTTTCTTTGATTCTTCTTTTGAAAGGTCTACAGAAAGATAAGGGCAATTGTCTAAGCTTTTTGAAGCTTCTAACAAGGTCGGCTCTCTGCGACCAAGAATAATTGGAGTCCAACCTTTTAACATACAAAGCTTAGCTATTTCATAGCCTATTCCTGATCCGCCGCCACTGATGTAAACATATTTATCCATTATAACTAACCCTCGTAGTTTTTTTCTTATTTTTTTTTAATCGTTCTAGTCCGAACTGGCCAAGCATATTTATATAATAGCCAGAATAGTTCTTTGAATGAAGGTGGGCAAAGGAGGGAAGCCCTAAAGGAAGCCAAATGTACTGACTTAAAACATCTTTAAAGAACTCAGTGCAGTTTAATTGAGAGTTGATTTTGTGATTTTTAAACTCCGGCTGGGTCTTCACGGTTTCTATGGCGTCAAAGCAGGAAAGGTTTTTTAAAGAAACTGATTTTCTATAAATTGAAAATTTATTTAAACGAACACTCTCATAAAACACTCCTGTTTCAATCTGTTCTATTTTAATGTTTAAGCCTAGGTTTTTCTTCCAGCCTTCACGAGCCCATAAAGCAAGTTTTTGGTGCTCATTTGAAGACACACTAGGAATATAGAGTCTGATTCTTTTAGGTAGATCAGTTACTTTTTTTAAATATTCTTTTGCCTTTTCTATATTTTGTTCATAGCAGGGGATAGGTTCTGAAAAGAAAAAATCCGGCAAGGAGATGCACCCTGGTCTCGATGGCGTATGAAATATTTTTTGAAGTCCTTTATAGTTCAGGCTAAAAAATAGAGCCTTTCTAAGATTTTCATCTTTTATATGATCGGGGTTAAAGAATATCCCATCTAGGCGTGCAAAAGGCGCCATGTATCTATTTGGATACTTAGGAATGTTAGAGGTTTCTAAATACCTTAAAAAGTCTAAACCTTCTACACTATACATATTTAAAGCCGCATTAGGGTCATCAATAAAGACTCCGGTTATTGGAGGTCTTTTAAAAGAATTATAATGCTCGTTGTTCACAAGCATTATTTTTGATTGATCTAATCTTTTAACCTTGTAAGGACCTGAGAAGACTTGGTTTAAAGGCTCTTGATAAAGAACTTTTTCTTTTCGAGGACTAAAATAAACATGTGTTAGCTCATGTTTAAACTTAGAGTTTTCTTTTTTTAACGTAAAAACAAGATCACCCTTTAGAACTTCTAAGTTTTTAATGTTGGTAAGAAACTCACCACTTTCTTCCTTTTCTTTTTTAATGAGTTTATAGGTGTGGAGATAGTGTTCTGCGGTTATAGGGATGCCGTCACTCCATTTTTTATCATTAAGGCTACACTGAAGCTTTAGGCTCGTTATCCACTCACAGTCTTTAGCTCCGTGATGTGTGAGCTCATTGTCTTTATTGTAATAAAATAAACCTCTATGAAGATTAAAAAGTACAAAGCGTTTAGCTGTTCCTCTTAGTAGAAGTGGGTCTAGAGAATGTATTTCACGAGGAAGGTTAAATCTAAAACTATTTTTTGTTTCTTCTATGGGATTTTTTGTGCATGAACAGAGTATTATAAAAGAACTAAGTGCAGTTCTCGTGATTAGAGACTTTAAAGCCAACTTCATCTCTTGCTTTTGCTGGCTGTATAACTTCAGTCCCATCTGCTTTTTTACCTATAAGTTCTAATTTTAGTGTATGTAACCTACAGAGGTCCCCAGGGAGCAACTGTACACGTAGTTGAACATGAAATTTCCCTCGTTTACAAGAGCCAAGGTTAAATGAAGCATTAAAGTCATCTAAAGAAGTTTTTGCAATCACTGAGGCTAAGTCTAAACCTGCCTCATTGCATGTGCCTGATACGTCAAAACAATATATGTCAGTGCCTGTTAAAAGGTCTCCGGCAAAGTCTCTATTGTTATCACCATCACAGTCACCATTTGCTGAGCGGGTATCTATTGGATTTCCTGTCTTAATATTAAGCTCAAGGTCTACAGTTGAGCCATCAGCTGAGCAGTGAAGACCTCCACTTTCTTCACACTCATCAGCATCAACAGAAGCTATATCCACTCCTTGCTCATCGACTGTGCAGCCGGCAAAGAGTATAAAAAGTGCTAAAAAAAACAGGTTTTTCATAAATTATTTATCGGCAACGTTAAAGCCTGACTTTAGTTCCAGTATAGCCTTTAAAGACTATCTGGATCATATAGAATGCTAATCTCAGCTCCTTGTCCAGGAATTGCACTGCCATGAAATACAATGCTATTTGCTGTTGCATTATAGGTCCAGCCATTATCTACATCTTGTGGGGTAACTGTAAATTCGGTTTCCCCTGGGTTCTTTACGGATACCTGTAATAAATTAGGGTTAGCAGGAGTGTCTGTTAAAGAAAATTCGACAGTCTTTTCAATAATAACTTTTGCAATTTTGTCTAAAGAATCAGCGAAATCACTACATAAAGAAGAGATCGTTCCACCTGTTGCCGTCGCTAAGGCTGAAGTTCTTTCCCCAAAATACCTGGCATAGCTACTTGGCTCTCCAGGTAAAACTACAGTTCGACAATCATTGATTGTATCACCATTGTTATCAAGGATCAAAATGCCATCATCAATAACAGCCATATTGTGAACTGTAACACCAAAGCTTTCACTCGAGTTTTCTTCTAAAAAATCTTTAAAATAAACTATAGGTTCAACTTCAGCTGCACAATCTGCTGCCATATACCCTGAAGAGTACAGGTTGCCTGAATCTGTAGCGCTGCAGCCAGCAGCTGTAGTGATATAACTTGCACCACTCCATGATGTATCCTCTTCGTCAGATACAAGGATCACAGCTAAATGTGCGTCATCTCTAAAAAATCCATCAGCAATGTTTAATGGGTTTAGCCTCGCCGCTTGAGTACTCTGCAGAACTCTTTCATCACCAGATCCGCCTGTTCCTACACCAGCTACAATTTCTCCAAATTTTTGGAGAAGTACAGCACTATCCTCAGCGCTAGAAAGGACCCTAGTACCATCTAAAGAAGGCTTAAATCTCGATTTGTTTGAAGTTGAAAAAGAAGGACCCCCATTGGCCGCATAGTTTGTAAAGCTCATGTCTTGCCAGCCATCACTAACTGTAACTGCTATTTGAAAGTCATAACCTTTATTTGAGAAGTTAGACATAAAGCTAAGTAGGTTATCCTCAACAGCCTGTTGAAAATTGTTCATTGAACCTGAATTATCAATAACCCATAAAATATCCATTTTTGCTGTAATTTCATTACCTTCTTGCTGAAAGCTGTCTGTTGAAGGCAATACTGAAATTGAAGGGGAACCCCCACATCCAAATAGTGATGTGATCACTAGAGCCTTAAGTGTATTTTTAAAAGTTTTAACCGTGTTCATCTGGAACTCCTTAACATACTAGACTATCGGCTTAGAGACGTAGGTCTTGATCTATCTACTAATGAGACAGTTAAAAAAAGGTAAGGATTAAATCTTGTAAAGTACTGAATTTATTAAACTTTTATGGAAAAACTGAATACCCCTAAAAAAGAGTCTTAAAAATAGACATAACTTTCTCTTTAATGGGTATATTACAGGCAAAACCTTGTTAAACATTGAGAATACTGCTGTTGGAGTGTTGCTCTTCATAGTCCTTTTCTGGGAAAGGCTGTGGAACACTAGGTGGAAAAAGGTTTACGCATTGAGTCATACTTAAAACCAAGGTCCTGTCTAGTTTTGCCCAGACCAAGAGCAGGACCTCCAAAGAAGTCCTTGCGTTTATCGAGCATAATTTCATACAATTTAATTGTGGGGGGGCGATGTTGACCAAGAGGCCGCTTAGAAACAGGATGTTTCACATCGCCTTTTTTTATAAGTCTAACGGATTAGACTTTACATTTAATAATTTCTTCTAATTTCTCAACTTTAGCAATTTCTAAAAGAGCAGCTTTTGCAGCAGCAACTTTAGCTGAGTCTTTAAAATCAACACCTTCTAAAGCTTCTTGCATTTTGACAATGTTATCAAAAGAGCTTTCTTCACCAGTTTTAATAGCTTCCGTTACCAACTTTAAAATAGCTTCGTTTACCGATGCCAGCTCTAAAGCCTCTGCAGATAAAGCTTCTTTATCATTTTCAGCTTTTGTTAGCTCAGTTTCAACTTTTTCTAAAGATTTTGAAACTTCACTTAAAGAGTTTTCAATTTTAGCTTTCATTCCTGCAGCTCTAACTACAGGATTTTCACCAGCAGTTTTACCTAGAGCCTCTAAAGCTTTAGACATTTCAGATTTTTCACCTCTAGCAGTAGATAGGGCAACGTCAACTTTAACAACTTGATCCAGTAGTTTTGAAGCATTTAACCCCGAAACCTCTAGAGTTCTTCTTGCTTCTTCAACTTGTTTAGTCGCTTCAGTTCTTACTCTTTCAGCATCTACACGAGCAGTGTTTCCTCTACCTGGTCCGGCAAAAGATGTTGCTGCAAATCCAAGTGTAATTACTGCCATTAAAGCTTTATTGTATTTCATTGTTATAACTCCCTTTAGTTTTCGTATTGCTTATCGAAAACACTGCTGCAAACTGCTTGCCAACATTATAGGGTCGAAATAGCAGCTAATCCAGCATGCGGCAAGAGCTCAGAAGCCTCTATGTATCTATTATAAAAGTCGTTTACATCATTTACACCAGCTCTAAGAAATCCTGATAGCTCAGTAAAAATGTCTATATTTTTTACACTAGAACCTTTTATTGTCTCTTCTAAGGCTTCGATTTGATCAAACACGTCCACAAGAGACGTTCTAAACAGCACCTTTTTCTCATCATCAATGAGTAGGGTGTTTTGCAAATAAAGGCTGTAGTGATCTCGTATGGACCTCTGAATGGACTCTCTATAATACTCCATCTGAGCTCCACCACCATTTGCATCTGCAAGAACAAATGCACCTGCTTTTCCTGGTTCAAATTCAAAAATATTGTTAATTCTTGCTTTTAAGTCCTCATTTGCAGCCGTGAAATCTTCATCAGTGTAGTAAACAAATTCATCATGGGTGTTAGGGTAGGCAAACTGTTTATGGTTTTCAATAACAGCTGTATTAAGCCTGACAATCATACCCTCTACATAAGTTTTAGATTCTTCTATTTCTCCAGACTTATAAGAAAGCTGAACTAAAACCTTCGCAAGACCTTTTAAAATACTGTCCATTTGAGTGTTTAAAGTGGCTTCAAGCTCAATTTCCTCATTTGTCTTTCGAACAGAAGAGTAGAGTCTATTTTTCATCAAACTTTTAAACATGTCTAAATAAAACCTCGTCTTTGCAAGAGTCTGAAGATCATAACTTTCAGAAGTAAGTTCATCTCTATACCTTTTAAAATGAGCTCTAATTTCACGATAATTTGTTTGTTGACCTCTCCCATTCTTTACAGGCTCAATAAACCTAAGTTCAGATGTTTTTGATAAAAGCTCTTCACTTGCTTTAGTTACAGCACTTTCAAAGTCTCCACCTTCAATGTAATCATGTAAATGAACAGCGTTTTTACTTAAAACCTCTTCTTCGATCATTTCTTTGTATTCAACAACTAGGTTTAAGTGAGATTTTAAAGTCTCTTTTTGCACATTTTCAAGCCACCAGATGTTCAAGTTACTCTTTATAAAAGGTTTTAATGGAACTTTTGGATTTAAAAGAAGGTGTATGCCTGAGTACTCATCCTCTACAAGAAGCTCATCTTCAGGGGAGTAAACTGAGTAAAGAGCATGTCTTGATGTTGCGTGGTGCTCAATTCTATTTGCTTCACTACCNNTCTAACTTCAAATGTAAATGATGTGCTTTTTGTAATAGAAGGCAGGTAGCTAGTGTAATAAACCGACATTCCATGGGTTTGCATGCTCTCAGGATCAGGGTTGCTTCTATTTATAAACCTATGGAGCCTCTTAAGTTTAGATGTGTAAGCAATCACTTGAAACCAAGAAACTGAATTTGCACTAGCTTGAGCACTATCATTTAAGGCCTCTGCTCGCTCATAAATATCATCAACCATCTCAAGAAGCTTTGTATAATCATTGTGGTCTTGAGGTATTTTAGCTTCAAAATCAGTTCTTAATTGATTTATTCGGTCCATATTAACCAGATAATCTGACTTATACTTGTTTTGTAAAAGAGGGTAGACATGCCTAGGGTCTTTACAGTTAAGCTTTACTTTTGTTCTATCAATCACACCCGCTGGAGTGAACTTAATGGAGTAAGTATGCTCATCTTCGATACCAAACGCTTGATCCCCACAAATAGACTTTAAAGCAACCCAGTCAAAAACGGTATTGGATTTAGATTTTGGCCCAAAAAAGCGCTCTCCTTCTGAATCCGCATAAGACATTTCATTAAGAACTTCATAAAAAGACAAACCATCATCTTCACCGTTATAAAACTTACTCAAAACATCTTCACTTGTAACATTAGCCTCAACAAAACTGTCTATTTCATACCAGTAATCCATAAGGGTATCAGCTATTGTACGGTAAGTATAAGTAATCTGACCTTCCAAATACAAATTTAAAAACTCTCTACGAAGAGAGAAGTATTCTTTAAGGTTAAATGCCTTGCGGTCTTCACTAAATAAAGCTTCTATTTTATCTAGCCAGATTCTAGTTTTTCTTATCTCTTCTTGATCTCTAAAGTAGATGTTTCCACCTGCAGTTCGACCATATTCTTCATTTAACTTTTCTCTTTCATCAACTGATGCTTTAAACTCATCGACTTTTCCGTTTAGCCAGTCTAAATCCTCTGGTTTAATTTCTAAAGGACGGGTGTAGTTCTCAGATCTTGCATCATTAACGTAGCTATATAATTTTTTAGTTCCCTCATAAGCAGCATAAAGGCCCGAGGCTTTTCTATGAAACATAGGGGTTTTTTCTTCATCTAAAGCTCTTAGATGACTTTTTAGTTGAGATTCTTTTAATCTTGAATCAAGGCTTCTTAAAACACCTTTAAACTCTTGCTCCTTATCAGCATCATCAAGAGGGGCCCAGAAGTTTTTTTGCATTTCTTCAACATCTTCAAGAGCTGAATCAAGCTCTCTTCCTGCATAAAACTTATTATGAACAATATTATACCAAGGCTTCATGATCTTATCTCTTAAAACCTCTTCGAAATATACAAAGTAAATAGCATGTGAAAATGTGTGTGCTGCAGCTTTACCAAAAGAGAACACTGCTTTAAGACCGCCTCCTGGAGTAAAGGTAAAGCCAACTAAAAAGACCTTAGAACCTATTAGACTGATTGTTTTTCCTAAGATAGGACCAAAAACTTTGTTAACCCCTGTTTGAACTAAAAATGCTGCAAAGGCTGCTGAAAGCATGTTTCCTGTTGAACCCATGAATTCAAGCCATTTTTCACTACCGGTCATGTAATCTTTAAAAGCTAGACACTCTGTAGATCCTAAACCTAATCCAAGCTTAAACCTGCTTAAACAAGGTTTTGACTGTGTAACTAAATCCATCAACAAATCTTGGGTTAAAGAACCGGCGGCCATACCCACGTATCCATACATCATTTTAGCGGATAAACCATTTTTCATCATGTATCTACGAACATTTGCTTTTCTTTCATCTAAACTTAGGCCTCTTTTTAGACCCAATCTCTCAATTTGCTTTATATGAAGGTTGTTAAGTCTCCCACTAACCTGTGCATTCATAAGCATGAAAGAGTAAAACCCTGCAATTCCCAAAGGATCTGTTAAAAGACCTACTAGTGTATCTTCACCACAAGACGGGGAGGATGCTTTATGAGGTGTGTGCACAGGAACACCAAAAAGGTTTCCACTACATTCTAGAGCTGTAACAACGTGAATAGCTAGGGCAAAACCTACATGCGTTGAAGGGAAGGTTACCGCTTGGCTCACTACTGTATGCCTCATGCCAACGTTTTGTTTAAAAGCATCTTGCACCTGAGAAGCTGTTGCCGCATCCCATGTAGTCACTCCAAATTCTCCTGTTAATTTACCTTCAGCGTCTCTTAAAGGAATTCTAATCTGGTTTTCAGCTTGTTGCCGCCTAAGAGCCTCCTCTAAAGCTGCTTTAAGTTCGGACTCACTCATTTCTTCAGCTAAAGGTTCTCCCTCTCGTGGAGCATCTCCTTCTGCTGTAGGCATTCTATTTTGAATAGAAGGCGACTGCGCAAAGTTACTAATAACTAAAGATAAGGATAAAAATCCACAAAAAATACCGCTAAGAATTTTAACATTAGATAATTTCATACCTTGAATATTTCGGTTTCCCACAGTCTAAAGGTTAGTTTGCCTCAGTTTGAGATTTGGTTGATTCAAGGCTTAAGAAAGGCTAAATTAACCTTATGGAAATCTTTAATTACCTCTGGTTTGCATTCTATGGTCTTATTTCAGGAGTGCTTGCAAAGACAATAACCCCAGGAAAAGACAGTGGGGGACTCATTTTCACATCAATCCTAGGAATCTGTGGCTCTATTTTAGGTGGTTATGTTTTTAGTCTGTTTGGCTGGCAGGTAGATAAAGGGTTTTCTTTAAGTGGTCTTATTCCCG
>JBOEFV010000038.1:0-28807 GCA_050633065.1 Bdellovibrionales bacterium
AAGAGCAAGAGCGTGGTATTACAATCACCTCTGCTGCAACAACGAGTTACTGGAAAGACCATAAAATTAATATTATTGATACTCCAGGGCATGTGGATTTCACGATTGAGGTTGAAAGATCGCTAAGGGTCTTAGACGGTGCTGTAGCAGTATTTGATGGTGTTAATGGTGTTGAGCCACAGTCAGAGACGGTATGGCGTCAGGCGAACAGGTATAATGTTCCTAGGATTGCTTTTATTAACAAGATGGACCGTATAGGGGCTGATTTTTACCACTCTTTTAAAACCATTAAGGAGAAGCTTGATGGAAACCCACTCCCAATGCAACTTCCTATTGGTGAAGAAGATCAGTTTCAAGGTGTTGTCGATTTACTAAAAAATAAAGCATATATTTGGGACGGTGAAGGTTTAGGAGAGGACTATAAAGAAGTTGAAGTTCCTGAAAACCTAAAGGAGAAGGCGCAAGAATATAGAGAAAAAGCCATTGAGACTATTTGTGAATTTGATGATGATTTACTTGAAGGTTATTTAGAGGGTAATGAGCCAAGTTTAGAAAAGCTTAAAGAAACTTTAAGAGCTGCAGTTCTTGATTTAAAAGTTTGCCCTACGTTTTGTGGTTCAGCTTTTAAGAACAAAGGTGTTCAGCCACTGCTTGATGCGGTTTTAGATTACCTACCAAGTCCTTTAGATAGACCCGCTGTAACAGGTCATGACCCTAAAAAAGAAGATAAAGAGATTATTTGTAAAACTGATTTTGATGAGGCTTCTAGTGCTTTGGCATTTAAGATTGCAAGAGATCCATTTTCTGGAGTGTTAACCTTTGTAAGAGTCTATTCAGGAGTTATTAAAGTGGGTGAGGCTATGCTGAATCCAAGAACTCAAAAGAAAGAGCGTATTGGTAAGATTTTTAAAATGCACTCAAACACACGTGAAGAGATTTCTGAGGTTAAAGCTGGAGATATTGCCGCTATTGTTGGTTTAAAGGATACGGGAACAGGCGACACTCTTTGTGCTTCAAAGAGACCTGTTGTTTTAGAAAGAATTAAATTTCCAGATCCAGTGATCTCAGTAGCGATTGAGGCCAAGTCATCAGCTGATCAAAAAAAATTAGAAGAGGGGTTGGCTGCCTTATTAAGGGAAGACCCTTCTTGTAAACTTGATACTGACCCTGAGACCGGGCAAACACTTCTTTCCGGAATGGGAGAGCTTCATTTAGATATTTTAGTGGACAGGCTTTTAAAAGAACATAAAGCGAGTGCTAATGTTGGTAAGCCGCAGGTTTCTTACAGAGAGTTTTTAGAAAGTGGCTCAAAGGGTGAAGCTCGTTTTGAAAGAATTGTTTCAGGAGCTACAGAGTGGGCGAAAGTTTCTTTAGAAGTTGAACCATTAGCTAGTGGCAGTGAACATATTTTTGTAAATAAATTTGAAACAGATCAAAAACTCAACCCGATGTTGATTGAAGCCATAAAAGAGGGGGCTGTAGATGCTGCGGGGACAGGTCCTTTAGCAGGGTATCCTATGATGGGCATTAAAATTACATTAAAGCATCTTGAGTGGGATGCTGCAACTTCTGATGGTGTTTGTAAGATTGCTGCAAGTCAGGCTGTAAGGCAGTGTTTAAAATCTGCTAAAGTAAGTTTATATGAGCCTGTTTTTAAAGTTGAAGCTGTTTCACCAGAGGATTTTGTAGGTTCAGTTGTTGGAGATATTAATGCTAGAAAAGGAAAGGTCCTTAATATGGAGCATAAAGGGGACAAGCAGATTGTTCATGCTCATATACCTTTAGCCTCTTTATTTGGTTACGCGACAGACATCAGATCTCTAAGCCAGGGTAGAGCAACATTTTCAATGGAGTTTCATGATTATGAAGCTTTAGGAAAGAAGGCCCAAGAAGAACTTTTATCTAAATTTGGTAGATAGTTAATTCTTAGATTCTTTGATTACACTTAACCCTTTAAGTGTATTTTCTTTAGTAGGCGCTACAACAGGGGCGTCACTTCCAAAATGGTATTCATAATTATTTTTATCTAAAAAATCAAAAGGGTAGATCTCGTGAGGGTTTAAGGCAGCTTGGTTTTTTGAGTACCACTGTTGGTCTTGAATCCAATGTGAGGGTTGAAAATGAAAGATACAGTTAAGCGGTTCTTTTTCTAATAAATCTAATGTTTTTTGTGTAAATACAGGGGCGTGTTCTAGGTGTAACTCAGGAGTGTTTTTGTTCTTTTTACAAATGGAGTTATAAGAGAAGATGATGTCTTCAAGAGCAAGATCCCCAATAGTGTGAACAGCTAATGGTATTTGGTTCTTTATTAAGACAAACTCCATCTTTTTTATAAGCTCATCTTTACTAAGGCGGGCTTTGGATTTTTTGTTAGAACTTGTATAAGCTGTGTCTGATCCAAATGAGCCATCATAAAATATCTTAAGGCCTTTAACAGCAAGTTGTTTTGAACTGTCTTTTTGAGCCTGGTTGAAAGCTTCTAGTGCAGTATCAAGGCTTTGCCCCATGAATTCAGAAAAGAAGATTTCAATTTCAAGTTCTAAGGTGTTTGAATTTTTCATTTTTTGTAAACAGTGCCAGTGGTCGATATTCCCAGTTAGATGGCGGACATTAGTGATCTTATTCTCTAAAAAGACCTGTTGAGCATGAATTGCCATCTTTTCTAGTTCAGCCGGTGCATGAGAGGGCGTCAGTTTATAAAACTGATCTCTCTCTACTTCTGAAATGATGGCGCCTGAAGGCAGGAGCTGTCCGTTTTTAGGTTTAAATTTTAACTCGGCTAAAAGATTTTGAGATATGAAAGAAGAGTGGCCATCCTCATAAGAGAGGCAGAACTTTTTCTCAGGGTGTTTCTTGCAGAGTTGATCAAAGGCTTTAAGGGGCAGAGCCTTTGACCAGCCAAATCCTCGAATCAGTTCTTGATCACTTAAGTGTGCAGGGAGATTTAGTCTTGTTGCAGTTTGATCTATAATGAAATCTACAGCAGGAAGACCTACTCCAAAAAAATGGACATGGCTGTCGTAAGTTAGTTTAGAGTCTAGATCAGTGCTCAACGGGTTCAACGCTGACTCCGCTGTTACTATTTAGTGATGCAATAAGAACAGAGGTCAAGATCACGCCTCCGATGACATACCAGGTAGTTCTTTTTTGAAATATGTTGCCCTTTTTTTGTTTACTCTTCTTTTCAGTTTGTAGGGGGGCACTGGTGTGAATTTTAAAAGGTTTTGCTGTATTGGCTTGAATACTTGAAGGGGTGTCTTTGGCATTTTTAATGCAGTTCTTAGAGAAGAAAATTTTATCAATCTTAACACCTTGGTATGAGGTAAAGACAGGGCTATTACATGTGCCAAGAGCTAGTTTTTTAAGTTTAACTTTTTTTGTCTTAAGCACTTCTTCCCCCGATAAATCTAAGGAGAGCTCTTTGTGACCATTTTTAAAAAACTTAAGATTGTATCTTCCTGACGGGTGAAGCTTTAGTTCTCCACTTCTTAAGGTGCCATTTAAAAAGAAGTTAGTATCACTGTCTGCAAGAAGAGAAGTTTTATATTTAAATGAATAGTTGCTGATCTCTTCATGCTTTAAGTTAAAATCATTCATGATCTTAGGGTTAAAGGTTTTACTTGAAGGAGTGTAATCAAGATTGAAGAAGAGCCCTTCTTTTATCCAAAAATTTGATTTCAACCTCTCTAGATTTGATAGGCGGTAGTAGCTTTCAGAAATTAGATCTTGAGATTTTTTTGAAAAGACAGCTGTTGTTTGAAGTTCTGCAAGTTCTTTAAAAAGATAAATTGAAGGACTTAAATCTTCTAGTAAGAGGCCTTTAACAGCAAGAGCGTGTTTATCAATAATGCTTTTGTCAAAAGAGTTTATTTTTTGAGAGAGTACAGTATTGATAAGAGATTTTTCCTGAGGGTTCTTCTTTAGGTAAGAGTTAAAGTCTTTTGAGTTTTTAGGAGTTCCAAGGGCTGTTACGCTAGCATTAGCCATGGTGGAGTTGATAACAATAAGTAAAGACAAAAATAGATGTTTTTTCATTTGTTAGCCTCCAAAAGTAACTAGGTTTTCAGGTTTTTTTAAACTACTTTTATTTAACACCCAAATAGGTGGTTTGTTTACCTCTTTTTGTAATGCAACTTTAAACTCTAGTCCAAANNCAAAGGGGGCGAGCTTATTTGCAATCTCTACAGGGACAATGAAGGCTAGATGAGAGGGGTCTTTTGGAGCCCTTAAAACCTTGATGTTTTTAGCTAGCAGCTTTCCTTTTTGGGGGTGGTAGACCTGCACCATATTATATGCCCCTAATAAGGGTTCAACATTCTCAAAGTTTACAGCCTCAAATGGGTAAATCACATGTCCTTTTGGAATCATTACACTTAAGTTCACTTCAAGTGCCTCAGGGGTCGTGCTGGTGTTCTGGTTTGGTTGGAGAATGTAGATTATAAGAGAAACTATGAATGAGAGAGACAGGCCTGCGATAATTTTGGCCTTGTCCTCTGATACGTTGTTAAAGATGTAGTCTTTTAATTTCTGAGTGTTCAATTTTTTTCTCCAAGTTTTTAAGGTTAGTTGATTTCATAAAGTGAATAAAAAGAATAAATAAAGGAATGGTGAGGGCCATTTCTAAGGTTAATTGTCCAGAATCAGTTTTATACTTGATGGAGCACCTCCTTTTTCTTGTATGGTGGCCCCGCAATTAAGCTTTGAGTAGTTATTAAACTTAATGAGAGCTTTAAGAAGGGATGGAAACCCTTTTGTTGCATTGATCATTTTTGTGAATACAGTTCGTTTTTTTTCTTGGTAGTTGATTTGAAGCCTGTAACTTGGGCTGTCTGAATTTTTAGGATAAGATTCAACGACTAAACCCTTTGGGGGTGTTGTAGGTATAAACCCCTTTTGAAACATTCGACCTGACATTTCATATGATTTAACCCTTGCAAGAGAAAGGAGGCTTTTTTGATAAACAACTAAAGCTTTTTGAAGCGCTTTAACAGCTTGTAGAGTCGCCCAAGCAGCAGGTTTGGCTGGTGGGGGAGCTGCTGCATAAGAAACCTCAGCAGAGGCTCTAGATATTCGAAGGGTTTTGGCATAGCTGTTCTTGGCAAAAAGGGACTTGGTGAGTTTACGGTGTGAATGCTGGAAGTTTGTAAGTTGAGTCACGCAAAACTTTAGTTCAGAGGAGATGTTCTTTTTAACGCCGAGAACAAACAGTAGGCTTAAAAATAAAATAGTTAAGCATGAAAAAGAAAGATAAATTAGTTGCACTAGTAACTCTCCTTATTTTTTACTAACTTTTTTGACCAATTAAATTTTTTCTTCATAAAAACAAAACTTATTGAAGCTTTGTTGCTTGAAGAGAGCCTCTTTAAAGAAAGGGAGAGGTTTTTGTTTAAAAATAAGAAGTTGTTGATTTGAGCTTTAAAAGCTCTTTTGCAAGTGTGTGGTTTTACGTTAACACGCTCTAAGCAGAGCAAGCTTTTTTGCATTGAAAATCCAGCTGCCTGTTTTGCATATATTGAGTATGCGGCAGAAGAAATTCCGATAAAAAGAATGCCTGTAAAGCTGAGTACAGCAATGCTTTCAATAAGAGCTTGCCCGGCCTCACGAGAGTACATTTTAGTTCTTTCCTCTGCTAGAAGAGTTGTTTAAAAAATTACTGAGGTCTTTTGTGCTATAAAGACTTTCATTGATTTTAACAGCTTTGACTTTATTAACATGTCCGCCCTGAAGACCTTTGGTGATGTTGGCAAGCTGTACTCTTGTTGTTTGGCCTAAGACTCTAATGATGCCAATCGATGAAACGGCAATAAGTGCCACTAATATTAAGTATTCAGTTAAGCTTTGGCCTTTTTGATTCTTCTTATTCTTCATGAACTGCTCCTTTAAAAGGAACAATCAGTGCAAAAAAGAAAAACCACCTGAAAAGGTGGTTTTTAAAAGGTAGAGGTGAGCTATGTCCGGATTACAGACTCCATCTTCCGTACTTATTGCCTACAAACCAGTTTTTTAAAGCATGGCAGTACTCAGTTCTATTTTTTTTATTCCTGCGGCCGGGGATTCTTCTAATAGCGTCTTCATTACACTTTCCTTCATACTTGTGAGCCTCTTGTTTAACAAGAGGCTCATTTACAAACTCTGGGAGTAAAATAATTCTTCCCCAGCTGTCGACGTTTTGTGGTTGAACCTGCGCTATTGTTTGTTGAGGAATATAGCTGCTTGCAATGCTGTTGCATTCAGGATTGCTCTTACAAGAGTTGATTTCATCCACTAGTGCGATTTGATCTATTTGTATACTGCGGTATGTAGATTGGCTACTCCCATAGTTTTGTAAACCTTGTAGGTAAGAAAAAGTATCGCCAAAATATGTTGCTTGTAAAACATCTGCTCTTAAGTAATTAAGGTATGAAGCATTTTCTTCAATTATTTTTTTTCTAGAGTCGATGTGTGAGTGCCCACCGTCCCACTCTAGTGTTGAAATTACACTGTTAGATTGGCCTGTTAAAACATCTGAAAGCTCTTCAACGCTACTGTTTACAGGAGCAACACTTGTTAAACAGTCACTGTCAGATAGTGTGTGATACTTTCTGCCGTCTTGTCCTGTAAAAGATCTTACAGGGTATGATCCTTTATTTTTACAATAAACTGTAAAGTTGTCTGGCTCATGGCTTGTGCTGTAAATAACTTTTTTATAATTACTCGATCTTTTGTAGATGCTGTCTAAATCCTGAAATTCGTTAAGGAGCATTTTTACTTCAACAGGTACTAGATCTTTAGGGCCTGCGTTTACAATTGCATCAATCGTATATAAGTCATGATCTTGTAGTCTAATGCAACCATGAGATTCAAACCCGCGTTTTAAACCAGTAGCTTCAATTTGATAATGAAAGCCGATGAGTCTGTATCCAGCAGGGTAGTATGGAGTTCCATTTACTTCATCAAGAATTGGCTTTTGGTCGCTGCCAAGAACAAAAGTATTGTTTCCATTTTCATCTACTCTTGTTAGGTACTTCTTAAAAGAACCATCTTCATTCTTAGCCATTCGACTGCGGTCAATAAGTCCAATAAAAGGTCTTCCTTTATAATATGCAGGTGAAACTCTCTGGTTGTTGTTGTTGTTTGCAAACCAAGTTTTACGTTTTACAAGAACACTATCTTCAAGTTCAAAGTTTCTGTATCGAATCTCTCTTCCTGGAACAAGAAGAGTCATAGAGTTAACTTTACTTGGATCACCACTTGCTGTGCGTGAGTCAATGGATCCAGCTGTAATAGGGATCACTTTTGTTATCCCGTGGTTAAGATCTGTTAAAAGAGCTTTTTGAGTTGCAAGTTCAACGTGAATTGTAAAGTTGGTATCACTAAGTGGAATCTCGTGAAGTGCATCGTTAAAGACCAAGTTTGCAACACGAACACGTTGGCCATTTTCTACAAGCTTAACTAAGTTAGGGTGTGCTGAGTTGGGATCTATAGACACATTAATGTATCTAAAAATATGACCTGTAGAGTCACTGTGTAAGAAAAGTAAAAGATCGATATCAAAGCTGTTGTCAGATTTTTTTGATATACGTTCAAAAGAGGCGCTAAAAATAACATTTCTTCTTTTCTCGTTTCTCTCTTCATTTATATGATAATACTGTTTGCCATCTTTAGTTCGGTTGTCTCCTTCAGGACCAAGAGCTGTAAGACCAGTGCGCCCTGTTGCAGGGTTTGTTTTATCATGTGGATTTCCAAACTCATCTTTATCCATATAATAAGTAAGGCCTTCAATTCCGGTGAAAAGAGCAGGGTTATCTTTAATGTTCATTAAGATATCTTTTGAAAGACTTTGTATAAGGGGGCTTCCGTTTTTTACAGCAGCTCTTAAATCGTTGTGTTTAAGGTACATAAGGTCAGCGTCTTGGGCGTCACTACTAAGAACAACCTGTCTAACAACTGCGTTGATAGGGTCTGCATTTACAGGGGTGTGTAGGGGGAGAGTGGTTGTAGTGATAACAGGGTCTGAAGAAACCTCAGGAACATCTTCACCAAGTGCTCCAAGTACTAATGATGCAAGGTCGTTTCCAGGGCTTATTGCAGGTGTGGCAACCTCTGCGGCTGGAGCGGACTCTTCTACAGCTGCAGCTGTAAAGTACAACAGCTCCTCGGCAGCCAAATTTGATAATGGTGTAATTGATAGACCAATTAAAACACTAAGATATTTTTTCATATTCGTTATCCCCTTAAAGAACAACAAAGCAAGAAGGGTGCCGCGTGTATTACGCCACACAGACATTAGAAGTGTCTAATTAGTTTTCAGGTGTAATTTTATTTTTTCTTTTTCTTTGCAGGGGCTTTTTTTGCAGTCTTTTTCTTTTTTGCAAGGGCTGCAGCTTTTTCAGCCTCTTTAGCTTCTCTACGTGCTTGCTGACGCTCACGTTTACGCTCTTCTTTTTCGATTAAGCGAAGCTCTTCACGCTCATCTTGGATTACTGTTAAGATTGCTAAAGCTTCTTCTCTAAGGTCATTTTCAGTTACAAACCTGTAAAAAGCTTCAATTTCAGGGCTTTGCTTAAAGCGCTTTGCTGTAGAGGGGATTGTTTCATCAGTTTTGAAATCAATTGTTCCATCTGTACTAACTTTTACTTTTTCCATATGACTCTACCCTCTATCTGTGTTTAATCTTTTAAATCAGTATAGCTAAAAGAGCAACAAATGTAGGTCTGCAGTATTTTAAAGCTGCTAGGGGGCGACATGGTCATTTTAGACGGTAAAAAATTAGCCTCAGTACGTATAGAGGCCTTTAAAGACAGGGTGTCTGCAGTAACGGGTAAATTAGGCAGAAAACCTAATTTATCAGTGGTGCTTGTAGGGGATGACCCTGCAAGTAAGGTCTATGTAGGGCATAAAGAGAAGCAATGTGTTGCGGCAGGGATAGAGAGCACAATAATCAGGCTTTCTGGGGATATTAGTGAGTCTGATTTAGCGTCTCAAATTGAAACGTTAAACAAAAGCGATGTAGTTGATGGGATATTGGTTCAGCTTCCGCTTCCGAGTCATTTAAAAGACTTTGACCCTTCAGAGAATATTTTGGCAACAAAAGATGTAGACGGGTTAACGGCTCAAAACATGGGGCTGATGATAAAAGGGCGGGCTTATGCAGAGCCTTGTACACCAAAGGGTATTATAGCTTTATTAAAGCACTATGAAGTTGAAATGAGCGGTAAAAAAGTTGCTGTTTTAGGAAGAAGCCAAATTGTTGGCTGGCCTATGGCGTGGATGCTCACTCGTGAAAATGCAACGGTAACAGTTTGTCACTCAAGAACTAAAGACTTAGATAAAATTTTAAAAGAGAGTGATATTGTAGTTGCTGCAGTTGGAAAGCCACAGTTTTTAAATAAAGACTCCTTTAAAGAGGGTGCTGTGGTGGTTGATGTTGGTATTCATAGACTTGATACAGGTAAACTTGCAGGTGATGTAGATCCGGTCGGTTTTGAAGAAAAAAACATCTCTTACTCTCCTGTTCCAGGTGGCGTAGGCCCAATGACAGTCAACCAGCTTTTAGAGAATTTAATCGAACTTGTTACTTTAAAAATATAGGGAATTTTGAAAATGAAAAAAACACCTTTAAACCAGTGGCATCATGATAATGGCGGAAAAATGGTTTCTTATGCAGGTTGGGATATGCCTGTACAATATGAAACAGGTTTGATGACAGAACATCAATTTACTAGAGAGAAGGCCTCTCTTTTTGATGTCTCACACATGGGTGAGTTTAGATTTGAAGGGTTAGATGCATTAAAAACTTTAGAATACTTATCTCCTACAAATATTTCTAAATTAGAGGCGGGGGAGTCTTGCTATAGTTTTTTTCCAAACGAAGACGGCGGAGTGGTAGATGATCTTTTAGTTTATTGTTTTGAAAAAAACACGAACTACTTAATCTGTGTGAACGCTTCAAACTCTGAAAAAATTGACGAACACATAAATAAGTTTAGTAAGGGTTTTGAAGTTTCAATTACTAATGAGTGTGAGAGGTGGGGGCAAGTTGCTATTCAAGGTCCTGAGGCGATCTCTATTGCAGAAAAAGTGATTTCAGGTGTTTCAAAAATAAAAAGATTTGGATTTTCTGAATTTGAATTTTCAGGAGAAAAGGTTTGGGTGGCAAGAACAGGTTATACTGGAGAAGATGGTTTTGAAATTTTTGTTTCCCCTGAAAAATCAGAGGAACTCTGGACTGCTTTATTAGCAGGTGGTGCTAAGCCTTGCGGTTTAGCTGCAAGAGACACTTTAAGACTTGAGGCGGCATTAAATTTATATGGAAACGAACTTTCAGATGACTGTAATCCATTTGAGCGCAGAATGGGGTGGACGGTTGATTTTTCAAAGGCGGATTTTCTGGCTAAAGATAAATTGGTGGACCTTAAGGAAAAGGCTTCTAGAAAGCTTATTGGCATGAGAGCCCTTGATAGAGCGATCCCTAGGGCTGGTTATGAGGTTCTTGCAGGTGATGAAGTTGTAGGCGTTGTGACTAGTGGAACCATGTCTCCAACCTTAGGTGAGCCAATTGCAATGGTTTGGATTGACAAAAAGGCCACTCAAGGAGAGAAACAGCTTAAGATTCAGATCAGAAAAAAGCAGGTAGATGCAGAAGTTGTGTCATTACCATTTTTAAAGAAATCTTAGAATTATACCAGAAAAGGGGTTTTAAATGGCACACAAAGTACCAGAAGATCTTTACTACACGAAAGAGCACGAGTGGGCTTACGTAGATGAAAATATTGTTACAGTTGGTGTAACTTCTTTTGCGCAGGAGAGCCTGGGTGAAATTGTTTACGCTGAACTTCCAGATGAGGGGCAGAAAGTTACACAACATGAGCCATTTGGCGTAATTGAGAGTGTAAAAGCTGTAAGTGACCTTATTTCTCCTGTTACAGGGACTGTAATCGAAACAAATGCTGTTTTAATGGACAAGCCGGGGACTCTAAATGATGACCCTTGGAATGACGGTTGGTTGATTAGAATTGAAATGGATACAGAAAAAGAGCTGGCTTCACTCATAAAAGCTTCAGAATATAAAAAATTAATTGCTAAGTAGAGAAAAGTTCTCTACATTGCATTCTTGATATTTAATCATCACGTGCCCGTGTGGTGGAATTGGCAGACACGCTAGACTTAGGATCTAGTGCCGCAAGGCTTGGAGGTTCGACCCCTCTCGCGGGTACCATTTTTTAAAAATTTGGAATTATTAAAACAGAGCTTTTGCAGCTCTGTTTTTTTATATTAGGACAATTTTCGTCAATTCACACATCTAGTTTGATTCAACACCGTTTTAAGAGGACTTATCTGGCATATTTATTGATAGGTTAGGGTATGTATTTTTCTTTGTTTCTTTCTCTTTTTTTAATTCCTTTTGTTTGTGTGGCTCAAATGCAAGAAGATCCTCATTTTCAAATAGGAAGTAAATTTGAGCGAAGCTTTCACACTAACTTAGAAGATATCCCTCAAGCTTTTCAAAAGGCGGCTCTTTCTGTAGCTCAATTTGGAAGCTCTACAGCTTTTTATGTAGGCCGACATGAGGGTAAAGACATTATGGCAACTGCGGCACACTCGGCTCTGAGTAGAGCTAAAAACTACACTCACGATCTGACTTATTACCAAGAAAACTCAAAGGTGCTTTGTCGAATTTTTGTCAATTCAGAAGACTCTCCGTTAAGAGATTTTCAGTTCAATCTTTTAGATACAGTTTTTGAATGTAAAAGCCTTGTTGCTATTTACCCAGAACTTGATTTGGCTTTTTTTGAATTGGTTCCTAAAGATACTTTTGATCTTAGCCCTTATGGAATTGAGTTTTCTTCTACGGAGAGTTTTTCAAAAGGCAGTCCTCTTTACTCCTTGTCTTATAGCGGCTTTAAAAATACAGGGTATATCTCTTTTGATTTAGGTTTTACTAAAGGGCCTCTTTGCTCTTCTTTTGTGGGTTCAAATGAAATTGATTATTTAGAAAGTTATGATGATTTAACTCAAGAGAGTCTTTATGTCCCATCTTTTCCCATTGGTTGCGACGCTTCTCCTGGAGACTCCGGTGCTCCGCTGTTGAATCAAAATGGGTCACTTGTAGGTATGTTGTGGAGTGTTTCAAATAGTAAAAATCAATATGTACCAAATGAAGACCATCTTAAAGGGCTGCTTCAAAAAACAGTGCCTTATTCAAGTAAAGAGCTTAACTTTGTTTGGTTAAACCTCAATTACTCTTTATCTCTTGAAAAAAGTATTCAAAGCATTAAAAAGGAAACAGAATCTTGCAATACTGTTGCATGTAAAGTGTTAAAATCTCTGATTTCAACAAAGTAACTTCTTTTCTACATATATAAGCTAAGTTGGTTTTTGTAATGTTCCGATATAATACCTAAATGAAGACTTTAAAATATGTTATCTATTTACTTTTATTTTCGGGCATAAGCTCTCTTAGCTTCGGTTATAGTACAAGCGGTCATTTAGTTAAAATAGATGCTGATGCAGCCCAAGGAAATTGCCTTCCCCCCTCTACTCGAGACCCTAATTCAGTTTTGAGACAAAGTGGCATTGAAGTCTACACAGCTAGAAATCGTCCTAGTGTTCCCGGTGGTTCAGGTTGCCAGAGTTTTAACAATCTTTCTGGTCGTAGCTCTTTATCAAATCCTCAAGATCCACGGCTGGGGTCTTTAGCGCGTGTAATTTCCACTCTTAACACTTTAGGCGACGGAAGAATGACCGCACATAAAAACCTTAAAGTGGTTTTTGGTACAGTTCGTGGGCCATCAAGGCAGTGTGCGGATCACATACAACTTAACCCTGGCAGTCAGAACTGCATTGGGCTTGATAGTGATGCCCATGGAGGGGTTGATAATGTTGCTCTTATTGCCCATGAAATTGGTCACCAGGTGGCTAATGCTAACGAGCAAGAAATTTTTAGAAATTATACAAGTAATGTTTCTCAGTGTAGACTTACTTCTTACGCTGTAGATGGTGGGCGAGGTGAAGAGTTTGCAGAGGTTTTTGGGGCGTATGTTACAAATCCTTCTCTTTTTCAGGACAAAGGGGCGAACTGTCGAAAAGCCTTTGAATTCCTAGCTAATTTATTTGGAGAAACTCCAGAACGGGGAATTCGCTTAAATATGACTTGTCCATCGAGAAGGGTAGCTGTTTTAACTGCTTTAGAGCGTCAAAGACTTGCAAGGGAGCTTCTTAGGGGTTCTCTTAATGGTCGTCCAAGATTTTCTACAGACTATAACCAAAGAACTGGGGTTATGTTATTTCCTACTCCTAACAGAGTTGGACCTTTGCAAGAACCTAGTGGAACAGTGGATTAAAATAGAGACTTAAAGACAAAAATTGTCACAATGATTGTAAAAAAGGGAGTGTGTCTGCTCCTCAGTTATAACTTATAGCCCTTACAAGCTGGCCTTTCAAATGCACTAGTATTCCTGATGTTAACTTTTTAAGGAGTACGTTTATGGAAAAGAAAAACATTTTAATAGCTTTGATGTTGGTGTCGTCATTGGCTCTAAGTACAGGTTGTAAGAACGAATCAAAGTCGTTTATAGGAGATGCCACAGTTGCGCCTGAGAGTATAAATCCTAATGAAGAAATCGTGGTGCTTACAGATTTTGAAGAGGCTGTTCAAGCAAAGGCTTCATCTACAGAGGCATTGAATAACCTTTCTGATGTTAAGGCTGAAAGAGAAGAGGCTGTAAAAGAAAGAGGCGAATATGAAGCGGCCTTAGATGGTGAGACAAGTGCTATCATCACAAGTGCGATCGTTGCGAGTATAGCTAATATGGATCAAAAAATAAGTGGTTTAGATGCACAGGTTGATTTAAGCGAGAGACTTGTTGTTGCTAAAAGACAAATTTTAAATACAATCTTAGAGCGTTTAACAGAAAATGAGAAAGCAGAAATTGGTGAAGCTGATGCTGAGTACCAGATGGCTTATAATGAGTCTGAAGAGCGTAGAGTGAGAATGGAAATGACTTATGAAGCTCAGGTTGAAGCGGTAAAGAATCAAACTGATCTTATTGAAAAACTTGATATTTCAATTAAAGTTCTTTCTGGAGAGCTTGAAGACTTAGAAGCAACAGGCCAGGCTGACTCAAATAGAGCAGTAAACTTAAGATCTGATATTGCAAAGCTTCATGAGCAGATGACAGCATCAGCTAAGCAGCGCACACTACTTGTGGCGATTAGAGATAGCTTAGCTGAGGACATTAGAAGCCTATAAGGTGAGCGTCTAAAAAATACAAAGTAAAAAAAGCACTCCTCAAGGGGTGTTTTTTTTTATATAAAAGCAGTATGAAAGATTTACTTGCAATAAATACGATGAATAAAGAGTGGTACAAACCCTTAAAGGAAGAGTTTGAAAAGCCTTACTTTAAAGATCTAGAAGTTTTTTTAAATCAAGAGGCTCAAGATAAAAACATATTTCCAAAGTTAGAAGACAGCTTTGCAGCATTTAACAAAACCCCTCTTTCTAAAGTGAGAGTTGTTATTTTAGGGCAAGATCCCTACCACGGCCCGGGGCAAGCTCATGGTTTAAGTTTTTCAGTCCCGAAGGGAATTAAAATCCCGCCATCACTTAGAAATATTTTTAAAGAGCTGGCAGAAACATTTCCTAAAGAGTCTTTTTTAAAAGGGGATTTAACTTCTTGGGCTGAGCAGGGGGTGTTTTTATTAAATAGTGTTCTTACTGTTGAAGAGTCAAAAGCTGCATCTCATAAGAAAAAAGGATGGGAGACTTTTACGGACTCTGTTTTGAGAGTGCTAAATAAGCAGCCTCAGCCAATTGTGTTTTTGTTATGGGGTGCCTACGCCCACAAAAAAGCCGAGTTTTTAAGCAATAAAAACCACTTAGTGCTTCACGCCCCCCATCCTTCTCCGCTATCTGCCCATAGAGGCTTTTTAGGCTGTGGTCACTTTAAGAAAGCACAGAGTTTTTTGGCAAAACAAGGCGGAGAGCCTATAAATTGGGGCCTTTAGAGGGCAAATCTTTGAATTCAAAGGCTAATTGAGCTAAACCAGAACCATGAGATTTACTGGTTCTGCAGGGCTGTTTTGCGTTCTTATATTGAGTTGTGTTTTGTCTTGTACAAAAGCTTCAAAGAAAGAGTTTACCTATTGTTCTGAAGGTGAGCCGACAACGTTTAATCCTCAGCTTGGAGGGGATGGGGCGACTTTTGATGCTTCATCACAGCCAATTTATAACAGGTTAATAGACTTTGAAGAAGGCACTACAAATCTTGTCCCTTCACTTGCAAAGTCATGGACTGTTTCTAAGGGTGGAACAGAGATTGTATTTGATCTTCAAGAAAACGTAAGTTTTCATAAAACACCATACTTTACACCAACTAGAAAGTTTAACGCTGAGGATGTGGTGTTTTCTTTTTTAAAGATGCTTGATCCAAGCCATAAATTTCACAAAACTACACTTGGGACATATGAATATTTTGAGTCCATGGGCATGGGATCAATAATTAAAGAGGTTAAGAAAATTTCTGAGTATAAGGTGAAGTTTGTTTTAAAAAAAGCAGAGTCGCCCTTTTTGGCAAGTCTAGCGATGGATTTTGCCAGTATTTTATCAAAAGAGTATGCCTTAAAGTTAATGACTAAAAGCCGTGTTGAAGATCTTAATACAGCTCCAGTAGGGACGGGACCTTTTGTTTTTGATTCTTATGTAAAGGGTAAGGAAATTCAGTACAAGAGAAACACTGAATACTTTAAGGGGGCTAGTGAGGTTTCAAATTTAAAATTTATGATCACCATGGACCCAGTTAAAAGGTTAAAGTACTTAAGAGAAGGCAAGTGTGACTTTGTTAAAAACTTTGCCTCTATTGCAAGAGGAGAGTTTAGCTCCTCTGACAACATTAAGCTTGTTAAAGCTCCAGGTTTAAATATTGGCTATATCGGAATAAATTTAAGAAATAAAAAACTTAGGAATAAGAAGCTTCGCTTAGCAATGAACAAGGCTTTAAACAGAGAAAGCTATATTGATTCAATATACTTAGGAAACGCTACTCAGGCAAAGTCTCCAATTCCTCCAGGGATGTGGGCATATGATGAAGACTTAAAAAACTTAGACTATGATTTAGAAGAAGCAAAAAGGTTAATAAAAGAATCAGGGGTAGATCTTCCTTTGCAGTTGACCCTATGGACGCTCCCTGTTTCTAGGCCGTATAATCCAAATGGTAAGATTATGGGCGAGATGATTCGAGAGGACCTAAAGCAAATAGGTATTGAGCTTTCGCTAGTCACTTATGATTGGCCTACCTACTTAAGAAAACTTAAGGAGGGGGAGCATGAACTTGCACAGTATGGCTGGTCAGCAGATAGCGGTGATCCAGATAATTTTTTAAATATTTTATTAAGTTGTTCAGGGGCAAAAGGTGGGAGTAATGTTTCAGGGTTTTGCAATGCTGAATACGACTCTTACATAAATCAAGCTAAGCAGGAGTTTTCACAAAGTAAAAGAGCTGAGATGTATAAGAAAGCTTTAAAAATCTTTCAAGATGAGATGCCTTTTTTGCCAATTGCGCACTCAAACCTGTTTAGAGTTATGAGTAATGATGTTGAAGGCTATGTGGTAAGGCCTATGGGGACTGAGTCGTTTTATAAAGTGAGGCTCAAATCATGGAAGTGATAAAAGGTCCATTTGGAGAAGAAATCATTTTTAAAAACCATGGTCTTAAAACACTTTTGAAGAAAAAGAATCATTATTTCTTCGTAGACAGCTTTTTTAAAGAAAGCTCTATTCTTAAAGGCGCTAAAAACGTACTTTTTCTTAAGGCTGGAGAAAAGCTGAAGACATTTGAGGGTTTAAATAAAAATGCAAAATGGCTTACTGACCATGGAGCCACTAAAGGTTCTACGGTTGTAGCTGTTGGTGGCGGGAGTATTGGTGATAGTGTGGGCTTTTTAGCCTCAGTCTATTTAAGAGGAGTTGATTTTATTCAGGTTCCTACTACCTGGTTGGCAGCAGTTGATTCTGCTGTAGGTGGAAAAACAGCCTTAAACTTTAACGGTTATAAGAACCAGATAGGAACGGTTTATGGCCCAAAAGAAATATATTTTTTCTCAGATCTTTTAAAAACCTCTAAGGTAGAGGACTCTGAAGGAGAAATAATAAAAACATTAGTGCTTAACATTAATAGGCCATGGGCGAAGAAAAGCCTTCAAGAATGGGATGATAAAAAAATTATATTTAAGGATTTAAAACAGTTTGTTTCTTATAAGGCGGCAGTTGTTAAAAAAGACATTAATGATCAAAAGGGAATAAGAGCTGTTTTAAATTTAGGGCACACTGTAGGTCACGCGTTAGAGTTAACTTTTGATTTATCACATAGCGAGGCTGTGAAGGTGGGGCTTTTGTTTGCAGCAGGCTGGAGTTATAAAAAGAAGTACTTAACTCTAGAGGTTTTTACGCTAATGGAGAATGCTCTTAAGGTGAGTCTTTTAGAGGTGAAGAGTAGCTTTCTTATTGATGCAATCTCAAAGGATAAAAAATCTTCAAAGGACAGGGTAGACTTTATCTTTCCAACTCTTGAGGGGCCTGTTGTTAAAAAAGTCAAAATTGAAAACCTTGTAGATGAATATCAAAGACAGGTTTACATTGGACGTTAAAATAAAAATACCTTCTTCAAAATCACTCGTTAATAGGTACTTGATACTTAAAGAGGGTTTTTCAAATCTTTCTTTAGACTGGGACTCTGAGGCAGAAGATGTGCTTCATTTAAAAAAAGCTTTAGAGGTGTATAAATCTACACGCGAAATATATATAGGTGAGGGTGGCACCACACTGAGATTTTTAGCAGTTTATCTTTCTTCTCAAAAAGGTTCGTGGGTTTTAGAAGGGGCTGTGGCTTTATTTAAAAGGCCGCAGGATGAACTGGTTAAAACATTAAAAGCTTTAGGCGCTAAGGCCGTTATTAAAGAGAATAAGCTTTTTATAGAATCTGTAGGCTGGCAAGTTAAAGAAATTGAGGTGGATGCCTTAAAGACAACACAGGTTTTAACAGGATTGATTTTGGCAGCACTAGCATCAGGGCAAGAGTTAAGGATTAAACTTGGCCGTGTAGGAATGAACTCAGATTACTTGCAGTTAACAAAACGGTTTATAGAAAGCCTTGGGTTTAGACTTGAATTTAAAGAATCTGAAATTTTGATTTTTAAAGACCAGGTCTTAGAAGAAAATATTACATTCACAAGGCTAGAATCAGACTGGTCCTCAGCGGCCTTTATTTATGTACTGGCTGCAGTTTTAGGAAGGGCTGAGATTTTAGGGCTTATGGAAGAGAGCTTTCAGCCGGATTCTGAAGTTTTACGTATTTTAAAATCAGCAGGTGTAAGTGTTTTGGGCCATGCTGTGGAAAAGCCTGTGTATAAAGGCTTTAAGTACAAGCCGATAGATGTGAATCTTCAAAAGTGTCCGGATCTATTTCCTGTTTTGAGTGTGTTTTCTTGTTTTTGTGATGGAGAGTCTGTTTTGTACGGAGCTCCTCAGTTAGTTTACAAAGAATCAAACCGAATAAAGCTTATTTCAAACCTTCTTACAAAATGTGGTTATAAGGTGAGTGCTAGAGAAGATGGTCTTAAAATTCAAGGTGAAAACTTTAAGGTTTTGGAGCATGAGGAGTTTTCTTTTGACGCATCTAGTGACCATAGAATCTTTATGGCTTGTGAAATTTTCAAAAAAGCCGGTTATAGAATTAACATTAAAGGTGCTGAATCCATCAAGAAAAGCTTTCCTGAATACCTTAAAATGGATGTGAGCTGATGTATTTCTTAATTGGTCATAGAGGTGTTGGAAAAACTACGCTAGCTACATCTGTTCCAGGCGGGATGGATCTTGATGCGGAGATACTCAAAACTCATGATATTGCTGATTTTTTTAAAAAAGGAAAAGAGGCAAAATTTAGAGAGCTTGAAAGGGAAGTTCTTAAGAACCTTTTAGAACAAGAGTCTGCACCGGTTATTTCTTTAGGGGCAGGGTTTGAGCTTGAAAAATTTAACTTTCCTCAAGAAGCTAAATTTATTTGGGTTCAGAGAAGATCTGATGAGACAGGTCGTATTTTTTTAGACAGACCTAGATTGGATTCTGATAAGGATCATTTAGAGGAGTTTGAGGGGAGAAAGAAGAAACGAGATAAGCTTTACTCTAAGCACTCAGACTTTTCTATTGATTTAGAAGAGGGGGCTGAGGATTTTAGCCTTTTAACAGAGCTGGTTGAAAAAGGCCGGTTAGGGAAAGCTCCGCATGGTTTTTACACTCTTAAGAAGCTGGCGGAGTTAGGTTTTGTATCAAGTCCGATTGAGCTTAGAACAGATTTTTTTGATGAAGAAAATATTAGAGAGATCTTGGAGCGGAGAAGGGGGCTAAAAGACTTGGTGGCCTTAAGAAAGCCTCCGACAGAAAAGTTTATAGAGTATTTACTCAGTAGAGATGATATTTTGGTAGATGTCCCGTTAGAATATACATCATGTGATTATTTTGAGCTGTTCAAAGGCCCCAATTTTTTTGTTTCAGAGCATGATTTTATTTCAGTAGAAGAGATCGCCTCTTTTAATGAGAAGGGGGTTCATATTAAGTGGTCGCCTGAAGTTGAAAGCTTTGAAGATTTAATCGAGTACCATAATATGGTTAAAGACATGGATTTGAGTTTTCTTCCAAGGTCTGTTGGGAGCTTGGCCGGTCGGTGGAACTGGTACAGGCAAATAACCTATTTTAGAAATAAAATTACATTTTTTAGGTATGGATTAAATGACTATATAGACCAGCCAAGTTTTTGTGAAGTGAGTAGCTTGTCTGATAAAGAAGGCCTTTCTGGGGCTGTTATTGGTGGAGACGTAAGCTTATCTCACTCTCCAGCATTTCATAAAAAGTTTTTTAAGGACCACTTTGGTGGGACTTATGTTCGAGTCTCTCTTTATCAAGATGAATTTTTACAAGAGAACTTAAGTTTTTTAAACTCTCTAGGTGTTAGTTTTTTTTCAGTGACGTCTCCATTTAAAAAAGAACTTGGTAAGTATTCAAAAGACCTTGAAGTGGCAAACACCTTAAGTACAAGAGGCGTTTGGTCTGTTGAGGATACTGATAAAGCATCTATTCTGTACCTAAAAGAGGAGCTTAAGAATAAAAAGTCTGTTTTAGTTTGGGGAGCGGGAGCTGTAGGGACTTCGGTTTATAAAACGCTTGAGGACAAGGCCAGGCTTCAATCTATACGGGATTATGAAGAAGGGGCTCTTGAGGGTGAAGATTTTGATGCTTTAGTGTGGTCAGCAGGTTCAGAGTGCATTTTAAGGCCTAAACTGCAAAACCATCCAAAGGTGATTTATGATATTGAATATAAAGAGCACTCACAGGCCAAGGCTGTTGCGCTATCATGGGGCAGTAAGTATATTTCTGGTAAAGATTTTTTTAGAGTACAGGCTAAGGCTCAGCAGGATTTTTGGCTAAAGTTTAAAAAGGAAGAGCTATAATGAGCAACACATACGGACATTTATTTAAAGTAACAAGTTTTGGTGAAAGTCATGGTGATGGGCTAGGTGTTATAATTGATGGAATGCCTTCAGGTATTAAAGTAAACGAGTCTGTTTTAGAGGACTTTTTGGAAAGAAGAAGACCTGGTGGTAAGCTTGTGTCCTCTCGTAAAGAACTAGACGCTCCTCAGGTATTAAGTGGTGTTTTAGAAGGCGAAACTCTAGGAACCCCGATTTCATGTATTTTTAAGAATGTAGATGCGAGGTCTAAAGACTACAAGGACTTAGAAGATCGCAGGGGCCATGCAGATTCTGTTTGGAAAGAAAAGTATCAAACGGTTGATTTAAGAGGTGGTGGGCGTAGTTCGGGGCGTGAGACATTGGCAAGAGTTGTAGCCGGTGCTTTTGCGAAAATGGCTCTTCGGGAAGAGTTTCCAGACCTTGATGTAAGAGCTGTGACCCGATCTATTTTTAACTTTGAAGATGATAAGTACACGGATGATGATTTTTTTAAGAAAGAAAAAACTCAATTAGGTTTTTTGGATGAAAAAGTTTCTGAAAAAGCAGCTGAAAGTCTTTTAAAGGCAAAAGAAGAAGGCGAGAGCTTTGGCGGAAAAGTTGAAGTAAGAGTTCAAAATCCAATATCTTCTTTAGGACAACCTGTTTTTGGTAAAATTAAATCAAAGCTTGCAGAGGCTATAATGTCTATAGGGGCTGTGAAAAGTTTTTCTTTAGGAGAAGAGGTTGATTTTAAAGAGTGTGCCGGAAAAGAATTTCACTCAATGGATCAGTCTGTTTATGGAGGGGTCCTTGGCGGGATCACTACAGGAGAAACCATTCAGTTTTTTGCAGAGGTGAAGCCAACGTCGTCAATTTTAGATGTTGCAAAAGTTGGGAGGCATGATCCGTGTATTGTGCCTAGGGTTTTAGTGGTTTTAGAGTCCATGGTGTGGATTGTGTTAATGGATATGTGGTTGCAGAGAAAAAGCGAATTAAAGAGGAAATAAGAAATGAGAGTTAAGCAGGGATTGTTATTAGTAGCGGTGTGTTCTTTTGTTATAAGCTGTAGCACGGCTAAAAAATATGAGAAGTTTGCAAATCACCCCTTAGCGATTGTTCAAGGGACGACAGATTCTAACCAAACTTTTATTTCTATTTTGTCACATAAAAGACAAGGGGATTTAAAGTTTTTTATAGAGACTGTTGGAAGTGAGAAAAAAAACAGTCCTGTGTACAGTCACTTTAAGAAGAGTTCTCCTGATGGACAAAGGGTGATTGAGCAGATTCATATAAAAAATCTAGATGCTTCTAAAAAGTATAAGCTTTTAGTTAGGAGCAAGGGGGACCTTATTGATGAAAGAGTTTTTAAAGCGCAGGACTTAACCAAGGAAAGTGTTCGAATAGGTGTGGCGTCGTGTATGGATGATCACATTGGAGCAGCTAGTAAGATGTGGGAGTCATATTTAAATAAGTTTCTTGATGTGAATTTCTTTATCGGAGACAATGTATACGCAGACAGGCTTGATGGTGGTGTAAAGAGAGTGGCTGACCCTGAGCAATTGTGGTTTAGATACGCTCAAACATGGGACAGGCTTTATTTTTACCACGCGTCCCAGCTTAGTCCGACATACTATTTATGGGATGACCATGATTACGGTAAAAACGATGGCGGTGCAGACTATGAGCATAAAGAGGCCTCTAAAGAAATCTTTTGGGCTTTTCATCCAGGTGGTGAAATTGAGGGTGTTTATAAGAAAACTTTTGGGGCCGGGTCTGTATTAAACGCTTTTGATCAGAAGTTCTTGTTTATAGATGGCAGGTACTTTAGAGAAAACGGGAAGGGAGTTCACTGGGGTGAGGAGCAAAAAAACTTGGTCTTAGCAGAGCTTAAGAAAAGTTCTGGTGAGGTCAATTGGCTTGTTTCAGGTGATCAGTTTTTTGGAGCTTATCATCCTTTTGAGTCTTTTGAAAAAAACAATCCGAAGGAATTTAAAAGGACATTAAAAAGTTTAAAAGCTACAGGAAAGAAAATAGCTTTTGTTAGTGGGGATAGGCATTTAACAGAGATTATGAAAATTGAGAAAAAAGTTTTAGGCTATGAGACCGTGGAGATCACTTCAAGTGGAATTCATGCAAAGGTTTTTCCTGGGGCGTTTTTAAAATCCCCAAACCCAAGAGGAGAGGTTGGAAAGTCAGGGGTTTATAATTACTCAGTAATTGAGCTCTACCCTAAAGGCAGGCGCTTTAAAGTGACTTCTTACGGGGCTAAAGACTGGACTCATTACACTAAGGAAATATCCTTATAAGCGTTTGTCAGACCTTGTCTGTATGGTTAAAATAAGAATGCGTTTTATATAAAGGGGTTTAGGTTGGATCAAAAAGAAATTCTCGCTGATTTAGAAACAAGTTTAAAGGAGTGGACGTCTACCTCTTTAGGGAGGCGGTCATTTTTAAAAGCAATGCCTTTGTTATTGGCGTCTTGCGCAAGTCAAAATTTAAACCATAGATATAATGAGGGTGACAACACAGGTCAGCAGGTTTCATTAAGCCCCTCTGATGAAAAAAGAATGGCTAAGCAAGTACTTCCAAGTATGCAAAAGCAATATCCGCCGTTAAGAGACCATGAGATGCAAGGGTATGTACGTAGCCTTGGAAACAGAATAGTGTCAGCAAACGGGCTTCACCAAAACCCATATGCATACACATTTGAAGTTGTTGAAACTCCTCAGGTAAATGCCTTTGCACTTCCTGGGGGACCTGTTTTTATAACAACACCTCTTTTAGCAATGTGTGATACAGAGTCAGAACTTGCTGGAGTTATAGGTCATGAAATAGGGCACATTAAATCAAGGCATACTGCTGAACGTATTTATAGAGAAGAGCAAACTAAAGGAAAGGCTATTGCGTATTTATTGGGTGGTGGTGTTTTAGGTGGTGTTCTTGGATATGGTTTAGGGAAGCTAATTTGTGCTCCTCGAGACAGGGAGTGCATTTCAAAAACAACCCAGCTTGGTGCTGTCGCAGGTGCTGGTGGTGCGACGTTGATTTCAAAATTTGGCTTTATGGCCCACTCTAGAGAAGATGAGCTTGAAGCTGATCGTATTGGATTTAAAACAGCCGTTAATGCAGGGTTTAGTAAAAACCATGTAGGTAATTTTTATGAGAAGCTTTTAGAAATGGAGAGTTCTCGTGGGAGTAAAAGTGGTGTGGCCAGTTCGTTTGCTGACGCACTTAGTACACACCCTCCAAGCATGCAAAGAGTGAGTCAGGTTAAGAAAATGGCTAGAGAAGCTAGTGGGTTTGGTCGTGGAGTGGTTTCTTCATCAGCATTTGATAGAGTGAGAAGAAAAGCGGTTGAGATAACAACAAGTTAGAAGGAGTTTTAAAAATGAGTTCGGTTTTTACAAAAATTATTAGTGGTGAGCTTCCAGCATATAAAGTTTATGAGGATGATAAAGTTTTATCATTTTTATCTTTAGGGCAAATCAATTTAGGACACTGTCTTGTTATCCCTAAAACAGAAGTGGATCATTTTTTTGATGTGGACTCAGAAGAGTATGAACATATGTTTAAGATTTCAAAGAAAGTCTCTAAGGCAATTAAGTCAGTGACAGACTGTGTGCGTGTTGGAATGGCAATTCAAGGCTTTGAGGTTCACCATGCGCATATACACTTGATTCCTCTTTGGGAGGCTAAGGAGTTTAGCTTCTCTAATCAAAAAGAAATGCCAAAAGAAGACATGGTTAGCATGCAAGGTAAGATTATTGAGGCGCTCAAGAAGTGTTAAGGGTAAGTTTACTAGCCTCTCTTCTATGTTTTAGCTTTACAGTGAGTGCTTTAGATTTTTCTACTAAGGCGACTTCCGGTGTTATGGAGCTTAGCTCAAGTTTAGACGAGCAAAAGTATTTTGAGGCTGAAGTTTCTGTGGGGTATAGATTAACAGAAGCTTTTAGCCTTAAAGGCTCAGTATTTGGTAGGTTCTCTGATGAAAAAGAGTATTGGGGTGTACAAGTTTCAACGCCTTTAACACTGATTTTACCTGGAAATTTTTTAAGTTCATACATTGCTCCAGGTTATAGGTACATGAATGACAGTTACAGCGCTCCAACTATTGAGGGCGGTTTGAACTTTCATTTTATGGGGAGCTTTGGGCTTGGTTATAGGCTTATTTTTAACGAGTGGGTTAAAAATGGGCTTAAAACGGAAAGCCAGTTTTTTGGCACAGTGTATTTCTAATATTTGCGACTAAGCGCGTCCTTCTAGTCCTATCTTATTTATATTAAGCTTAGGGTTAAATAGGAGTGTTATATGATTCAAATTCTTGTTGCTACAAATCGAAAAGATTCTCGTTCTAATTTACTTGCAGAAAATATTAAAGGTAGATTTGCTAAAATAAACATTGAATCAGAAGTGATGAACTTATCAAGTGTTTCTTGGGATGAGCTTAATCATAACTTATACGGAGCTGACAATGTTCCGCCGTCAATGAAGCCACTTGTTCAAAAAATTAATGAATCTGATGGAGTTTATGTCGTGTGCCCAGAGTATAATGGGTCTTTTCCTGGAGCCGTGAAAACGTTCATTGATTACTGGGATTATCCAACATCTTTTGAAAAAAGACCTGTGTGTTTCACTGGTCTTGGTGGAATGTTTGGAGGATTAAGGCCTGTTGAGCACTTGCAGCAAGTCTTTGGATACAGAAATGCTTTTATCTACCCTGAAAGAGTTTTTATGCAAAATGTGTGGTCAGGTCTTTCTCCAGAAGGTGAAGTTTCAGATCAAGGAACTGATGAGTTCTTAGACCAACAGGTTGATGGGTTTGGTAAATTTATTAAAGGCTTAAAAGATGTCGGCCTTCACTGTAATAGCTAAAAAAACAAGGGGGAGTTATGAGTTTAGAGGTGTTATTTGAGAAGATGTGGGACCAGTATTCAGAATTAAATCCACAAGCTCAGGAGATTCATAATCTTTTAGAGAAAACAGGAGGTAAAATTAGTAATGATCATGTGGCTTATAGATCAGTTAATTTGCCAGGTTTTGGAGTTGATACCTTAAAAGCACCTTTGCTTGCAAAAGGATATAAAATTTGTGGTGAGTATAGGTTTGAGCAAAAAAAGTTATACGCTATCCATTTAGAGCATGAAGACAAATCGTTACCTAAGGTGTTTATAAGTGAGCTTCTGTTAGAAGAATTGTCACCTAGAGCGCAGGAACTGTATAAAGAAACTCTAAAAGGTGCTGTTCTCCCAGAAGGAGAGGCTGTTTTAACTTCAGGAAGAACTTGGCCTGTTGATTATAAAGTCTATGAAGAGCTTTATAAAGAGAGTGAGTATGCGGCATGGCTTCTAGCTTTTGGATACTGCGCTAATCACTTTACGATTAATGTGAACGAACTTTCAGATTTTAGTGATCTTGTTGAGTTAAACGCTTTCTTAGAAAAGAACGGTTATAAACTTAACGAGAGTGGTGGAAAAATTAAAGGCTCAAAAGAAGTCTTTTTGGAGCAATCTTCAACAATGGCGGGTGAACTTGGTGTTTCTTTTGCTGATGGGGAGAAGAAAGTTCCATCATGTTACTATGAATTTGCTCTAAGGCATAAAATGGAAAACGGTGAATTATACCAAGGTTTTGTTGCAGGTTCTGCAGATAAAATATTTGAGAGCACAAATAAGTTGTGAGTGAAGAGTTTGAAGATTTGAGTTACCGCCGACAGCTTTTGGCTTTAAGAAAGCTGGCGGGTAGAGTGCTGTTAAAGTTTCCGGTTTCAAATTACAAAGTAAAATTCATTAACCATGGTGAAAACACTACTTATAAGATCAGTGCAAAAACAGGTGATTTTTTGCTAAGGCTTCATAGAGTAGATTACCATTCTGAAAAAGCTATTGAGGAAGAGCTTGCATGGTTGGAGAGACTATCTAGTAGTGGAGAAATTAAAGTCCCAAGAGCCCAAAAGTCCTTAGAGGGGAAAAGTGTAATTTTTGAAAATTCAAAAGAGATTCCAAAAGGCAAGCTTTGCACCTTGATGTCTTGGCAGAAAGGGAGCTTAATCAAAAGAAATGCTATTGGGGTTAAAGATCTTTTTAAGCATGGAGAGCTTCTCGGGAAACTACATGATCAATCTAAAAACGGTAAGGTTAAGCACAGAAATTACTGGTCATCAGATGGGCTTATTGGTGTAAACCCAAAACTAGGGTCGATTTTAGCTTTAAAGAGGTATGTTGCTAAGAAAGAGTTTGCTCTTATTTCTGAAATTCGAAAGCTTCTTCATAAGAGGCTTTCACAATATGAACTGAATAACCCTGATAAATTTGGTCTAATCCACGTAGACCTTCATTTTAGCAATGTTGTTTGGAGTAAAGGGGAAGTTTACCCGATAGATTTTGATGACTGTGGCTACGGTGCTTACGCGTGGGATATAGCAATTGTATTACACTCTTTAGACGCTTGTTTTAAAGGGGTTGAGCTTCGAGTGATGGTTGATGCTTTTTTAAACGGGTACATGTCTATTCGAAATTTAGATTTTGATGACTTTAAAGTTCTTGAAGATTTTAGAGTGGCAAGAAAACTTGTTTTAATGGGTTGGCTTCAAGCAAGGTTTGATAATGAAAAGCTTAAAGAGTACTTTTACTCCTCGTTGAGGAGTAATTTAAAAGAATTTGAGGCTTATACTTAATCGTTGTCGTTAATATGATAAGCGAAGTTAAACTCTCTAGATGGAATTAGTGCTTGTCTAATATCTAGGTACCAAAACTTTCTTTGGCTGTCCCATCTAAAGCCTGCTTGGCGAGGCTTATGTCTCTCATCATAGCTTACTTGGGCAATCACTTGAACAAGTGGTGTGCTGGCAACTGCGACAACAGTGTCAAAATCATAGTGAGCCATAAGTTTTAAAGTTGATAGGGCGTCAGTGATTGCTCTGTGAGGGAAAGGGTTTATGAAACCATGTTCACAAGAAAGGTAAGAAAGCTTTCTTGTTCCCATTCCATCAGGAAAAGGGAGATCAATTTGTGTATCAATCCAAATTTTTTCAGGCATCTTTAGGCCGATAGATTTATAAGTGTGCTCTAGAAAAGGTTTATCAAACCCTGTTCCGTTGTGGGCTACGATATAATCGGCAGCTTCCATTAGTTCAGAAAGTTCATCTAAACACTCTCTTAAAGGCTTTCCCCATTTTCTTACTTCAGCGGCTTTTAAGCCAATAAGGTTTTCAATTTCTAAAGGGACTTCTGATTTAAAATCTCTATTGAATTTTGAAAAAAGATAAACAGGTCTTTTTTCTTCCACGTTCCAAAGGGCTGCGCCGAATTCAAGAACGTCACAAACGTCTTTATCTAGTCCTGAAGTTTCTAAGTCTAATCCTAATACGAGCATTTAAGCCTCCACTGAAATATATAAAAAAACCTTGAGTTTTCAATAAGCCGGATTCTGTCTAAGTGGTAGGTAAATAATTTTTTACCACCTAGTGACAATCATTCCTCTAGGGCCCCAATTACTCAGGGCCTCAAGCAACCTACCCGAAAGCTTCGTGCGAGCAGCACTCAGACGCTTTCCTATTTGGTTTTGCTTCGTGCAGAAGTTTAGCTGCTTTCACTCCGCTCAGCTCCCCAAGTACCTCCCGTTCCCGGCATCCTGGATCATAGCTGCGGACATTCTCTCTGTTCCACTAGTCCTCACCTTACGGTGGAAGGGTGTTACCCTTTGCACTGCTCTTTGAAGTCCGGACTTTCCTCCCATGCCTAAAAGGCATCGGCGATCATCTTTAAAACTCAGTAAGGGTGATAACAAGGGGTGTGGAGGCTGTCAGTAAAATAGTGCTTCTTGTGTAAAGAAGTTGGGTGAGTGTTCCTCCAGACTACACATTGAACTGTCCCAGAATGAGGCGAAGGGCTGTAAGTAGCTTATTTTAAAGGTTAAATTCAAATGACAAAAATTGGCACCTCTATTGCTATAGACCTAGTAGAGGGGGAGTTATGAGAATTACAATTGGCTTATTAATAGTTTTATCATTTAGTAATGCTCTTGCAGAGTTGTCTGTTAGTAGAAGCTCCCAAAGATCTTATACAAGGCAGATTGAGCTAAGTGAAAAAGAGCACAGGTGTTTAAGTGCTCGAAAAAGCTTAGAGGAGATCTTTTCTGAAGAAGCTGATCATTTGAATCAACCATTTGTAGAAATTCGAGATGCGATACAAGCATATAAGAAGCTTGATTGTGTATACACGTCAGGGTTCTTGTTTTCAGATCAGCGCCAGGTTGACAAGTATTTTAGGTATAAAGCAAGAGCGGCTTTAAGAGCTCCGGCAAGTTTGGAATGAGAGTTAGTATTCAAAGA
>JBOEFV010000039.1:0-8151 GCA_050633065.1 Bdellovibrionales bacterium
CCTTAGACCTCTCATCAAGTCTAAAAAATTGTCCCTTTTGCTCCGTTTTAGCCAGCGAAGACTGTGAAGGCACTGGCGCCGCAGCCCCCTCTACAGTTGGGACCAAGGGTTTTGACATCTCTGGAAACTGCATTTGACGAGAAGGCTCAAATACATGAGCAGGCATTCTCGGCTCAAAAGCTTGTGCCCTAGTCATAACCCCTGTTTGCGCTTTAGGAGCTTGCTCAAAGCTTCTTTGTGGCTTAGGCCCTTTTCCCTCATACCCTTCAAAAGCATCAAGGTTCTTAACAAGCCCCTTAAGTTCAGATGAGAAAGATTCCTTAGCAGCCTTTGAAAAACCACCCTCGTTCTTTGGCGGCTCCTCTCCTCTATTAATTCTTAAATAATAGCCTACTAAATCGTCCTTATCCTGAATCTGATTTCTCAGTTCCTCAGGTTGCTCAGACCACCACTCGAAAGCCTCTTGCAGAGTCTCTTTGGTGTAGGCTTGTGGTGGCATTTTTCCGTATGACATAGGTTGGAGATTAAATATTTAGATGTGCTAAAACTCAACAAAAAAAAACTTTTTTGTTTCAAATACTAAAAAATGCATGCTCATTTTTTAAATGAATTTTTAAGCAATCTATTGACACAGAAACTGCCCGTTAAAAGCACATACTGAAAGCCTATTTTTTATACTTTGTTATGTCTATTTCGTACTTCTGTATTTTTCGCTGAAGTGTTTTTTTCGGGATGTTTGCCTGTAGTGCCGTCTGGTTAAGCCTTCCCTTACTTCTTTTTAAAGCCTCAATGATAAACTTTTTCTCAAACTCCTCTTTTCCCTTTTGAAAATCTAAGGCCTCAGAATCAATTTTTATCTCAGGGCTCATGTCCCCTTCAGACACCACCACTTCTTCTTGTGTGACCGCCTCAGTTTCCACACCTCCTGAAATTTGACTTGGTAAATTTTCAGCCTCAAGCCACTGACTCTCAGAAAGTACAAAGCTTCTTTCAATTGCATTTTCAAGCTCTCGAATGTTTCCAGGAAAAGGGTACGCCAAAAGAGCTTCCATAAAATTAGGCTTCCACCCTAAAATATTTTTTTCATGCCTTTGATTAAATTTATCAATAAATACCTTCACTAAATCTGGAATATCAGCTCTTCTTTCGCTCAACCCCGGGATTCTTAAATTCATTACATTTAATCTAAAATAAAGATCCTGCCTGAATGCTCCAGCCTCCACCATCTCCTCTAAGTTCTTATGAGTGGCAGCCACAATCCTAACGTCGTAAGGAATTTCTAGATTTGATCCAACAGGGGTGAACCTCTTCTCCTGCAAAACTCTTAAGAGCTTTACCTGGTTTCCTAAAGACAAGTCTCCGATTTCATCTAAGAAGAGAGTTCCTCCTTCAGCGTATTGAAATCTTCCAATTTTTTTAGCCTCAGCCCCGGTAAAACTTCCTTTTTCATGTCCAAAAAACTCAGACTCAAAAAGAGATTCTTGAATTGCTGAACAATTTGTTGTCGCAAAAGGGCCACTTTTTCTCTTAGAGTTTACATGAAGAGCTCTTGCAACAAGCTCTTTACCCGTACCCGAATCCCCTTGAATCAACACTGGCGTATTGACCTTAGCAATTTTACCAATAAGTTTTAAAACATTACTAAGCTCACTAGTTGAACCCACAATCTCTCGCCCTTCTTCAAAGGCTAAAGGAGATATTGCACAAACTGAATTCATTAAGTCCATAGCTTCAAATATTTCAGTCATAAGACCTTTTAAAGCCTTAGGCTTTAAAGGTTTTTCAAGGTATGTATGAGCCCCTAACTTTAAGGCTTCTACAGCATCAGGGATGCGCCCATAGGCTGTCATTAAAATGTACTTAAGCTCAGGCTTTACATGGACTGCAGACCTTAGAACATCCATCCCCGATAAAAGAGGAAGATCAATGTCTAAAAAAACTAAATCGTATTTTTCTTCTTGAATACGCGCTAAACCACGCTTTCCATTTTCTGCGTGAGTTATACTCTCAGAAACACCAAGATCCGTTAGATGGTCCTCTAAAGAAGACCTCACAACATAATCATCATCAATAATCAGAACTTTTAATTTCCTACTCATCTAGCCTCTATCCCTTTGGAAGCTCAATTGTAAACGTGCTTCCTTCTCCAACAACCGAATCCACTTCTATTTTTCCTTTATGAAAATCTATAAACTTTTTTGCTATAAACAGACCAAGTCCCGTACCAGGGAGATGGGCTGTTTCTTCAACTCTGTAATAAGGCTCAAAGATTTCCTTAACACTCTTCTCACTCATTCCAGCACCTTGATCAGCAATTTGTATAACTACAGCCCCATCCATATCTTCAGTTGATAAAAGGATTTTTCCCTCATGTGGGCTAAACTTAATAGCGTTCTCTAAAATGTTTAAGAAAGCTCTTTTAAAAAGCTGCTCATCAAGCGGCACAGGAAACAACGGCTCAGTCTCAACCATTATCTTAACCCCTTTAGCATTAGCTAAAACCTCTGCATCCTGAACAGCCCCTAAGACAATTTTATTTACATCTTTATGGGTTATTTTAGGAGCAATCTTTCCCAGTTGGATTTTATTATATAAATACAGTGAATCCAGTGTATTACGGCACTCAGACAAGGAATCTTGTATCTTTAAAATGATTTTCTTCTCATCAAACCCACAGTTTGGACTCTTATCCAAACTCATCAACAAACTCTCCATTCTATTTAATGGAGTTTTGAGTTCGTGATTGATCCAATTTGTCCAATCTATTTGCCGATCGACTCCAGAGCTCATACACTCTCCTATGAAACTTGAACTATATTGTAGAAAAGGATAGCACTTCTATTATGCAACTTAAACTTCTTTTTTTATTTCCCCTTCTTATGTTTGTAAGCTGTGCATCTAAAGAAAGAAAAGCCTGCAACCCCAAGAGCGCCTTCACCTTAGGCCTGGAAAATGGCCTTGCTGGAAAATCAAAACTAGAAGCCTTTTACTCTAAAAGGTGTTCGAACAAAGCTGCTTTTAAAGAAGCTTATGCTCAAGGCTATAAAGAAGGCTCTCTAAAATTTTGCTCAATAGAGCGAGGCCAGTCTCAAGCTCTTTATGCACTACCAAAAGAAGTTATGTGTAAAGACATTACACCCTACTCTGAAAGTTACAAAAAAACCCTTTTAAAGGAATGCACATCACAAAAAGCTCTTTTAGATGTTAAAAGCCACCTCAACACCACAAACAAGCTTTGTAAAAACATCACCGCATATAAAACCTCCTACATTAAAGAACTGAAAATAAGATGCTCTTTTAAAAAAGGTCGCTCAATTGGCTACTCTAAAAAATTTCACAAAGATCTTTGTGTAGACTCACCCACTCTTTTAAATTTTCTTAATGGCCACAAAAAAGGTCTTCAATTAATACACATTGAAGAAAATCGCCAGATCAAAAAATCTCTAAAAAAAGTTCGTCTGAAGAGGAGCCGCCTTAAGAAAACACTCTATAAAACAACAGGCCCTCAAGAGAAAATAGAACTAAAGTTAAAAATCAGTAGACTGGAAAGCCAAATACTTGAACTTCAGTCCACATACGAAAAGAACAAGAAGTTCATACAAAAATGAAAAAAATAATTCACATTGATATGGATTGTTTTTTTGCTGCTGTTGAAGTGAAGCACAACTCAGAACTTTTAAAAAAGCCCGTCGCAGTCGGCGGAGCCGCTGACAGAAGAGGTGTCATTGCAGCAGCATCCTACGAAGCTCGAAAGTTTGGAGTGAAATCTGCAATGTCGACAGCGCACGCTCTAAGACTTTGCCCTGAGCTCATTTTAGTTCACCCTCAGTTCTCACTATATAAAGAAGAGAGCAAAAAAATTCACGAAATCTTTCGCCGCTTTACTGACAAAATCGAGCCCCTCTCATTAGATGAGGCCTATCTTGATGTCACTGATAATACTGAATTTGAAGGAAGCGCTACACTTTTAGCAAAAAAGATAAGACATACCATCTTATTAGAGCGAGGCCTTACAGCCTCTGCAGGCATTGCAAACAACAAGTTTTTAGCAAAAATCTCTAGCGACTTAAGAAAGCCCAACGGGCAGTTCACAGTTTCTCCTAAAGAAAACGATGCTTTTACAAAAATCCTTCCTATTGGAAAAATTTGGGGCGTTGGAAAAAAGACTGAGGAGCGCATGCATAAGCTTGGTTTTAAAACTTGTGGAGATTTAAGAAGCCTTGGCCTGTTAGAGCTACAGCGCCTTTTTGGCAGTATGGGGGATCACTTACACAAACTTTGTCGAGGTATTGATGAGCGAGAAGTTAAGAGTAACTCGATAAGAAAATCCTTCTCTGTTGAGAGAACCTTTCCAACAGACCTCACAACCGAAAGTGAGGTTAAAGAGGGTTTTAAAAAAGTGTACATTGAGTTTGTTTCACGGTTTGAAAATTCAAAGCTCAAAGATACTAAAATTAAAGGTGTACATTTTAAACTAAAGTCTTTTGACTTTCATAGTAAATCTAAAGACATTGGCTCTTACAAAGAAGTCCCTGACTTTGAAAGCGCTTTGCAGCACATGATGACTTTTTGGGGCAATTCGAAAGAGAAAACCCGCTTAATTGGCTTTGGAATTAAATTTGATACCGAGGTTACAAACCAACTAGAGTTTGATTTATAGTTCAATATTTGTCTGCCAAGCACACGCACCACTTGGAAGCGGACACTCATCGTGTTCAATGAGCATTTCATGACAAAAGCCCATTTCCTCCTTAAACCCTGTTGTTTTAAGAATGTTCTCTAAGGCTTTAGGCGAATAGCCCGGAGAGTGTGATGACAAAAGAATCCCTTTAAAATTATTTGATTTTAATTTTGAGAGGTTTCTCATCAAACCGTGCAAGTGGTCTTCAATTTGCCAGACCTCACGATTGTTACCTCTTCCAAAACTTGGCGGGTCTAAAATAATCCAGTCATACTTTGATTCTCTTCTTACTTCTTTGGCTACAAATTTTTGAACATCATCAATCAGCCACCGCACTTTCTTATCTTCTAAGCCTGAAAGCTCCTGGTTTCTCCTAGCCCAAGTTACACTTGTTTTAGATGCGTCGACATGAGCAAGCTCCGCTCCTTTAGATGCACAAACTAAAGACGCCACTCCAGTGTACGCAAATAGATTTAAAACTTTATCTCCGGCTTCTACGTTTTTTTGAAGCCTTTTCCAGTTAATAAGCTGTTCTGCAAATAACCCTAAATGCCCAAATGAACTGTGCTGCATTTCAATTTTAAGATTTAAAACATCAATGACAAACTTATCTTTCATACTCTTGTTATTATAAAACCACTCACCCTTACCATTTTGATAACGCTCATACTTAGCATCCACTTTATCGTATAAAGGATGGTTGCCTCTTGGCCAAACAGCAGCAGGGCTTGGTCTATGATATACATAGGGGCCAACTTGTTCTAATTTATAAAAATCACCAGCATCGAGTACTTTAAAGTCCATAAAGGCATAATTGGCAAAAACTTCCGAAAAGTAAACATAAAAACAGCAACGCCTTTTATTAGGAAAAAAGTGGCTTTGCTCCTGAACCAAAAAGCCATTACGTAACACTCAAGCGACTAATGGCGCCGTATAAAGCTCTGTAGAGTACTTAGAGAAGTTGGTTACGAAGAAAGTGTACAAAAAAAAGCCTTTACCACATAGGAAGGACTAAATAACAAATAGAATAAATTTATAATCAAAAATGGTAGGGAGCTAGCGACAACATGCGAACCCTCTAAACCCCATGATTTTATTGAGTTCTACCAAGATGTAAAAAGTCAGTTTGATGCCAAATGCAGACCACTTTTAGAAGCAGGCACTTCATACAGGCAAACCTCAAAACTTACTGGAATGGCTGAAACCACCATAAAAGACCATTGGAAACGCCACCAAAATCAAAATTTTTCAAAAAGCCCTAATTTGTCTACCTGAGCAGAAAATCAACGCTTTTTTCTCAGATTCACAGGGGCTTTAATAAGGTTAGGGCTTTGTCGGTCATATTTCTCAGCTCACCTGCAATACATTCGCTCTAGAGACTTTGGGTTTTAAGGCATAGAGCTTGCACAACTAAAATAAAAATAAGGAGGAGGTTTGAGCTTCTTGACCAAAAAAGTTACCATATCAATGTTTTTAGTATTATTATCTCTTACTTCTGAGGCTGCTCAATTTGAACCTTCGATTTTTACACGCCCAGGCTCTAAGCAAGATATTTTAAGTTTTTATGGTGATAGGATTAGCTCGGAAGAAAGAAATCATTGCGAACAGGAGAGCAGTCTTTTTACCAAGTCATGCTTAATATATGCGGGCCTGTCAGCTTTAGATACCCAAACGACTCAAGTTGTAATTTCTCGATGTGCCCATAACTATAACTTGGGATTTTTTTCAGTTTGTCTTAGAAAATCACTACTTGTAGAAGGTGCGTTTCCTAATCCACAAGATGTGTATAGAAGTTGCCTAACAAATTTTAGTGATCATCTCAGTTGTATTTTGGATGCATATATAAAAACTCCGAAAACAGAACAGAGGTTTTATCTGAGTCCTAGGTCCCGGATTGGAATTGACCGTGTTTTTGGAACTCATTTTTTAGTACATGAAACAACTGCGACAGGCGAGAGTTTTATTAGAAGAGCTTGTAAATCTGACTTGATAAACTTGCCAGGGACTCAAACATCTATAGCCCTTAATAATCAAATTTCTGGTAAGCATATCAATGTCTGCTTTCCAGATGACTATTATCAGTCTATAGTCGAACGACTAGAGCTCAGACAAACCGAGTCTGCTATCATAGCCTATGATGGCTATGAAGTTGGAGGTGATTATTTAACGCCTGATCAAAATAATGAAAAAATTGTGGTTTTGGGCAATCGTGGTAGCGTTATCACTGATATAATCTTTGAACACTGGAACAATAACGATTTTGTAGAGCCACACATCATTCATTAAAAACCCTTGAATAAAATAAGTTTCGAGTAGAACAAGACTGGCAGTTTCTAATTGCCAGTCTAAATTTTTCAGAATGCTGCGCTCAACCGACCACGCAGCACTTCAATTTTGCTTCTCTAGCACACCCCCAACCCTTTTTGACCAATTTTCTGAGTGGACACTTTACGTCAGCTTTAAAATAAGTTCAACACTACAAAACCCCATTTAAATGATTTTCAGCAGCAGCTCTCAAAATTTTGAGCTCAAATGCAATCTGGCTGCATTTCAAAGATTGGGTTTTAGTGTTAACAAACTGGACATGGTTGTTTTATTTTCAAACTTTTCCTTACAACTCCTTAAAGATAGTAGAAAATGATAAGATTGAAATATGCGCATATTTCAATTTTCAGTGTATATTGTTCTGATATTATTTAACCCGTTAGCAAAGGCCAACCTTAGCTGTTCTTCTTTGCTGTCATCAACATCCGAAGTTGTCGGTCTATCGACCAAAGGACAAATTTCAAAGCAAGAGATTTCGGCTTATAGGCATGACAACTATGAAGGAAATCTCATCGATGGTTACTCTTCATTTGCAAAATTAAAAGCGGGGTTACTAAAATTAGAAGAAGGTCAGTCTGTAGTATTAGGAAGTAGAGGTAGATCTGATGATATTCAAGATTATATCTTAGCCAGAAAAACCAATGGTCACATCAAACTTTTAATTAAACGCCAGTTTTTTTCTATCGAAGAAGCAAGAAATGACTATTACGATATGCTAGAAAGAGAGCAGCTATTTGCTACAGATGGGTTTGAAGGCATTAAAACCCCTAGGGTTATTGCTTTTGAGGGCAATGAACTTTTTTTCGAATTTATTGAAGGAAAAAATCTTCGTGAGGAGCTTGCTCAAATGCCTTTTAATGAGGAGCAAGAAACTCTATTTATGAAATATGCTGCTCTCATTGAGAATATAAAGTCTAAACTAGATAATTCTACAGATCGGCTAGATGGTACAAGACAGTTTCAGGCTTGGGAATACGAAGAAGCGCGTATTAAGGAGGAGATTGACTTTTTAGATATGCCCACAGGGAAAAAAGTTGCAGAAGGCAGCCTTTTATTATTGGATGTAAACAGGGTAGGTCGCAAATATTCAAGCTACTCTGAAGAGGGGTTTTTAGTACTCTCACTACGCCCGAGCGCCCTTATTG
>JBOEFV010000040.1:0-62734 GCA_050633065.1 Bdellovibrionales bacterium
CCCCAAAAGATTACAATTCTTGTTTTCTCCTGCACAGCGTTCTTATGGGTTTTCAAAAACCCCATTCATAGCCTTATAGGTATTGAGTTCTTAAACGACACCTCAATCGCAATCCTTGCAGGAGTATCTCTGTTTTTAATACCTACCTCTTTAAAAAACAAAAAGCCTGTACTTGAGCAAAAAGACATCTCACTTCTCCCATGGGATATTGTTCTTCTTTTTGGAGGCGGTATGGCACTAGCCGGATCATTAAAGACTGTTGGGGTTATTCAACTCACAACTGACTTTTTTGGAACACTAGATTTTTCAAATACATACACCCTGATTCTTACCATTGCCGCTCTAACTCTCTTTTTAACAGAGATCATGAGCAATGTTGCTCTATGTGTTGTCGCCCTTCCTATGATTATGAAGCTTGGTGAGACTCAAGGAGTAACCCCTTCCCTTATCGCCATCCCCGCAGCTTTATGTGCAAGCTTTGCTTTTAGTATGCCTATATCAACCCCGCCCAATGCTATTGTGTTTGGAACAGGCCAAATAACTGTTAAACAAATGCTTAAAGCTGGTGTTTTACTAAACTTCATAGCAATCGCACTCACTATGACTGTTGGCTATTATTTAATTGGGTACTTAGGGCTTTAATTTCCTATTCTCTTTCTCCTTTTTCTAGTCTACGCTTTAGATATGAGCGATTTACCAAACTGTCCTAAATGCAATTCTGAATACACTTATGAAGACAGAAGTCTTTTTGTCTGCCCTGAGTGTTCTTATGAATGGAATGCTAAGAGCACCTTAAGTGAAGAGAATGATGAAAGAGTTTTTAAAGATGCCAACGGAGTGGTTTTAGAAGACGGCGACACTGTCATCGTCACTAAAGATTTAAAGGTGAAGGGATCTTCAACCGTTGTAAAAGGCGGAACCAAGGTTAAGAACATTCGCCTTGTTGATGGGGACCATGACATAGACTGTAAGATCAAAGGCATTGGCTCAATGCAGCTAAAAACGCAGTTTGTTAAAAAAGCCAAGGACTGAGTGCTTATTTTGTGAGCTTTTAGTTTAATTCCTTCACAAGCCCCCTCTTCTAGTTTAAAAACCTGGAACCAAGAGGTGCCCCATGAAAATACTAAGTCTGTTTATAGCTTTAAGCTTTTCAACAAACTCTTTTGCAAAAGACCTTTTTTGCAATCTTATTGAAAAACCAAACTCTTCTGAACTAAGAATTACATATGATGAAGAAGCCCCAACAGCTGTTGCACTCCGCTCTCCAGAGGATGAAAACTTTAGAGAACTCAACGCCGATGTAGAACTTGTTTTTCCTGAAACCCAGCAGGGCTATGAAGCTTTTAGCGTAAAACCACGTCTTGCTCATGAGATCGATTGGAGTAAAGAGCCACAGTGTTTTAAAGAAATCGGCACACTTTGGTACTTCATGATGTATCATGAAAAAGAACAATATCTTGTTCAGCTCCTACCACACTTTATTAAACAAAATGACCGCTGTGTGATTCCACGGTTTCAACCTCAAACACAACCACTCAGCTGCCGCTATTGAAGCAGTAAGTACTCAGCGAGCTCAATACTTAGAGCGTCAGCACTGTTAAGGTTAGAACCCCCCATAAAACCATGGCGATTAGCCAAAACTACAATCTCCAGGTTCTCTTCTGGATATAAGTTCATTGAAGAAACAAAACCCCATTCATGGCCGGTATGATAAACTCTATCGGCACCACCAACAACGCCTCTCATTAATCCGTAACCATACTCCATTCCGTCAACATCACCTTCAACTGTTTCCCCTGTCATTCTCTCTAAAAGGTTTACACCAAAAACTTCTGACGAAGTCCTTAAGAGAGTCAGCCAGTTTGCAAGGTCTGAAGCTGTACTGTACATACTTGCAGCCCCCGTTAATGAGGTCGCATCATCACAACATCTTTTGGTAATTCTACGACCTGACCCATAAAAATACCCAGAAGACATATACTCCAAATACTTCATTCTATGAAACTCACCTGTATCATAAAGCTCTGCTTGCCTTAGCATATTGTTTTTTAAAGCATTCTCATAATCAGAAGAACTTACTTTTTCTATAACAGCCCCTAAAAGTACATAGCCTAAGTTTGAGTAATAAAACTTCTCCCCCGGATCTGAGATAAAAACTTTTTTATTTGTAAACGTGTTAAAAATAATTCCACCAAGTCTATTAAGTCCAGACCTGTTTAAGTTAGCTGTATTCATAAAATCTCTTTTTACACCACCTGTATGATTTAAAAGATGTTTAATTTTAAGTTTAAACCAACGCTCTTCATCTATAACTGGTTCTTTTGGTAAACTGATATAGCTTGAGACAGCATCTTCAACACTAAGATCACCTCTTGCCTCCATTAAAAGAATCATTGCCGCTGTAAAGGATTTTGAAAGTGATGCCACCATAAACTTAGAGTCCATTGTGTGAGGCACCTTCCACTCAGCATTTGCCTCACCTATGCTTTTCTCAAAGAGAATCTCTCCACCACGCCTGACTAAAACATTTCCATGAAAACTCTGCCTGTAGTGATACTTCTTCACTAAAGCCTCTAAATCGCTATATGTATCCCCGTAAGAGGCCACACAAATCATTTGAGCTAAAAATACAATTATAATTTTCCCCACAAGAACCCCCGCTCCTTAAGTAAACCTACTAAAAGCCCTTTAAAAACGCTTCCCTCTTAAGACTTCTTGTAAATTATGCATTACTTAAAACAGCTTCCAGGCCTACTCTACAGCCATTTTCTACTATACACTCCCAAAATGTTTAAGATTTCTTCATTTAACATCCGCTGCTACGGCTTAGGCGGCGAATACTCCGGCAGGTTCAGAGATGAAAAAAGAAACTCCAACCTAAAAAAAATGATTAAAGCTGAGCTCTCTGACTGTGATGTTATGATGTTTCAGGAAATTGTTGATCTAGAATCCTTTAAAATGCTCCTTCCTGAAGGTTATAATACTTTCATCTATGACCATGACTACAACAGACACCAGCGTGTAGTCATTTGCACCAAAGATACTTACACCTTTACTGACGTCCAAAAAATCCCCAGAACTGTTTTAGATGAGAGATTTTCAAGGCCTGCACTCTATGGACAGCTTAATAAAAAAGACTCCATCACCCCTCTCCTGCACATTATAGGTGTACACTTAAAGTCTGGACACCTACACACTGAAACTCGCCTTAAGCAAGCTTCTGCCATTGTAGACTTTGTTAAAAACCTAGATGACAACACACCTGTTATTCTCACTGGTGACTTTAACAGCCAACCCAAAAAACTTACCGAACTTGAATTTGACGACAGAGACCTACTCAATGAAGTTTTTAAAAAAGCAGGATTAAAGCTTATTCAAAATGAAATTTACACCTATCACACACACTGGGAGAAACAGGTGCTTGATCACTTCTGGGTTTCTGAGAGTGTTAAAGACCCAAAGCTTTGGGTTTATGATGTGTCTAAATACAGCGGTGATTTAAAAACATATTACTCTGAGATCTCAGACCACTTACCGCTAACCTTAAGCTTTTAACTTATCTTCTGATTTTAGGATCTACTGGAACAGCTGAACCATGCCAAATAAGCTTTTTGTAAGTTCCCTTACCTACTTTTTTTGACGTGATATTAACATCAACTAATGTATCAAATCCTTTTTGGGCCGCAAAAAAAGCCAACCTTAACAAGGTCTCTTCTCGATCATCACAGTCTTTAATTACAATCGGTTTTTCAATCCTACGAATCAATCCTGTTTCAGATCCCTGCTCTTTATCATAGGTGTTCACCACTTTTGCTCTTTCTAGAATATCTCGGTAATCAGCTAAAACTGGCGCCGCATGTTCATTATAACAGCTTGGACAAAACACCTTATCTTGAAATCTTTCAGGTAAAAGCTCTGGATATTCAAACTCATCTTCATCTATAAAGCATGAGCACTTCTTACAACTGGGATTATCACAGTCACTGCAAACTAAAACAGTCTTTTCTTTAAAGCAGCTCTCACAAGTTTTTTTATCCATACTTATGAACTACCCTCTTGGCACCGTAAAAAGCAAACAATCAATACTAATTTGAAGAGATTGCGGTCTTATATTTACGTCTATACTCCCTAAAAGAGATCAGTCTTCGCTCTTTCATATCATAAAGACTCAAGAATAAAGCTCGAAAAGAGTCTTTAAAGCCTAGTACAGTACAGTTTTGAAAAAGTGCGTTTTCCTTATAAGCCTTTTCAAGGTTGTAATTTGGAATAGAGCTACAAAGGTGATGTATATGGTGAAAACCAATATTTCCTGTGGCCCATTGTAAAACCTTAGGAAGCTTGAAGTACGAGCTCCCTTTTAAAGAGGCTTCAACGTGGTCCCAGTCTGAGCTGTCACACCAATATACAGACTCATACTGATGTTGAACGTAGAATAAGAATATTCCAGAACTTGCAGCCAGAACAATTGAAGTCACCTGAAAGATTAAGTAAAACCACAGTCCACAAAAATAAGAAATCGTCGCGCCGATTGTGAAAATAGCTAGATTTGTACAATAAACTCCAATTCTTTGAGCTTTCGTGTCTTCTTTTTTTGTAAACCTATGCTCTACAACAAAAACATAAAAACCACCTAAAACTAAGAACACTAAAGGTGACCTAAGGGCCTTATACTTTAGCTTTCCCCACTTGGAGAGTTTCTCATATTCTTCAATTGTAAGAGTGTCGATATCTCCAATGCCTCTGTAGTCTAAGTTACCTGAATGCTTATGGTGATACTTATGCGTTCTACTCCACTGACCATAAGGTGAGAAAGTTAAAACACCCGTAACAAAACCCCAGAAGTCATTTTTCTTTTTTGATTTAAAAAAGCTTCCATGGCCACAGTCATGCATAATAATAAACAGTCTTAGTAAAAAAACTTTTGCTGGTATAGCAACTAACAAGCAAAGAATAACTGAGTATTGATACAAATAATATGCAACAACCCAAGTTGCTAAATAAGGAAGTATAGAGTTTGCAATCTGCCAGTAACTTTTAGCATTACTTGGCTTCATGTATTTGCGTACGATACGCGTCCAACTTTGTTTGGCTTTTTGTATAGCTTCATCCATACCCTATATTCTACTAGCCTTTAGAGCGATGACAAACTTAAAATCACTTATTATGCCTAAAATAGGGGCTTAGTCGTGTGTTTTTTTATCACTAGTTAGACAGAGCCCTTAAGAGTGTATATTTTCATCAAATGAAGTCCTTTTATGAGCTTAGTTTAAATGATTTAAATCATATTTTGGCTTCAAGCGGGCTTAATTCAAAAATAGCAACACACCTTTATAATTGGCATTATAAAAAAAAGAAACTCACTCCATACACGGACCATATTTCAGATGAAGCCCAAAACTTTATAAAAACGACCTTTTCATTCTCTCTTCCTGAAATAAGCACTGTACAGGAGTCTTCAGATAAAACCGTAAAGTTTCTTTTCACCCTTAAAGATGGCTACAAAGTTGAAACCGTACTCATTCCTTTTCATAAAAAATATTCTATCTGCGTTTCTTCACAAGTTGGCTGCGCGATGAACTGCTCCTTTTGTTTCACAGGCACTCAAGGTTTAAAACGAAGTTTAGCTGCTTATGAAATCGTTGGGCAATATTTACAAGCTTGGCTTTGGCTTAAAGAGAACCGCCCAGGAGAGGAAAACATTTCAAACATTGTTTTTATGGGACAAGGGGAGCCTCTTCATAATTTTGACTCAGTAAAAAAAGCTTGTGAAATATTTTTATCACAAAGTGGTTTTTCAATTGGAGCGCAAAAAATTACAATCTCCACAGCTGGCTATCTCCCTGGTTTAAAAAAGTGGGCTGATGAAATTCCTGGAGTGAACTTAGCACTGTCACTTCACTCAACAAACACTGAGATAAGAAACAAACTCATCCCTATTAATAAAGCTTTTCCTCTAAGTGAAGTGTTAGACTGTATCGAAGATCTTCCACTCGCAAAAAAACAGTTTGTAACTTATGAGTACCTTCTTATTGACGATTTAAATGATTCAAAAACAGATGCGCACTCACTTGGGAAACTCCTTCAAGGAAAAAGAGCTTATATAAACTTAATACCCTTTAATCCCTTCCCAGGAAGTGAATACAAAAGACCTCAGCTTACTAAGGTTGAGGCCTTCAAAAAAGCCTTAGACACTTACAACGTTCCTACTTTAATTAGAACAACTAAGGGTGATGATGTATTGGCTGCTTGTGGGCAGCTGAATACTATTTAAGAATTACTTAATAGTAATACATAAGATGATTATTTCTCCAAAAAGCTTCTCAAAGTTTTTACAAATAATTCATTTTCTTCAAAAAGCGCTTGGTGTCCGCTATTTTCAAATTTCACTAATGTCGAATTTAAAAAACTATCATGCAAATCAAAGAAACGATTTAGGGGAGAGGGCTCATGCTCTCCGTATGTAATTAAAACTGGCTTTTCAAATTTGTTTAAGCCTCTTATAAAAGACTCTCGATCGAATCCATTCATGTATAAATTTGTTAGCTTTGCCGTCCAAAAACCAAAACGACCATTTATTTTCCTTTGAGAATTAGAAACATCTCTCTCTAGGGCCGGGACTATGGTATGGAGCAATTCACCAAATTTTTTGTCAATTAAATTTTGACGAGGATTAGACTGTACAAGTTTTTCCAGGCCCTTCATCTGTTCATTGAATTTTTCTTTTTCCGCTTCAGGCAGTCGGCTCATCATAGCTTCATTCTTTTTATCCGCCATCTCAGACGTTTCTGGACCACCACTGTAAATAATTAGTTTTTTTACTCTTTTTGGATATTTGTCAGTATAAAAAGTTACCAGGCTTCCTCCCCAAGAGTGGCCTAAGAGAATAAATTCGTCTACCTCAAGGAATTTTCTAATTTCTTCAATATCATTAACCTGCTTATCTAAAGTGAAGTTCTCTGGTTTCGGTGACTCAAACCTCTTTGAATCACCCGAACCTCTTTGGTCATAAAAGACAAGCTTATAATTATTTAACGACTCTACTAACTTTTGGAATGATAAATAGTTTCCACCAGGACCACCATGAGCAAAAATAATAGGCTCCCCATCACCGTGCGTTTCAACTTTTAGAGTAGTATCGCCTACATTTAGATATGTTACTTCTCCCATATTTAAATCCTGTTCAGTTTGTGCCGTCACACTGACACTGCAAAAAGTGATGGAGTAAAAAAAATAAGATCTTCACTGTGACTTTTTTACAAGAAATAACTCGCGCTTTAAAGAGGTCCAGTTTCGATGAATAAGTCCCGTTAATTATCAAACACCGGCCTGAAGCTCAATATACTCATCATAAGTTGTGTACTTGTCTTCTTTAAGAGTCACATCAATATCAATGATTCTATTTGCAATGGTTTGTACAAACTCATGATCCGGAGAAGCAAACAAAACAGTCCCTTCAAACCTTTTAATACCATCGTTTACTGCCGTTACAGATTCTAAGTCCAAATGGGCTGTTGGCTGATCTAACATCAAAACATTAGCACCTGAAAGCATAAGCTTTGAAAGCATACAGCGAACTCTTTCTCCACCTGATAATACTTTTGTACTTTTTAAAGCCTCATCTTTACTAAAAAGCATTTTACCAAGAAATCCTCTAATAAAGCTTTCATCCTTATCCGCAGAGTACCCTCTTAACCAATCCACTAAATTTAAGTCTTCAGTGTCAAAGTATTTAGAGTTGTCACTTGGGAAATAATCTTTTGTGATTGTCACACCCCAAGTGACCTCTCCTGAGTCAGGCTCCATCTCACCAGCTAAAATATCAAATAGTACTTTTTTAGCGACATCATTTTTTCCAAGAATGGCAATCTTATCACCTTTAGCAACTTGAAAACTCACATCTTTTAAAACCTGCTCACCATCAATAGTTTTTGAAACTCTATCTACATTTAAAATATCATTTCCAGCTTCACGCTTAGAGTTAAATCCTACAAAAGGATATCTACGTGACGAAACAGGCATGTCTTCAATCTTTAATTTCTCTAATTGTTTTTGCCTTGATGTGGCCTGTTTAGATTTTGCAGCATTTGCTGAAAACCTTGCAATAAACTTTTTAAGCTCCTCAGCCTTAGCTTCTGATTTTTTATTCTGATCCGCTTTTAACTGCTGATTAAGCTGACTTGTCTGCCTCCAGAATTCATAGTTTCCGGTGTATGTAGTGATCTTTGCAAAATCAATGTCAGCAATATGAGTACAAACCTTATTCATAAAGTGTCTATCATGACTCACCACTATTACAGTGTTTTCAAAGTCTAATAAGAAATCCTCAAGCCATTTAATCGCATAAATATCTAAGTGATTTGTTGGCTCATCCAGAAGTAAAATGTCAGGTTGTCCAAATAAAGCCTGTGCTAATAAAACCTTTACCTTTAAACTTCCATCAAGCTCTTTCATAAGTTTTTCATTATGCTCAACAGCAATCCCTAAGCCAGCTAGTAAAATCCCTGCTTCAGACTCAATCTCATACCCATTCATTTCTGCAAACTTAGTTTCAAGGTCAGCAGCTTTAACACCGTCTTCTTCAGAGAAATCTGGCTTTGCATATAAAGCTGTACGCTCTTCCATCACTTTATAAAGCTCATCGTTTCCCATTAAGACTGTATTTAAAACAGTCTCTTCATCATATGCGTAATGATCCTGTTTTAAGAATGATAGTCTTTGAGACTTATCCATGTGGATTTCACCCTCAGTAGCCTCTAAGTCTTTTGATAGAATCTTTAAAAATGTGGACTTACCCGCCCCATTAGCTCCTATAAGCCCGTAACAGTTTCCCGGAGTGAACTTAACGTTCACATCATCAAAAAGAGTTCTGCCACCAAATTTTAAACCTAAATTAGACGTACTGATCATATTAAACACCTTTATTTAAAAGATTTTTATACTGTCTCAGTTTTAAAATGACAATATTTGAAAAGCCCTTTTCTCCTCCCCTCCTTCATTAGTTTGAGTACCCACGGCTCTAGACAACCCTAAGGCCTTTTCACAGGCATAATTATGGACAGTAGGCTGAAAAAAATACTAATAAAAGGCGTATATTGCCCCACACCCTCTTCCATGGTTTAGATATAGATCACCTTATAACACCGACAGGATTACATGAAATTTTCAGAACTAGCGCTAGATCCAACTATTCAAGCCTCTCTTTCAAATATTGGCTATGAAACCCCTACTCCTATACAAGAGCAAGCCATCCCTATTGTTTTAAAAAAACATGACCTTTTAGGAATTGCACAAACAGGAACTGGTAAAACAGCAGCTTTTTGCCTTCCCCTTCTTCATAACCTCTACACTCAAAAAGTTAGAGCAAGATCAAAATCTCCAAAAGCACTGATCCTTACTCCAACTAGAGAGCTTGCTTTACAGATTTACACAAATCTTGAAGAGTATGGAAAAAACTTAAAACAAAACTACTCTGTAATCTTTGGAGGAGTTTCTCAGAACAGACAGGTAAAAGAAATCCAAAGAGGCCCGCATGTTCTTGTGGCAACTCCTGGTAGATTATTAGACCTTATAAACCAAAAACACCTTTTTTTAGATGAAGTAGAAACTTTTATTCTAGATGAAGCTGACCGTATGCTTGATATGGGTTTTATGAAGGACATTCAAAAAGTTATTAAGATGCTTCCAAAGAAAAGACACAACCTTTTCTTCTCAGCAACTATGCCAAAAGAAATTGAAGCTCTTGCTAAAACAATTTTGCACAACCCTAAAAAAGTTGAAGTGACACCTGAATCAACTACCGTTGAGCGTATTCATCAATCTGTGATGTTTGTGGATAAACCTAAAAAAGCTGACCTTTTAGTTCATCTTCTTACAACTGAAATGAGCTCACCTAAAAACAAAACTCTTGTCTTTGTTGAAATGAAACATGTGGCAAACCGTATTGCTGAAAAGCTTGAAAAAGCTGGCGTGTCAGCGGCAGCCATTCATGGAAATAAATCTCAAGGCGCAAGGCAAAGAGCCCTTCAAGATTTTACTGACGGTAAAGTAAAAGTACTCGTTGCCACTGATATTGCCTCTCGTGGAATTGATGTTGATGGAATCACCCACGTTATCAATTATGAGCTTTCAAATATTATGGAAAGTTATGTTCACCGTATTGGAAGAACAGCAAGGGCTGGGCGTGACGGTGTTGCTATTTCACTAGTTACAGGAGATGAAAAATCATATCTTGTGGGGATTGAAAAATCCACTCAACAAACAATTCAAGTTATTAAAGAACAGCCCTTTCACTCTGATGAGGCTCAAAACGCAACAGTGATGAGCGTTGGAAGAGCCAAGGCAAAACTAGAAGCTGAAAGAAAAGCTGCCCGCAGAGGCGGTGGCGGCGGAGGTCGTGGTCGCAAGCCAGGTTCTGGTAGCGGCAGATCTAGACGTGGTGGAAGCTCTTCATCATCAAAAGGCGGTTCCTCAAATAAAGGCCCTAGAGGAAGAAGGTAGCCATGAAGTTTGAAAAGTACCGCATCTCAGATGAAATTAAAGATAATTTGTTAGCAATCGGTTTTCATAGAACTACTGACATTCAGTTTAAAGCAATCCCTCCCATTATGAATGGTGAAGATGTTTTAGGATGTGCTCAGACTGGAACTGGAAAAACTGCAGCTTTTGCAATTCCAATAATAAACGATCTTCAGGAGCAACGTGAAAAGGCTAAAACTGACCACACAAAGTGTGTAGTTCTTGTTCCAACGCGTGAACTTACTAAACAAATCGGAAAAGTTTTTGCTCAGTTAGCTAAAAACACAGGGGTAAACAGCTACGCTGTATATGGAGGTGTTGATCAAGATCCTCAAATCAGACAACTTGTAGGAAGAGTTGATATTCTTATCGCTACTCCAGGAAGAATGTTTGATCTTATTTCTCAAGGTTTTATTGATGTGTCTAAAACAAGAACTCTTGTACTTGATGAGGCTGACCACATGCTTGATCTTGGATTTATCGGCGACATTAGAAGCATTAAGAATAAATTACCCAACAGGCATCAAACACTGTTCTTCTCTGCCACTATCAACCCAAAGATTAAAAAACTCGCTTATTCTCAAATAAACTCAAACGCTATGCGCATTCAAGTTTCTCCTGAGAATTTAGTTTCTAAAAATATCACGCATTTTATAACCAAAGTTGACATGGATGAAAAAAGGCACCTACTTGTAAACTTCATTAACGAGTCTCCTGAGAGTAAACTTATTGTTTTTGTAAGAACACAGGTGAGGGCTGAAAGAGTTTTAAAACATCTTCTTAAAAATGATATTAAAGCTGTAAATATTCATGGCGGCATGGAGCAAGATGATCGAGAACATAGTCTAGAGAGCTTTAGATCAAGCGATAATGGTGTTTTAATCGCTACAGATGTGAGCGCTAGAGGGATTGACCTTCCGGGAATTACTCACGTTATAAACTATGACCTTCCTGATGATCCTGAAAACTATGTCCATAGAGTCGGACGTACAGGAAGAGGCTTTGCAAAAGGAGATGCTATTTCTTTTCTAAGCTCTGAAGAAACCGATAAACTCTTAGACGTTGAAGAGTTCATTCAAACAAAGATTCCTGAGTTAAATGCACAAGAAGCATTTAAAGAAGAAATGAGACCTATGAACTTAGAAAACATGGACCTTTCTGAAATGGTCAGCATGGAAGAAGATGCTGCTTTTGGAAAAAAACGTAAAAAGAAAAAGAAGTAAATCATGAATCAAGCACCTGCTTTAACTGAATCTGTAACTTTAGAAGAAACTTCTTTTACTTTATTAGACATTAATAAAGTAATTAATGACTTTTACAGTAGTGTTTCTAAAGACCCTCTTTTATCAGTGCCCTTCTCAAGCGTTACAGACTGGCCACACCACATAGACAACCTTACTCACTTTTGGTGGATTAAATTTGGGGGAGCAAGGTATTCAGATGCAAGATACAACCCTCCTATGAAGCATTTTAAAGCTGGATTTAGCCAAGAATTTCTAACCCGCTGGTTAGAACTTTTTAAAGTGTCTTTAGATAAGAACCTAACACCAAAACAAGCTGATACATGGTTTGGAATGTCTCAAAGGATGGGGCAATTTCTCTTGCAAAAAAATGAGGCTATGAAAGCCTCATTTAAGAATGGTTAGTACTGGCTGTAACCAACAATATCTTTAAGTAATACTATATTGTCAGGCACCCAATCTGCATCCGGCTCTGAGTCCAAGAATCTTGTTAAAAGCCTTAAAGCATCAATTGTTGTAAAGATACCCTTTAATGTATTTTCACTATCAACAATAAGAACTGAACCGTATTTATAATCAGCCATATTCTCAACAACCGTACACAAGTTTGCATCCTCATCTACAATAAATGGGTTTGTACTCATCACATCTTCTGCAAGAAGACCCTTGCCCTTAGCGGCTAAGACATCTCTTTCACTCACTACACCAATCAGTCGCTCGTTATCATCCACAACAGGCAAATGCCTAATGCCACGCTCATTCATATACATATGAATTTCTTCTACAGGCATCTTAAGCTCTGTTGTAATTGGAAACGTTGCCATTTCTGTTTTAATTTTTTTAAACATCTATACCTCCTATGCTTCTGTCGCTTCTACATCTTTTTGATAGTTTTCATATATGTAAACCGGAATTTTTAAATCACTTAAGGCTGTTTCAATTGCAGGCTTCACATCCTCCCAGTTCAAACCACCAACACCAGTTGCAACCTTAGTAAGAGCAACACTTTTTAGATCATATTCAACAATATCTTTTTTTAGATTTTTAAGTGTTTGATTGACGTTGCTTATGCTTGCTTTGCCAGGAGTTCCCCCTTGAGTCCTCGGGTGCTCTTGAGTAAAAAGATTCACAATTACTGGTCCTCCTGCACCCTTCCAGCCCCATGTAGTGCCTTCTTTTGGATGCGTGCTCTTACAGTAATGCTTAAAATCTTTATACATTGCAGGCCACATCTCACGAAGAGATAGCGCAAGTCCTTGTTTAAAGTTATCGTTTGGAGCAACCCCATGAGCAATTGCCTCAGCGTTTGTTTTTAAAATATCACCTGTTACATATTTGATCATAAGACCTCCTTTAACACCTTGATTATCGGCTACTAAAGGTGTCTCACGCATGACTGGAATCACGCAATAACATGTTATTTAACAGCTTTTTCCCTGTACTTTTCTACTAGAATATTGACTATCTCGGGGTTTAAAAGGGTTGAGACATCACCAAATTCCGTGTCTCCATTTACAACCTTTCTAACAATCCGTCTCATTATCTTACCAGACCTCGTCTTAGGAAGAGCTGGCACTTGAATGATTCTCTCAAGCTTACAAACAGCTCCCATCTCTTTTGTTAAATGAGCATTCACTTCTTTTAGCAGACTTTCACTCGTCTGAGAGGAGTCTCCAATAACAAACGCCATTAAACACTGACCTTTAATATCATGAGGCGCCCCTACAACTGAAGCCTCTACAACTGAATCGCTTTCTGTAATGATGTCTTCAACCTCAGCTGTCCCTATTCTATGCCCTGAAACATTCACCACATCATCTATTCTACCAATAATTCTGTAAAATCCCTGTTCATCTCTTTTTGCACCATCACCTGTAAAGTAATGATTCTTGTGTGTTGAAAAATACGTTTGTATAAATCTTTGATGGTCACCAAAGATTGTTCTCGCCATTCCTGGCCAAGGGCGGTCAATACACAAATGCCCTTCAACAGCACCTTCTAAAGCATTACTCTTTTCATCTAATAAAACTGGGTTCACCCCAGGAAGAGGCCCTGTTGCGCAAGTTGCCTTTTCAGGAGTGACCCCCGCAAGGTTTGAAATCATCACCCCGCCAGTTTCTGTTTGCCACCATGTATCCACTATTGGGCAAGAACCTTTTCCAATTTCTTTCTTATACCACCGCCAAGCTTCTTCATTTATTGGCTCACCAACTGATCCTAAAACTTTTAATGAACTTAGGTCATAAGAGTTTACAAAAGAATCATCACAAGCCTGAAGGGCTCTAATGGCTGTAGGGGCAGTGTAAAAATGTGTAACTTTATATTTATCTACTGTTTTCCAGAATCTTCCAGCATCAGGCCACGTAGGAATACCTTCAAAAATCACCTGTGTCGCACCACTTAACATTGGACCATAAGTCATATAAGAATGTCCCGTTATCCAGCCAACATCAGCAGTGCACCAAAATAAATCTTTTTCCATATCCATTTGAAATACATTCTTAAATGTTTCATTAGCCCAAATCATATACCCAGCAGTGGTGTGAAGAAGGCCTTTTGGTTTTCCCGTAGAACCTGACGTATATAAAATAAACAAAGGATCCTCTGCGTTCATCGGCTCTGCAGGAAAAGATTCTGTTTTAGGGTTTATTATGTCATGAAAGTAAAAGTCTCTCCCCTCTTTCATCAAAACCTCTTCTCCAGAGTGCTTCCAAACCAAAACTTTTGATTTAACACTCGCTTCTTCAACAGCCTCATCTACAGTTTTTTTAATGGGGACTTGCTTAGAACCTCTAAAGCCTGAGTCATTAGTAATTACAAATTTAGCATTACAGTCTTCAATACGGTCTCTTAGAGCTTTTGCTGAAAAACCACCAAACACAACTGAGTGAACTGCACCTATTCTTGCACAAGCTAGGACAGAAAAAATCAACTCTGGAATCATCGACATGTAAAGGCAGACCACACCCCCCTTCTTCACCCCTTGCTTAGTAAGAGCTTCTGAAATCTGGCAAACTTTTTGATGCGCTTCTTTATAAGTGTATACCGTTTCTGTATCATCTGGGTTGTTTGGCTCAAATATCAAAGCCTTTTTATTTGGCGTTTTTTCAACATGCCTATCAAGAGCGTTTTCTGTGATGTTTAAAACACCATCTTCAAACCACTTCATATCTACATTTTCAAATCCACCTGATTTAATAAGCGAAGGCTCTTTATGCCAGGTATACTCTTTAGCCACTTCAGCCCAATAAGCCTCTGGCCCCTCTAAAGCTTCCTTAACCGCACTATCATATTCATCTTGTGTTTTGATTTGCATATTGACCACCCCTTAGGGCAATTTATCCTGCTATAGCCATCACCTCAAGCTGTCTGAATGCAAGGTGTAAAAGCCCCCTTAAAAGGAGTAAGAGGGCCTATTCAAATACTTTACGCTTTCTCTTTTTCACCAAAAACTAAAATTAGTAGCGATGGCAAGAAAAGAACATCTGCGATCAATGCAGCACTTAAAATGATTGCGACAAATATACCAAAGTTTTGATTTGGAACAAAGCCAGCCATAATAAATGATGAAAATGCCATGACAAGAACAATAGTTGTCGTCACTAATGCTGGCACTGTATAAGTAAACACTCTTCCAAGTGCTGTTCTCATGTCATCACCTTGTTTTCTAAACTTTTGAAAGTTTGTTAAAAAGTGAATTGTATCATCTACCGCAATTCCTAAACAAACTGAGCCAACAAGCATAGTTCCTATATCAAGGCTTTTTCCCATAGCACTAATAGCACCAGCCCCAATTAAAAGTGGCAGTGAGTTCGGAATGACTGAAAGCAGCCCTACCTTTAATGACTTTAAACCTATAATCATTAAAATCGCTATAAGAAAGATCGCTAATGACATTGAAACAACAAATGAATTTACAACAATCTCATTGTTTGCCTGGTACAAAGGAATTTTCCCTGTCACATCAACATCAAGGCCCCTTCTCTTTCCTTCAACTTCTAACTCGTCTACCATGGCTAAAAATTCATTTGATTCATGAACCGTACTCATTGCTGTCATTCGGACACTATCATTTTCAATAGAAACTCTATTGTTAATATCCATCCCTTGAGGAAGGTTCATGCTGTACAAGAACAGCTGTTGAGCAACACCGTCTTTTGTATCAGGTAAGACATATGACTCTTTTGTACTCCCGTTTAGCACCTGATTCATTTCTTTTAAAATATCCACAATAGAAATTGTTGAAGTGAACTCTTGTTTATCTTCAATCCACTTTTGAAAACCTTCAACTTTTCCTAAAAACTCAGGATCCTTAATACCCTCAGCAACTCCAGAGTGAATCATCATCTCAACACCTGTTATACCGCCAAGCTCTTCTTCAATAAACTCGTTTGCAACCCTAATAGGATTTGATTTTTCAAAGTATTCAAAAGGATCTGAGCTTGCCACCAATGAAGAAGCTAAATAGGCACAACCAAAGGCAAACACAGTGAAAATCAACACTATTTTCTTACTGTGGTTATATATAAAGTTTGTAAACCTCTCACTTCTTTCAGAAACTATATAAGTGTCATCAGCCCTCTTTCCATCCTTCTTCCTCTTAAGTGGCAGAAACGATAAAAGTGGAGCGATCAGAGTAAATGTGATAAGCCAAGCAAACATAGTTCCAAAAGCTGACATTATTCCCATTTTTGCAATAGGCGGAATTCCTGAAGTTGAAAAACTTAAAAAACCAATTGCCGTTGAAATACTTGTTAAAATTGTTGGTATCCAATTTTTTTCTAAAGCCACCTTAAGAGCAAGCCTCTTATCCAGACCCTTATCTAAAAATTGATAAAAAGAGGAGAGAACATGAACTGCCACAGCAATTGATAGTGCTATTAAGAACTGCGGGACTATTGCAGTTAAAACGTTCATCTCTATTCCAATCCATCCTGAAAACCCTAGGGTTGCAAAAATAGTAACTCCAATAACCACAAGAGGAAGTAGCACTCCCGTAATTCTACGAAACAGAATGAACAAGAATAAAAGCGTGAAAAGAAACACAAACGGTACTATTTTTTGCATGTCCGCTTGAGAGCTTTCTTGAAATGAAAACGTTAGTGCAGGATTACCCGTTAAATGAAATGTATGGTTTGCACCATAAGTCTTTCCCGCACTCTTCTCCTTAACCTCAGTGTCATAATCAGCATCTACATAAAAGCTTTTTTGCTCGCCTTCTTTAGCTCCTAGAATTTGATACTTTCTGATGATTTTTCTAAGAGAACCCACTATTTCTTTATAATCAGGAATCTCATCTATTGATGGCTTTAAGTTTACATAGATCAAAGCTGTCTGAGCACTTCGATTTATTAAGTAATCTGGTATCACATTATGCTCTAAAGCAACTTTCTCACGCTCTTTTAAAATAAGTGGCGTAATGTCTTCAGACTCTTCAGGAATTAAGGGCTCAACAAGAATATCATCAGCATCAGCATGCACCCAATTGTAGTTTGTAATAGAATCAACTCTGATCGCGTCTTTTGACTGCCACAGATCATCTGTAAGATCTTTGATTAAATTAATACTTTCTGAATCAAAAATTCCATCAGGACTATGAACCGCGACTAAAGCGACCTCATCACTCCCAAATTTTCTTTCAAAAGCATCAAATTCTATTAAGTTTGGATTTGTTTCTTGAAACCATACTCTATAACCAAAGTTAGCATAAAGCTTACTCACCCCTGCAGAAAGTGCAAAAAGTAAGACTAAAGAAAACAGTATCGTCTTCCAAGGACTATCAATAAACTTATGTGTAAAATGTTTTTTGCTCATATCTCTTCCTATCTTTTATTAGAAAAACCTACTCAGCTCAAAGTAGAGCTGATGATCTTGATTAAATGTTCTAAGGTCCATATTTATTAACTGATCTGTTGGAGCATCAACATAACGACCCCCAACTTTTACCTTCCACTCACTCTTTAAGCGCTGCGCATAAGAGACACTCACCATTAACTGCTTTGAAATTTCTAAATCCGCAATTGCCATTACAAAAATTTCTTTGCTTGAGGCATCGTTAAAGGCATGTCTAAAACCTAGCAATGCATCCCTTTGAAAAATATTTACAACTTGTCTATCTGCACGCCCAAGCCCTTCTGCAAACTGAGCTTCTAATAAGAAAGTTGTTTCGGAGCCTGAGTCCCACCCATAGATATATTCAAGACCACCAGCTAAAAGACTGTGGGACTTATATGGCAAAACACCAAAGTCATCTGAAACTAGATTTTCATCAAAAACTCTGTGAGCTAACTCTAACTTTACCATAAAATCTGAAACTTGCTGTTGAAGGTTTAAACCTATCTGGTCCATCTCGACAAAAACAGGAACCGCTTCTGCCGGAGAGACTATATTCATCACTGGCTGACTCCGATCAAAATGATGGACCCAGTACAAAGACCAATCGCCTCCCCATTTACTCATAGTTGATTTAACAGCCCACTGAGAGGCCCAGTCCTCCTGGGTTTCCCCAGATTTATCCACAAAAGCTTCTTCCGCAACATTAATTCCCGCGGGAAAAAAGCTCACTCTGTTTTGCGATGAAGTAAACTTAGGGCCTCTAAGTGCTGGCATATAAAAAGCCTGCAATCCAAAATCCCCATGTTGTGAAGAAAACCCTAACATTGGCTCACCAATCTTTTCAGCATTTTCAAACTGGGTGTCAAAATTTCTAGAATTTATAATATCTGATGGATGAAACGCTTCGGCTGTACTCCAGTTAACTAGTCTCAGTCCTGCAAAAATTTGCACATCTCCAAAGTCTTTTTCAAGATAAGCATCTTCAAAGTAAAAGACATCTCTTTCTGAGTCTTTTCTTCCCACTCGACCAACAGCGCTCATTTTAAATTTAATCTGATTTTTTTCTGACTTCACATCAGCTTCAAGTCTAGAGAACACTCCGTAGCCATGGTCTTGAGTTAAATCTGCCCCGTCATTTTTAAAAACTCTTGATTCAAGCCTGAACTCACCCTGACTTGAAACCTCTAAAGACCAAGCTTGAGACGAAGTAAGTCCCGCTATTAGTAATGCATATATTAATTTCTTCATCTTACGCCCCCGCACTATAAAGCAAGTTTCTTAGAATCAAACTGACCTTTAGGAAATTTAATTTCTACTTTTCTGTTTGCCCATGTTAAAATTGACTTCTTTCTTGTCTGCACATTAGAGATTTCAATTTTATCAAAGAACCACCATGTCTTAACTTTATTAAAGCCTGAAAAAACACCCACTTTTAATAACTCACTTTTTCTGTCGTAATACTCTATTTTTACCGGGTGATTGTACTCTTTATCTAAATACACAGTTTGCTTACTGTACCCTGATTTTTTTTCTTTAGGATATCTTTCAATCACATGAACAGCTCTTCCTGAAACATCTGCTTCTTTTAGATACTTGTAAGTAAACTTCTCGACTTCTTGTGCAGAGAGGTCTTCATAAGAAAACTCACTCCCCATAAAAGAGCCTTTTTTATTTGAAGAATTAATTCTTTTAACTCTCTTTAAAGATGGCAAGAATAGCCATTGGTCATCAGACCCTTCTTTATTAACCCAAGTAAGCATTTTTGTGCCCTTAACATCGGTTGGGGTTTTGAACACAAACATTGACTGATCCCCTTTATCTTTACGCTCTTGAACCTTTCCAAGCATTGACCTTTTTACCTCATCCCCGTGGGCATTGATTAAAATCATCTGCATGTCTGTCTGCATCCCCTGAAAGCCTTTATTCACCTTCTCTGCATGTTTAGATAGGTCATACCCCTTATCAGCATATGCAAGAGCACTCATCAAAATTGCAAGACTTACCAATAATAACTTCTTCATCCCAAACTCCTTTTTCTTTATAAATTTTTAAATTCTTTTAATGCTTTTTTACTTTCTACAGCAGCCTCTTCTATATCCATCCCCAACATGACTAAGCCTTGAAGGCTGCACTTTTCTACAATCTCCACAGCGTCTACATCAAAGACTTCCATCTTTTTTTCAGGCATTAGCGTAAAGGCCATTCCTACAATAAAATGGTGGACCATCCATAAAAGCTCTTCATTGCTAAACGGGGTTTTTTTTAGCCAGCCTTCCCGCTGACCCTCTGTCATGTCTTCTGAAATTGGACATATCCACTTTCCAAAATTTGAGAAAGTTTCAACTGCAAAGTCTCCTTTTGCAGCCAAACTTTGTAGAACTAATTTGTGCATTTCTTTTTTAGGCAAAAGGTCTTCTTCAAACCCAACATGCACTGCATGTGCTAGAAGAACTATTGAGAGCGGGAGTCTTTCTTTAGCTTCGGCTTTTTGTAATAAGCGCTCTGCAACTGGGTGGACGTTCTTACAACAACGAGTTTTCACAGCCTCAAAAAGCTCACTTTTTGACTTAAAGTGTTTATAGATCAGCGCCTCACTAATGCCCGCGGCCGCAGCCAACTCCTTAGTTGTAACTGAACAGCCCTTTTCTGCAAACAAAGGTGAAACTGTATCAAGAATCATCTCTCTTCTTTTTTCAAAGTCTATTTTCTGTTTTTGTGTCATACCCAAAAGATGGTAAGTGAATACTTACTTATAAGTCAATATCAGTAAATATTCCTAATTACAGTGACTTACATGAGTCCTCCCCACAAAGCCCTTTAAAACAGCTTTTTTAAAATATTCTTTTCTTAAGCCCCAAAAGCCTTTCTTTGTTCACACCAAAGTCACTTCGACCAAGTCTTGAGGCTGATTTGAAGTGGATTTTTTTACTCTCTCCATCAACAAAAAACCACACATCATCTTTAAACCTTAAAATTTTACTTGTGAATACAAAGTGATAGTAGTCACTACCCTCGCCCACTAACTTCACTCTCGGTAAAGACAAAACTTTTTCTCTTAACGTTGCCATCACAGCTGCTTTTTCCCCGCTGTAAGTCCAAGGCTCCATATAGTGCTTTTTAGATTTCGCTAGTGAAGACACACAATTAGGAGAACTTGGACATTTCTTTATTTCTTCAACAACATCAAATGACATAGCAACTCCACTTACAAAAAAAGAGGTTAAGAATAAAACTCTAGTTAACATTTATAGAGTTCCACTCTCTCCAAGATCCAATATTTTTAAGATTTGAATAGCCTCTCGTCTCTAAAAACTCTTTCACCCTCTCTGCTCTTCCACCAACTTCACAAAAAAGAGCTATGTGAAGAGATTTTACAGGAAATTCTTTTTCAAATCTCTCAGCAATTTCACTCATGTCTATATGAACGCTACCCGGCGCAGGGTTTTGCTTAATTTCCTGCAACGTTCTTACATCAACACCAACGCTCTTATTCATACGAACCTCTTGTAAATCTTCTTCACTCATTTTTTCTTTTTTAACACAGCCAATGACTACTAAAAATAAAGCTATTAATTTTTTCATTTCGACTTTTTATACCAGCAAGACGGCCTTGGCTCTTTATAATACCCCGCATATAGCGTATCAAGCCTACACTGGGCCGGAGGGTGAGTCTTTAAAGTCTCCTTCACCTGCACCTGACTCTTCTTCGATATGAGAGGAGGCGAAACGCCCTCAAGTTCTGCATAATACGACGTCAGGCTAAGTGCTCCTTCAAAAACTCTTCCACAAAGTAAATCTTCACCACAAAGCCTTAAAACTCCAGGGCTTATAGCAAGGTCCTTAAAAGGTTTAATTTCTAATAGAAGACTTTGCACACAATCTTGAGTCGCATAGTAATCAGACTGCCCCTCTAAGCTAATCTCCCCACGTTTTGGCTCTCCCCCCAAAAGATGACCAAGTTCATGACAAATTGAGGTGATGAAGGCCTCCTCATTAATAAGTGAATATCTAGACATCCCACCTGGTATTTCTAACCAGTATTCTGACCCCAAACGAAAAGCCCACATATTCACAGCACCATCAAACCAGTCCTCCTGAATATAAAAACTACCACCTTTAGACTTTATGATCGGCCCATAGACTCCCTTAACAACATCCAACACCTCAGTGTATTTATGCTTAGGATAGCCGTTATCATATTTTCCACCTAAAAAAGAAAACCTTGGGTTTTCAACACCAGCATAAGCATTTAGTACAAAGAAACTAATTAAAAGAGAGTGTAACATTAAAAATTATTCCTAAAGATCTGCAAAAATATCTACTTGGTTTCCATCAGGGTCTTTAACGGATGCATACCTTTGCCCCCAAAAAGCATCCCAAGGCTCTTTCACTTTTTCAAAACCCGCTTCTACAACCTTGTTGTAGACAGCATCAACATCAGGAGCCGCCTCGCTTTTGTGACACAAGATTATATTTGATCCACATCGATAAGACCAATCAGGATTGATTTTTTTCATCAACTCAACACTATCAAGCATTAAGCGAACACCGTTTGAAGCAACACCCTCAAAGTGACCATCTCCCAGCTCTTTAAACTCAATTCCGAAAAGACCATAAAACTTAATAGTCTCTTTAACTTCTTTTACCACAATTCCTATAGCGTCCACGTTCACTTCTTAGTTCTTTTTTTCTAATTCTATATAAAGAGGCTCATGATCTGAAATACCTGCCTGAATCTCTTCAGCCTTCAACACCTCTAACCCTCTTGAAAAAGCTCTGTCTAGCGCAAACCCTTTGTTTGTACGCCCTTCAAATTTAATTTCTTTTAACGACAAATCTTTAGCAATTGAAATTAAATATTTCTTCCTACTAGTGTTTCTAGTGTTAAAATCTCCAGCCCATATCATTGGCCCCTGGTGATCCCTAACATTTTCAAAAACTGCTTTCATTTGCTTTCTAAAGTGTGAAAAACCTCTAAAGTTTATCCCGTGGGTGTTAACAACCATTAGATCCTCACAACCCTCAATATCATAAAGCTCTACAACAGAAATCTTTGGCGTGTCAGAAACAGGCTCATTTGTTGGAGAGAATAAAACTCTTGAACTCTTTTTCTGCCAGACTGTTCTTGTCTCTAGCCCTGTATCATAATCAGAGTTTCCCCATGACTTATAAAAGTATTGATTTAAAACAGGTCCAATCTCCATCGGAAGGTCATCTACTGACTCTTGCAAAAGAGAGAGGTCAGAAGCTGAGACCAAACTGTCAAAAACTGACTGATCCCATTTTGCATTTTCAGCTTTTTGAATATTAAAAACAACAACCTTAAAAGATTTTGCCTGTGCTATACTTGTAGATAGCAAGGCTGACAGTAGTATTAATGTGAATCCCCGTTTCCCCATTTAAAGAGCATACACTCTCCCAATTTTAGACTCCAAGAATATTCCATGGAGCCTCGCATAATCACCCTCTTAATCAACAGGGTTCATATAGACATCAGAAATCTTATCCTTAAGGGCCTTTGCAGCACCCTCTAGTCCATAAACTTCAAAAATTCTAGTGTATACAAGAGTCTCTAAAACAGACTTTCTCCAACCATCAAAACCGCCTTGAGAAAACTGCTCGTCTAAAGATGATGTAATGTAAGCCAAAGCCTTGCCTTCTGTTGCCGTATCTCCAGTTCTAACAGCATTGATTAAAGTAACCGCCACAAACAAAGTGTTGTCTTTAGGGTTCTCTTTCCAGTTAAGGCCTTCAAGTATTTCACGCTTAACAGTTTCAAATGCATCCGCTTGATTAATTAACGTATAGAGTTTTCTTGAGCTTTTAACATATGCTTTCCAATTAGCAGCCCGGTCCTCATAACCTTTTATGTATTCATCTGTTTTAGCCACATTTAAAGCCGTGATTACTCTTAAATCCAAAAGATCCAACGAGTACCTAGGGCTAAACTGCTCAAGCTCCTCTAAGGTAAGAACTGCTTTAGCGGGGTCTAAAACCATATTGGTCACAGACCATAAATCTAAATTGTGTGAGTAGTGCCAGTCTTCTGAAGGGTGAACATTGTTCTTCTTGGCCCAATCCCAGTGAATCTCATGTGCAATTCTAAACTGTTCATCAGCCTCTTTCCATCTGTTAAAATGAGGAAGCGCATGTCCATACATATGTTGCCCATGCCCTGAACCAAGTGAAAGTTTAGCAAGGCTCTCCCCGTAAAATAGTGCAGTGTCATGATCATTACGCATTTCACCTAAATGAAGAAGGTAGTGTGTCGCCCCTGCATTAATCGGGTCTTTCTCTAAAGCCGCTTTAAGTGCTGCAACGTCATAGTTTCCAGAAACCCAATTTGCAAAAACAGCAACTTCTAAGTTCTCGCTATCTGCTTTTTGTAAATTTGAGTAGGCCGTCGCAGTACTAAGAGGCTGCCCATCAACATCCGTTTGCACAATCATTGCTAAAAGTAAATTAGCCCACGCTTTTTCTTTTTGACTTAAAGCATCTTTATTCAAAACAAGAAAATTTTTAGCCGCAAGTAAGTAGTAACTCTCTTCACTATTAAGAGACATTGAAGCAAAAGCTCTACCAATTTGTGAAATTACCGAACTCTGATCAAGATTAAGAGCAGTGTTAAAGCTTCTAAAAGCATCTGTGTACTGGAACATGTTAAGCATTGTGAAGCCTTGATTAACAAGTTTTTCAACTTGCGTAGTCTCCTCACTAAAGTATCTACCTTGTCCGTGATCACCACCAGTAAGTTCCATTGTAGTCTCAAGTAGTGCAACTGAAGAGGCTCCCATTTGCTCGGGTTTATTCTGAGCACTTTCTTCAACTATTTGTATTTCTTTTGGTTTCATATGGTCTGAATGCGCAAAAGACACTGTACTTACAGATAACAATACTGATGTTAAAATAATTCTTTTCATTTTTAAGAAGCTCCTTAAATTAAGTTTGAGCTTCTACAGTATCACCCTTCTTCACTTTACAGGGTATTTCCTTATGGCTTTATAAATTATTCAGTAATCCCTTCAAATTTTGTCTCCTTAGAATCAGTAGTTATTTTAGGGGGTTACAATGAAGAAGCCCTCTAGTCCCTAATAAAGTGACAAGTGTAACCTGACGGATTTTTATCAATATACTTCTGGTGATAGTCTTCAGCCAAATAATACTCTCGCTCCTTTTCAACTGCTGTCACAACAACACCCTCAAATCTATCGCCCGCATTTACTTCAGAGATTACTTCCTGTGATTCCTCTTTTTGCTCATCAGTATTGTAGAATATTACAGATCTGTACTGTGTGCCAACATCATTACCTTGTCTGTCACTTGTTGTCGGGTCATGAACTCTAAAGAAGAAGTGAAGAAGATCTTTAAAGCTTATAAGAGTGTTATCAAATTCAACCCTAACTGATTCAACATGCCCCGTCTCACCCGTTTTAACTTCATTATATTCAGGGTTCTTTAAACCGCCCCCCGCATAGCCAACACTTGTTGATGTCACACCATCAAGATCCGAAAGAAGCTTTTCAAGCCCCCAAAAACAACCGCCACCCAATACTATATAATCTTTCACTTAAACCTCCTTTTACAAATAAAAACACCTCGCTAAGGCAAGGTGTAGATTTTTTTATATTTTAACCTAGTTTAGAACTAGTCTTTTTCTATCTCGTATGAAAAACGTCAACTGTAAGATTACCGTTTGCAGCTCTTACCAATGAGTGTAACCAATAAGACTCATCTGGATTCATACGGATACAACCATGTGATTGCTTCGAACCATTAACTTTTCCAAATGATCCATGAAGAGCAATTGAAGTATCAAAGAACATTGCGTTTGGCATATTTGGTACTGGATCAGGGTAAGATTTTGAACCATAGATTCTGTACATGTCAAAATTCTTAAACTGTGTCGGTCTTTCAAAGCTATGAAGTGAACGTGTATACTTTCTTAATTTAGCATTGTTGTACAAAGGAGTTCGTCTACCTGTTCCCGGAGAAACTATAAACGTTGCAACATGTTCACCACTTCTTTGATCACCATTTACATATACATATGCTCTAAAGCATTCCCCATATTTTCCACAGAGACCATCTCTTGCAATATTTCTAACCATTACATGGACTGAACCAACACTAACTGACTTAGCTATTTTGTTTAACTTAGATTGATTTAATGTATAGCCGGCATAGCCTCTTGAATCACGAGCGTCTTTCTTATTCTTATATCTACTATAATGCTGGTAGGCTGGAGCATCTGAGTTTCCTGTAAAAATCCTTGGCACTCTTGATGTAGTCCCCGCTTGCGCTGACGCGCCCATTACAAAAAATATGCTCACTAATACAACAAGACTCTTCATCAATCCCCCCCGGTATGTGTATCACCTAAACCCCTTTAAGCTCTTTTCAGAATTTAGCTCTAATCATCTAAAAGATTTAGCCCTTTAAGGCCTGTTAGAAATAACTTTAGACAGCTTAACAAAAACAAAACATTGGACTCCTCTTTTTACCTTTGCAATCTAGGAGGTTGCCTGGAATAGTACTGTTTATGCATATTCTAATAGCACTACTGGTTTCTGTTTCTGCGTTCTCTGATCAAACTCAATTCCACAAATACGGCGCCGCCAGAAAAGCTTTTTGGGGGAAACTTTATTCTGAAACTCACAAAAGCCTATACTGTGAAAAGACTTTTCATGGCCGAAGTGGCTTTAACATCGAACATGTTTTTGCTGCCTCATGGATGAAAGAAGCCATACCAAAATGCTCAAACAAAAACAGAAAAGAGTGTCGCCGTCTAAGTCCTCGCTTTAACCTCATGGAAGCAGACTTACACAATATGTATCCAACTGTAACCACTGTTAACTCCGCAAGAGGAAGTTATATTTTTACTGAGCTAGACGGTGAGTACATTACTGAAAGCTGCCCTCTAGAGATGGGAGACCGCGCTGTTGAACCACCTGAGTATGCTAAAGGGAAAGTTGCTAGAGCAATTTTATATATGACCCATGAATACAACATAAACCTAGATAAGGCGACAAACAGCCCCGGCTTTGAAAGAGATCTTTTAAACTGGCATTGTGCACATCCACCGACACCTACTGAAATTATTAGAAATGATCAAATCTTTAACCTACAGCGCACATCAAACCCTTTTGTTCTAGAAGACGGTCTTTGTTCTTAAATGGGTGTTATTTTAAACCCTGAGCAAGAAGAAGCTCTTCAGTTCTTAAAATCAGATGGAAATGTGTTCTTAACAGGGGCTGCCGGAACAGGAAAATCTTTTCTTATCCGTGAGTACCTAAAAACAAAAGCTAGTAAAACTCCTATTGTTGCAAGTACAGGGGCAGCGGCTGTTATTGTTGGCGGCTGCACCTTTCATAGCTTCTTCGGGCTAGGGATCCTTAAGGGCGGTGTTGAAAAAACTGTTGAAAGAGCACTTAAAGACAGAAGACTTGTTAACCGTATTGCCGATACAAAAGAAGTTATTATTGATGAAATATCAATGATTGATCCTGAGGCTTTTTATGCTGCTGAACAAATTTGTCGATACATCCTTAATTTAGACCTTCCTTTTGGAGGCTTAAGAATTATTGCCGTTGGTGATTTTTTCCAACTGCCGCCCATTCAAAAAAATCAAAAAAGCTTCTGGCTCTTTCAAACAAAAACATGGGCAAGTTTATACTTTCATACCATCAATCTAAAAAAGATCATGCGTACAGAGGATAAGGATTTCATCGAAGCCCTTAATTACATTAGGCAAGGGGAGTGCCCTCAACTTGTAAGTGATTTTTTCTCTAAAAAGAAACCAAAAAAGAAAGAGGATTTTGAAGGCACCGTTCTTTTTGGAAGACGTATGCATGTAGAAGACTTTAATCGCAGAAAGCTTGATAAGATTAAGTCCCCTGTAACAACATATAAATCTAAAATCACAATTAAGAAGAAATCAAATCTAACAGTCGAAAGGGTTTTAAGTGTCAGCCCACTCCCTGAAGAAATCTCCCTTAAAAAAGGGGCTTTAGTGATGATTAGAAAAAATCATCCTTTTGGCCACTACGTTAATGGAACACTTGCTCACGTAGACTATCTAGGAGTTGAAACCATTAAAGTTAAAACTCTTGGTGGAACTTTTATCGACTTTGAAAAAGAATCTTTTGAAATTTTAAATGCTGATGGAGGCCTAGAGGCCACAATTGAGAACTTCCCTATCTCACTTGCGTGGGCTAGTACAATTCATAAAGCACAAGGCGCTTCTATCGACATCATTTCAGTTGACCTAGCGGGCCTTTGGGAACGCGGCCAGGCTTATGTAGCTTTATCTCGCGCCAAGTCATCTAAGGGGCTATTTGTAACCAATTGGGACCCGAGATACATCAAGAGCGATGAGAGAGTACGAGCGTTCTATGACTCACTAGATTAAATCTACAAACAACCTAGTTTTGTTTGTTTATCGGCCAGCAGAGTCTTATAAAATAAGCATATATAAAAATAAGGAGACTCTATGAAAAAGATTTACTTTTTACTAATATTACTCTCACTTGAAACTCGAATTTTTGCAGCTGAAACCGATGTAGCCCTCGGGAATCCTCTAAAAGGACTTGAAGAGATCAGCACTTTCGCCACCCAAGAGTTACCCGGGTCTGAGCTTTTAATGGTTACAACCTATCCCCTAAATAATAACATCTGTTCAAAAATTGGCTGGGAGTACTCCTACTTAAAAGGAAATTTTGGAGAAGCACAATCAGCACTCTTTATAAGGACAGCTCCTTATAGAGATGATGATGGCCTTTGTCACTTTAAGATTACATCCAGCAATCTAAAGCAGGGAAGTTCAATTGGCTTCTCCCTCATCCAATCAAGCCTCGATAAAATAGATCAACAAAGTTTTTCACTCATACTAGAGAAACTACATAGTAAATTTAGCTTCACCCCCTCATTTATCAGGATCTCAGCGCCAATTCATCCCCAACTTCAAGGCAAGGTTGTTTTTCAATTTGAAGGACTATCTTGTATCGATCAACACAGTTTTTTCACATACGACTCTACCAATGGTAATCTGCTTAAGGAACTCTCCGTTCTCCCCAGCTGTAATGCCTCAGAAATAAATACTCCGCCAAGCTCAAACAATCTACAGGACCTTGAGTTTCTCGAAAAAATCTCCATCGAAAACCTTAAAAAAGAAGCCGCACTTGCTCGAGATATAGTTATTAACAGTGGTAACGGAGATGAAAAAACCATCCCTTGGGCGCTCATTAATGAAAACTGCTCAAATAGAGCTTTAGCCTTGAGCTGGTATTTTTCAGCCCCAAAAAACATCAACACAGATTTTACAGCTAACAACGTCAAAGCGTATTATGAAGATATAAAAAAATCCCCTCGCATTAAGGTCGGAGAAATTTCAATTTCAGGCCCCATAAGAACGACACAAATATTTAGCGACCCCTCAGTTCCTAACTCTACTTTCCATTGGCCATATCATGTTGCAAACATCGTAAAAACAGATGAAGGTCTCTACGTTATCGACCTTTCTCATATAAAACAAATAATTCCATTAAATGAATGGCTTCAAGGACTAGTGAAAAACCCAGACCAATGCAGCCTTGAATCTTATGAAGTGTACCGAGAAACCTTTATGTTTTGGCAAGCTGGGTTATACGCATTAAAAACAGAAGCTCCACAAAGGTTTTGCTCCATACACATTGCCCCGGCATTCTTTGGGGGAGACTCCCAAAGGAAAGCTGATATAAACACCTTGCTATCTAGTATTACAGCGCTATCAAACCACAGTAAAGTTTATGATGCATTTGTAGAAAAACACTCCATCTCGGAACCACTAGATTTAAAGTCTCAATATAAAGCACAGAGTTATTCCAATGTTTGTGAAACAACCCCCTACTATATTTGTAAATTCTCACCATTTTTAAACTAATAAGCGGGAGCTCACTTCCAAATCAGGCCTGACCACTTTACTTCAACGTTAGTTTTTGTTGGAGAAATTTTATGTGACACAAGCTCTATAGAGTCTGTGTTATATTTTTCTTCAATATTTAAAACCGCATCCTCAAGCTCTTCTCTTAACTCCTCAAGGTCTGATTGATAATCTTTTAACTGCTCTTCAGCTCTACCAATATCACTCTTTTCCTTATGAGCAGTTGCAGCACCCCTTAAAACAGAACCTGCACGTCTTGCAGACGTTCCACTTAAAGCTTTTCCACCTAGCAAGACAGAAGCCACTGCAACCCCGATGTTTAAAAATGTGCTGGTTTTTTTAGCGCTGTACTGCTCTGTCTCTTTAGCAACTTTTTGCTCAGCTCTCATGATTCTCTTTTCAATCATATCAAACTTCTTCTCATACTTAGCATTAAGCTTATCTATTTCTTCATCCTTCTTCTCACGAATTAAATGAGACAGCTCTCCTCTAAATTCCTCTTCTGTTTGATCAAACTCAGAAAACTCCTTAAGTACAGGGCTTTCTAAAAGAGTTAGGCTTGTGTTTCTATACACATAGTTTTTAGCCTCTTTTTCTAAGCCTTTAAAAGCCTTATCCGTTCTTGCAAAAGCAGGAACTTCATCAAAGACAAAACTCCCTTCTTCAGGGTCTAACTTATAAAGATCCTCTTTTAACAGCTCTTCTTTTGAAAACTCAAGTTCACCCTCTGATACAGGAGCCGACCAAACTTCATCAATAGCCTTCTCTTCTCCAGATTTTCTGTGCTTAAAGTATGTGGAAACCACAGCCCCAAAACAGGGCCCATACTCATCTTTATTTCTATCTTCAAAAATTCTTTGCCCTATCTCCTTAGGAAGACTTTGTGGGTTAAACTTTTTCTCCTTTGGAGATTCAGGCACAACAGTCGAAACAACCTTCTTGAAGGGTGCCATAAGTTTTGCAATTTGTTCTTGCCCTATTGGCCCACTTAAGTAAGAGAGCGCCCATCTAGTGTGAAAAATCACAGGCTCCTTTTGATGAACCGAGTGCATTAAGAAAACTCTTTTATCCAAAGAAGAGATCGCCTTATCCCAGTTGATTTCTGAAGAACTCCCGATTGATTTTAGCCCTTCTAACAACCTTCCTTTATCTCTTTCAGTTTGAAGCCTTCCAATAAACCAGGTTCCTGTATTTGAGAGACCTTTGTAATCAAGGTCTACAGGGTTTTGAGTCGCCAGCACACAGCCAACTCCTTGTGCTCTCGCTTGTTTTAACAATGTAAGCATTGGTTTTTTAGTTGGCGGGTTTTCTGTTGGAGGAAAGTACCCATAAATTTCATCCATATATAAAAGTGCTCTTAAAGAACTCGTGCCTTTTTGCTTTCTTGTCCAACTCACAAGCTCATTTAAAAGTCTTGATACAAAAAAGATCCTCTCTTTTTCTTCTAAATGCGAAATCGAAACAATAGAAACTTGAGGTTTTCCATTTTTCCCATAAAGCATATTAGGAATAGATATCGGTGAACCCTTCGCCCACGTTTTATACTGTGGAGATGCGTATAAAGCATTAAACTTTAAAGCTAGTGCAGATCTTTCTTTTTTAGGAAAGAATGATTCTAGATCCAATGCCCCAACACTTTCAAACGGAGGATTTAAAATAGCTCCAATAAACTCTGGAAAGTTTAATGATTCACCCTTAGTCCAAAAGTGATTTAAAATTTGTGATAAAAAACTATGCTCTGGACTTCCTGGCTCCGCACTAGATTTATCAGCCACCGCCAAATAAGAGCTCACAGTGTTCTCAATAGACTCTGTTAAAGATTCTGCAGACAGATCCTTAGGAGCCTTAAAGCCACTAAACAAAGCCAGTCCAAGCCCAGTATCTGACCCTGGAGTGTAAATTCTCATATCTACATTTTCTTTAATCTTTTTAATACGGCTTGTATCCTGATCCCAAGACTTAATCCCCTCAGACCAAAGCTTTGCTTTTTTTGCCGCAAGCTCATCAACAGATATTCCTTTCTGCTCGGCTTCACTTTCTCCAACCCATGGCTTAAACGCCTCAGGCGTCATGTCTTCAAAACCTAAAAGAAGGTTTGAAATGTCCCCTTTAGGGTCAATTGCTATAACAGGGATGTTATCAATCGCAGCCTCTTCAAGCATTGAAATACAAAGCCCTGTTTTTCCGCTCCCTGTCATTCCCAGGCATACAGCATGAGTTGTTAAATCTTTTGATCTTAAAAGGACAGGGACATCCCCTACTGCTTTAGACTCAAGGTCATAGTCTTTACCTAAATAAAAAACTCCAAGTTTTTCAAATACATCTTTCATCTAAAACTCCTTTTAAAAAATCTATACTTACCAAATACTAACTCTGTCTTTTTTAGCCAAGAACATTTTATCCCCAGCCTTACAAGAGAACGCTTCAGCAAAGCCCCCTTGATGTTTAACCTGCTCATTAATTCGAGCTCTTGGAAGAGAGTGCGAATCTGTTTTAAGCCTTAACTTCTCTGCACCCTTTGTTGCAACTGTACACCAAGACCTGCCGTACTGAACAAAAAATTCTTTTTTCTTCTCAATAGACCTTTTTCCTTTTGGAAAAGCCGCTTTGTAAGATGTCGTTAACCCCACCAAGTCTCCAATATTTTCACCTAAAGTAAGCTCTCCATCATGACCAATTTCATTAAACTGTGCCACTAACCTGTCGCCTCTTTTCTTAAACTCTGCCAAGTCCTCTTTAGTCATCCATGATCTTAATCGCCCTTTGTAATCAAATTTAGAGCCTTTATCATCTATTCCGTGACCAAGCTCATGACCAATAACCATTCCAATAGCCCCTAAGTTCATATGATCTGGCAGGTTTTGGTCATAAAATGGATACTGCAAAATCCCTGCAGGCATCACAAATTTATTCTCACTTGCTGAATAGTAAGCATTCACTGTAAGAGGGCCCAACCACCATGTCTTATCACTGTTTTTCTTACTAAAACTTTTAATACTCTTTTGATTACTTAAACTTGCTCTAAGCTTTTTATTCTCTATATAGTTTTTAGGAGAGTAATCCCCTGCAGGAATAAAGTCCCATTCTGTTTTGTTGTTTGGCTTTACAACTTGTAAAAAAGCCTTTTTCATTTTCTTTCTAGCGTTCTTTTTACCTTTTGCACTTAACCAAGTGTTTTCAACAAGGCTCTTATCTAAAGACTTTCTAATTTTATTTACAAGTCTGACAAATTTCTTCTTAGAGAACTTTCCAAAAAGTTTTGAGTATAGCTCATAATCAAGCTCTCTCATAAAAGATCTTTTAACATAGTTAGTGCAAGACTCCTGAAGCTCCGGTCTTTTCTTAGGACCGCCTAAAAACTTATTATTAAATACAAACTTCTTTTTATAGTACTCCTCATACCCCTTATCCATTTGAGAGGATAAGGCTTGGTATAAGTAAACTGATTTTAACTGCTCAAGTCTATGTGTTGTTAAAGCCTTCTTTACAAAGTCAAAAGTCTTCGGCGTTGGATACCTAATCAAAGTCTTTTTAGGGATTTTTTGTAAAAAGGTATCTAAATGAAATTCCGGATACTTTGTCAAAAGGTCCTTTCTTGAGATTTCACTAGGTGTTGTCCAAAGAACTCTCCATTCACTCGGAGTTGGATAAACAGCATCAAATTCTTTTTCAAACTTAATAACTAAACTTGCCCTAGCCCCTGCACCCTTTAAACCAAGCTCTTGGAAAAACCTTGTTAAGAGTTTTCTATATTCTTTAATCAGCTTTTTATTCCCGTAGTAACTTCTTTCAGGAAGACCTCTTAAGTCCTCACCCAAGAACAGATCATTTACTTTAGGGTTTTGCTGATTATTTCCAGCACCAAAATCAAAAAATGAGAACTCACTAGTTCCAATCTTTGATCCAAGGTACTTTTGAAACTCTTCACGTGTCTTAATCTTTGAAACCTCTTCGACTACACGTTTTACTTCCGCTTTCTCTGCCGCCGCTCTTGCGTCCACATCCATGCACGCCTGAAACACATCACTAAGCTCAACTTCACCCTTTGTTTTCTTTTCTTGAGTAGAAAGGCCCGCTAAGTATTTCTTTTTTCTCTCTAAAAGCCTTTCCGCAGAATCTGAGAATGAAAATGTGTGAGACGTTCTGTCCTCTCTTAACTTAAAAGAAGCTCTTACCTTTGAACATGTATACTTATAAAAATCATCACAAGGGTTCACAGTCTCATCAAGAGGAAACTCTCTTCTCTCTGGTATTTCGCTTGAGGGAGCAACAGAAGCTCCTGCAGAAAAAGATAATAAAATTGCAGCTATTATTTGAATCATAAAATTCTCCTATTACAAAAGAATCCTATATTAGACGGCAGCTTTCACAAAATATTGACGCAGTCTCCTTCTGGTATTTAAAAACAAAAAAAGACCGCCTAAGCAGTCTTTTCACAGTGTTATTACTAAAGTTTTAATTAGCTCATAACTTTTTTAAGAAGGTTTGCTACTGTTTCTCCACCTTCAGATTGAGCATACTTCATTACAATTGGTGCAAACTTCATAACTGTGTCCATATCCAGGCCTAGAGACTCAAAAGCACCTGCCATTTTAGCAAGATCACCAAGTCCGCCACCAGCTCCACCAACGCCTAAAGNNTAGCAGATCCAGCCATACCCATAAGACCAGCAGATCCACCAGCAGCTGCATCAGTTGCAGGAGCTTTCGAAATAAGGTCTGTTACGCCTGGTAAAGCACTAGCAACTTGTGAAAAATCTCCACCAAGCTTCTCTTGAGCCATTTTAAATAAAAGTCCTGCTCCACCTGAAGCCTGTTCTTCTTTAACGCCTAATTGTGATGTAAGCATTCCTAATAATTCTGTCATATCTTTCTCCTTTTATATAAACTAGATGACCCCCTGCCTATACAGACGGTCACATCTTTTTACTTAAACTGTTCTTTGCGCATGCCCATTATATTCGCTTAAAGGCCTGATGATTCTATTATTCGCAGCCTGCTCCATAATGTGTGCAGACCAACCAGTGATTCTACTCATCACAAAAATTGGAGTGAACATATCGATCTCAAAACCCATCATGTAATAAGCCGGGCCCGCAGGGAAATCCAAGTTTGGATAAATGCCTTTTTGAGAAACCATCACATCTTCTAGAGCCTGAGAGATTTCCATCCATTTTGGCTCACCAACAAAATCAGCCATTTTTTGAGCATACTTTTTCATAGTTGGAACTCTTGAGTCACCGTTTTTATAAACTCTGTGTCCAAAACCCATCACTTTACGCTTTTCAACTAAAGCTTTTTCCATCCATTCTTTTGCGCCCTCAACCTCACCAACTTCTTTAAGAACATACATAACCTGCTCGTTTGCTCCACCGTGTAATGGGCCCTTTAAAGCACCAATACCACCAGTTACCGCAGAGTAGATATCTGAAGTAGTTGAAGTGATCACACGAGCTGTAAACGTTGAAGCATTAAAAGAGTGCTCAGCGTATAAAATTAAAGAAACATCAAAAGCCTTTACAACTTCTGGAGCCGGCACTTCACCAAAACACATTTTAAAGAAGTTTTCAGACATAGAAAGAGTTGAGTCTGGCGCAATCACTTCTTTACCATGTTTAAGCCTGTAAGCCGCAGCAATCATCGTTGGAATTTTTGCCAATAACATTGTTGCTTTATCAAGAGTCGTCTCTTCTGAATCATCCCAAGTTCTCTTATCTTCTGTACCCAAAATGCTCACACCTGTTCTTAAGATGTCCATTGGGTGACCAGTCATATCCATGCCTTTAAAAGCATTTAAAACTGAATCTGGTAACGCTCTGTATGATTTTTCTTTGTCTCTAAAGGCTTTTGATTCTTCTTCTGTTGGAAGCTCACCTTTCCAAAGTAAGAACGCAACTTCTTCAAAATTACATTTTTCTGCAAGTTCCTGAACTGGATAACCTCTGTATGTTAATGAATTTGTTTCAGGCATAACCTTTGAAACTGTAGTTGTGTCTATAACAACGCCTTCTAAACCTTTTTTTACATTTACTTTAGACATCAGTCGTCTCCTTCTCTTTAGTGGTTATTACTCAATGAAAAATTAAAAATATCTTTATCAAATTCGTTATAGTCTTGATATTCAACCAGCTCATACAATCTTGATCTGTGCTGCATTTTATCAAGCATTCCTTCTTGAGTGCCTTTTTCCTTAAGCTCTCTTAAAGAGTTTTCAACATGAAACATTGCAAGTCTTAAAGTCGTTACAGGATAAATCACCATATTGTAACCTAAGTTCTCAAGCTGCTCCTTGCTTAAAACTTTTGATTTCCCAAACTCCGTCATATTTGCAAGAAGTGGAACATCAACAGCTTTTCTAAAAGCTTCAAAATCTGACTCATCCTTCATCGCCTCTGGAAAAATCATGTCAGCCCCAGCATCAACATAAGCTTTTGCTCTTGCTATTGCAGCGTCCAAACCTTCACTTGCTCTAGCATCTGTTCTTGCCATCAATACAAAATTTGGATCACGTTTAGCGTCTGATGCAGCTTTAATTTTTCTAGTCATCTCTTCAACTGAAACAAGGGATTTATTATCTAAGTGACCACAACGCTTAGGGTTCACTTGATCTTCCATGTGACATCCAGAAATCCCAAGGTCTTCTAACTCTTGAACAGTTCTAGCGGCACTCATAGGCTCACCAAAGCCTGTATCAATATCAATTATAGTAGGAAGGTCTGTGACTCTTGAAATTTGACGCCCGCGCCCTGCAACTTCAGTTAAAGTTGTCATTCCAATATCAGGGTAGCCCAGGTCATTAGACAAAACAGCCCCTGAAATATAAACCCCGTCAAAACCAATATCTTCAATGAGTTTTGCAACTAATGGAGAAAAAGCCCCCGGGTATCTTAAGAGCTTTCCAGAAGCCAAGTCTTCTCTTAGCTTCTTTCTTTTTTCTTGATGTGAAACCCTCGTGTTTAACATTAGAAAATACCTCTAGTGTCTCTTTCAGAATTTACTAAGCTTTGTGGATCAAGCTGTACGTTTAACTGAGTAAGCTCTTCAGCGTTTAAGTTCTCTAAGTTTTGTACAAGACCCAAAAATCTATCTTGCTCTTCTGTAGAAACAATACCGTTTGTTAAAACTTTAAACTTATTAATGTACTCAGCTCGTGCAAATGGTCTTGCTCCTGCAGGGTGAGCGTCAGCTAAAGCTTTTTCAGCCGTGTGTACTGTTCCATCTTCCATTGTGATCACAACTTTACCGCCAAAAGCTTTCTTATCTGGATCTGGGTTATGGTAACGCTCAGTCCAAGTAGCATCTTCAACAGTACTCATCTTATGCCATAAAGCTACTGTCTCTGGACGTCCCGCTCTTTCTGGAGTGTATGAATCTACATGGTGCCAAGAACCGTCTTCTAAAGCTACAGTGAAGATGTACATGATTGAGTGATCTAGTGTTTCACGTGAAGCTTTTGGATCCATTTTTTGCGGATCTCCAGCGCCTGTACCGATTACATAGTGTGTGTGATGAGAAGTGTGAAGAACAATTGATTTTACTTTTGTAAGATCTGAAATTTCTTTTCTCATATCAAAAGCTAAATCGATTAGTGCTTGTGATTGGTATTCAGCAGAATGCTCTTTAGTGTAAGTTTCTAAGATTGCTCTTTTCGCTTCACCTTTTTCTGGTAACGGCACTTCATAAGAACCATCTTTTCCATCAAGCATATAAGCAATTACTGAATCCTCTCCCTCATAAATTGGAGAAGGAGCGCCTTCACCTCTCATCGTTCTATCAACTGCTTCTACAGATAGTTTACCTGAGTGTGCAGGAGCGTAAGCTTTCCAACTAGAGATTTGCCCTTTACGAGACTGACGAGTTGAGAATGAAACGTGAACCGCTTGTTGGATTGCTTGATAAACTCTTTCAGTTGAAAGACCTAGCATTGTTCCTATTCCTGCAGCTGATGCTGGGCAAAGGTGAGCAATATGATCTTTTTTATGCTCATGAAGACAAATGCCTTTAACTAAATTTACTTGGATTTCATAAGCTGTTGCTAAACCACGAAGCAGGTCTTTTCCTGATTTCTTAAGCTTTTGAGCTGTAGCTAATAATGGAGGAATGTTGTCCCCTGGGTGAGAGTAATCAGCTGCTAAAAAAGTATCGTGCATATCAAGTTCTCTAACCGCTGTTCCGTTAGCCCATGCAGCCCACTCTGGTGAAAAACCTTGGTCATTTGGCATTCCAAAAACTTTTGCCCCATCTTTTACCGGGTGGCACAAAGCCATGCTTCTTGCGTTAGCAACAGGTCCTCTGTTGATTGCAGCCATTGCAACAGCAGCGTTATCAATAATTCTGTTAATAATCATATCTTTAACAGCGTCCTCTACTTCAACATTGTCTGTAGCCATTTCAGCCATTTTCCAAGCAAGCTCTTCCTCTCTAGGTAAAGTCTCTTTTGACGGATAAACGCGAACTGTATGTTTTTTCATATGAATATTCTCCTTGTTAATAGTGCCTTCTAAGGAACTTTTAGCTCCCATAAGTAAAAGTTGTCACTATGCGCAGGGAGGTAATCTTTGCTATTCCACTGTAATAACTCCACTTATTAGGCTCTAGAGGGCAGAATTTACAAAGGGGTGAGGGGGCCAGGCTTGAAAGAACATATATCCACATATTTTTTAGGTTTTTTCACTTTGTTCCTGGGAAGCACTGCTTATTCTCAAGACAGTTCAGTTTTTACTGTAAACGGCCTAAATGTAAAAGTTTCTGCAGCCTCTGTAGTAAACGGGCAAACCTTATCTATTGTTCTTGCTGAAACTGTAGAACTTAACCTTGGTCAAAACTCTCTCCTAGCACCTGAAGGGGCTCGACTTGCACTTGGCCCGAACCATGAAATCTCTGGCTGATCGTAAATACTCCAGCTCCTATCAAGCTTAGCAAGAACTTAGATCTTCTCAGTGGCTGTGTATCTATAAAAAGGCAGACCTTACTCACTCCACAAAATGACTATGTTCTTGTTTATGAAGACAGTAAACTTGACCTCTTTCCAAATGGAAAACTTTTAGCCTCAAGTAAAACGCTTGGAAGAGTTCTCTTAAATAATGATGAAGATGCTTATATTGAGCCCTTTGCCGATAAGTAAGGGCGGCCTTTAAATTCTGCGAGCCTTAACAATTAAGTTAATTGATTCTTCTGACTCTGTCTCGATTGTAATCTCAGCCTTCTTACCCTGAGCTGTTACAATCTTAGGCTCAGCTAAAACTTCAATTGATCCATCCTCAAGCTCTCGACTCACTTTAAAATCCATCTGAATATTTAAATCATCACCCACTTCATAGTTTGAAGCCGTCACATCAATAATGTTATTTGATTTATCTGTATAAGTTTCTTGCTCGTTTTCTTTTAAAATTATTCTAGATTTTGAAGCTTTATCTGAGCCAACCTTTGACCGAATATCTACTTGAAAAAGCTCAATAGAAGCAAAACTTGTAACTGAAAAAAAGATTGCTGTAAAAATCAATAAAGCTTTCATAGTGCCTCCGCGCCAAAGCACTATGATATAGCCTTATCCCCAGCCTGCCTATTTAGACCCGGCCAAAGGTCTTAACAAGGCGCTCTAAAGCTTACTGTTTACAGCTCCTGACCTTACTGCTCTTTTTCTCAAGAGCTGACTCTATTAAACTGTCGTTTTCTTTAATCGCTTCATAATCCTCAACAGCGCAGTTTAAAATCCAAAGTCTAAGAAGCTTCACCCTTAAACTGTCCATTGGCTTATACCCATCTTTTGCAGGCGGCATTGATTGACTCAAAACTATTGATTCAAAAATCTTACTACCGTCAACCTTAACAAGGTTTCCCGCTTCATCTTCTTTATACTCATCAAACAACTGTCCTTTTACAATTCCGCCAACACTAAAAGTGCTCGCCTCATCCTTAAAAAGATCTTTATATGAAGTCATATTTTGACCAAGCAGCACAGCCTCCCAGTCAGATGTTTCTTCATCATTTGAGTGGCATTTAGTGCATGAGTTATCAAATACATGCTCCTTAACAACACCGTAATCAATTGTTTCTGGAGAGTTAAAGTATGGCTGAAACAACTCACTTAATGTTTTAGGCCGCTCAACTTTTTGGGTCACATCTGTTTTAGCCCCATTTTTAATCCACTGAAAAACAAGATTGATCTGATCTTTTGAAAGCTGTTTTTTCTTAACTGGCGGCATATGTCTTGAGCCTGACGGAATAAGTAAAACCTCAAACAACAAGCTTCTTTCCGGACTAAAAGGAATCACTGTGTTTCGAGTCAGCCCCTGACCCGATAAAGATTTAAAGCTTTCTAAATTTACTTTAGCATCAGCCTTCTTAGAGCCGTTATGACACTCCACACACGAAGGGCTTAGCACATGTTTTTGAACATCTGAAAAAACCACCTGTTCAGGGGCGTCAAGAAGTGTTTGCACGCCTGCAGCCCCAACCTCTTCCTCTAAGTCTATCAACTCTGGACTGTGCTCTGAAGAGCAGGACGCCAAAAACGACAGTAGTAATATAAATTTCTTTTTCCCCATGAGACAAGTCTACTCCATAAGTTTACAGAGCTTTTACTTAAAGCTACTCATTTGAAAAAGCTTCAATCATCTCAACAAAAGACAAACGTCAAAACCCTTAAACTTTGGCAACCTTCTGATCAATTCTCCCAAAAAGAGAGTTCCCGTCCTTATCAAACATCTCCATTTTTACACGGTCGCCGTCTTTCATAAATGGTGTTTTGAACTCACCATCATTGATTTTTTCAAGCATTCTTTTTTCTGCCAAACAACTTGAACCCATCTCCGTATTCTCATTAGAAATCGTTCCACTTCCAATGATTGTTCCTGCAGCCAAGTCTCTAGTTTTTGCAGCATGCTCAATAAGTTTTCCAAAACCAAAAAACATTTCTTTACCATTTGCTTTGCCAAAGAACTCTCCGTTTAACTCAACGTGAAGTGGAAGCTCTACTCTTCCCTCTGTCCACGCATCGCCTAATTCATCTGGTGTTACCACAAAAGGGCCAAAAGCACTTGAAGGCTTAGACTGCATAAAACCAAAACCATTCTTAAGCTCAGCAGGAATAAGTCCTCTTAAAGAAACATCATTGATCATTGTAATAAGTGCTACGTTATCTAAAGCATCACCTTCTTTAGTACACATTTTTGTGTCTTTTAAGATAACACCAACTTCACCTTCAAAGTCTGTTCCGTGAGAAAAATCAACTTGTGAAATGTCTTCTGTTGGAGCTAAGAAAGTGTCACTTCCACCTTGATACATTAAAGGAACTGTTTCTAAGGTTTCAGGCATAGGGGCGTTTCTAGCCATTCTCACTAACTTAATATGGTGAATAAAAGCTGACCCATCTAGCCACTGCCAAGTTCTTGGAAGAGGAGAATGAAACTTTGTTTGGTCTACTTCAAACTCGCCTGTCACAGTTCCGTTATTTAAGTCTTCATATACCTTTTGAAGCTTTGGCTCTGTTTCAGCCCAGTTCTCTACAGCGTTTAAAAGAGTATCTGAAATTTGAGACACCGCAACAGCTCTTTTTGTATCCTTACTGACAACAACAAGCTTTCCATCTTTGTTTGAACTTTTTAAACTTCCTAGTTTCATATATGCTCCTCTTTTGTTAAGACATAGCAAGAATCTTTAAAAAGGACAAATTATGAAGCTTTACAGTTATTATAGAAGTTCATGCTCATACCGCGTTAGAATTGCACTACATCACAAAAATCTGCCTTTTGAATATATGCCCGTTCACCTTGTAAAAGACGGTGGAGAACAGCTCACGGAAGGCTACAGCAAGCTCAACCCTAAAAAAGAAGTCCCTACACTTGTTGATAAAAACATCACTCTTGCACAAAGTACTGCAATATTTCTTTACTTAGACCGCATGTATATTGATACCCCTTTGTTTCCAAAAGAGCTCCCTTTCTTTGAAAAGTGTCTAGAGCTTGTAGAAATCATCAACAGCGGGACTCAACCCATTCAAAACCTGAAAGTCTTAAAAAAACTTAAATCTGATTTTAATATCTCTGATGATCAAAAAACTGACTGGGTAAGATACTTCATCAAGCAAGGCCTTGAAGCCTATCAAGCAAAACTCACACCAGGCTCCAAGTTCTCTTTAGGGGATGAGGTGACAGCTGCAGATATGTTTTTAGTCCCACAACTTTATAATGCTCACAGGTTTAACGTAGACATGAGCTCTTTAAAGCACCTTCTTGAAATTGAAAAAAACTGTTTAGAGCTAGGCGCTTTTAAAAAAGCTCACCCATCAACACAGCCCGACGCTGAATAGCCCCCTCGACTCACCCCGCCCCCTTGTGATACCTTCTCACCAGGGGATTTAGGGGATGTTACTATTACTGACTAATTTATTTTTTTACACTTTCTTGCATGCAAGCGTTGAGCAGATTCAAAAACCTGCCGGTCTAAACCACCCTCCTCAATACAGCAACCACATCACGATTGATGTACATATTCCCTCAGCAACATCCATTAAAAAGTCTGATGTTTTTAAAGAGATTAAATTAGCTCAAGAAATATGGGCCCAATGTGAAATAGGCATCAAGATTCGTAACATTTTTAAATCTGATCTAAAGCCCGAAATCTCTCTAGATTTTGAAACTATCGCCTTTAACAGTTGGAGAATCTCTGAGTTTGAGCAAGAGATTTTTGACAATTACTCTTTTGGAGTTCCCACTGTACACTATGTTGAGTTTCTCGATTGGAGTTATGACAAATCTGGAACAAGAGCCATAAGCTACCCGCCTTTTCTAGACCACTCTTTAAATAAGGTTCATAAAGATGATCAGCTTTTTTACAAATCAAAAATGCAAGGATCCAATATCTTAAGTTCTCTTCGAGACACATCAACCCTCGCTCATGAAATTGGCCACAGCATTTTTGATTTAAGACACTCCGATCTTTCAAAAAATCTTATGATTGGAAGTGTTTCAGGGAAGCGCCGCCACTTCAGACTGAGCAAAGACCAGTGCTCTAAAGCAAAGCAAGCTACCCGCTAAAACCATATACTTAAAACATATGCATCTGGTGAAATCTTTATAATTTAAAAACACTTTTATGACTTTTAAAACCCTGAAAGCTGCTGTAAAAGCAGGTTATAAGGGGTTTTTTATGAAAAACATATTTTTAGCAGCACTGCTCTCATCACAAATTGGATTTGCATTAACTCTTGGTAATGCCGAGCTAATTAGTAACTTCATGACCATGCTAACACAAGATCTTCAAGCATCTGATGGTGAAGTTTTAAGTTTAGACTGTGGAGACAACCCTGCCTCAACAGGAATTATCTGCTCTGCAAATATTAGACTAATCGACATAGTTTCTAACGGAAGCTCTCAAGGCGGCGGCGAAGAAGTCTGCACTGAAGTTTACACATACACAGGAAGCGAGAGCTTTAATACGACTTGTTCAACATGTGAGTATAGCAAAAGACATAATAACTACGCTCAAACTTGTGATGTTAATTTCTCTAAAGAAGACCGCTACGTTGCAGATGAGCTTATCACTCTTTTAAACGAAAGCGTTTATTTTGGACACATCCTTTCTTATGAGCGACCTTTATTTCAAGCAAGCTTTAACACAGACACTGGAATTATTGAGATCTATAAACTAACTTACACTTACCCTGTTTACGGAGAGGGCGATGGTTATCACAACGGTGAAGAGGCTGAAGAAATAATCGGCCAAGAGTCAAAATGTGAATACATCACTTATGATCCAGACATTCGTGATTACTCTTTAACTGATGTAAGTTGTGATGACCCTTATACTGACGTGATTGATGAAGGGCTTATTGACGAACTTTAAAAGTAATACTTCATCACGCTTATAGCGGGAACTAAGCTAAACACTAAAATTGAAAAGTTCAAAGATAAGAAGAAGAGAAGCCATTTCTCTTCTTTTTTTATGTAGCGCACAAACATTACAAGAACCAAGAAAACAAAAGACCAAATAACGGCAGTTGCTATAACCCCTGAAAAAACAAAAAGAGGCGCCATAAAAGCCAAACCTAAATAACAAAACAAATACATTCCCATATGAAACTTAGTTTGCTCATTACCAACCTTTAGCGGCAGCACTGGAATGTCAGCTTTGTCGTAATCTTTTTGAAGCTTAATTGCCAAAATCCAAAAGTGTGGCATCTGCCATAAGAACAAAAGAGTAAATAAATAAAACAACTGAGGATCATTCCAGTTAGCACCCTCGTGAGCAAGGTAACCAATTACTGGAGGAAGCGCTCCTGGTACAGCTCCTGGCACAGCTCCAAACGCCCATTTCTTTTTCCAAAAATATGTGTAAACCGCATTGTATAAAAGAATTGTTAAAAGCCCTGCCGCCGCAGATCTAATGTTTACCAAGGCTAAAAAAGCTAAACCTACAAAGATCAAAAGAATCGAAATTAAAAAAGCTTGGCCTCTTGTAAAAACCCCTGAAACGATTGGTCTGTTTTGGGTTCTGTCCATCTTTCTATCAAGGTCAATTTCTTGAACCTGGTTTAAGGCAAGACTTCCAGCACTTAAAGCGTAAAGGCCGAATACAAAAACAAAAAGAAAGTTAAGATCCACACCCCTGCCCGCAGGCATTCCCATTATGTAGCCACACAAGCCTACAACAAGCACAAACAAAACAATCCCTGACTTTGTCAGAGATTGATATGCTTTATAAAGTGATTTAACTGTGCTCATTCGTTTTTAAAAGGTTTTCAAAACCTATAAACTAAAGAGTGTTTAACTCAACTACTCTTGATCCAGCATCAAGCGCAATAAAAGCAAACATAACTATTAAGAAGAAAAAAGCACCGACTAAGCATGCAGTGTTACTCTTCTCATCATATTTTAGATGCATAAAATACATTGCAACTAAAGTCGCTTTAACTGTTGCAACAGCCATTGCAATAAATGCGTTCATAGATCCAAAATCAAACTGTGCAACTAAAACTGTAATAGCCGTTAGGAATAACAATGCAACAAATACGTTGATGTATATCTTCATTGGTAAAACGTGATGTCCGTCTGTGCTCATATAAAACTCCTATACCTTCACTCTATATTAAATAAAGCAGTGGAAACAAATAAATCCAAACCAAATCGACCAAATGCCAGAAAAGTGCCGAGCCCTCTACTGGTGTATAATACTCAGGCCCAAACTCATCTTTTCTTGCTCTTAGTAAACACCAAAGAATCAAACCCATACCGATCAAAACGTGAGTCCCGTGAATCCCTGTCATTATAAAGTAAAACGCAAAGTACATTCCCATGTTTTCAGGAAGTTTATCCATGTGAGTCACTTCACCATGTTCACCAGCTGCAGCGTCAGTTGAGCTGTGTGATTCATGACCAGGGTTATAATCAAAATATTTACCCGGATATAAACCTAAGTGAAACTTATGGTTGTACTCATAACCTTTAATTCCCATGAACACTAAGCCGCAGATCAATGTGATAATCATATTTCTAACAGCGGCCTGTTTTTGGCCCATCTGAAGATTTCTAATCGACACTGCAATTGTGAATGAACTTAATAAAAGAACCGCTGTGTTGATTGCCCCAAGTCTCCAATCAAGAAACTTCGCACCAGCTTCAAATATCTCTGGGTACTTACTTGAATAAATAAGGTAACCTACAAAAAGCCCACCAAACATAAGGATCTCAGTACATAAGAAAACCCATATACCAAACTTGCTTGATTCAAACTCGTGCTCTGCGCTGTCAAAATGATGTGCATGATGATGTTTAGACATACTAATTACCTTCCATACTCGTAAGGGCCTGCAGTGACCACTGGTTGTTTTTCAAAGTTCTCATGAATTGGCGGAGAATCAGCTTCCCACTCCAACGTCTTTCCACCCCAAGGGTTCTTTGGGGCTTTTTCACCTTTTAAAATTGATTGAACAATTACAGCAAGTCCAATTAAGAAACCCACTCCAATTGTCCAAGAGCCAATGCTTGAAATTTGATTTAAAGATTCAAACGCTGGAAGATACTCATGGTATCTACGAGGCATTCCTTGAGAACCTAAGATAAACTGAGGAAAGAATGTAACGTTAAAGCCTGTGAAGATGAACAGAAATGAAATTTGAGCACCTAACTCATTATACATTTTTCCAAACATTTTTGGCAGCCAGTAATAAACACCACCCATAATAGCCATTAGTGTTCCACCAACCATCACATAGTGAAAATGGGCAACAACAAAGTATGTATCATGGAAATGAACATCTACAGCAAGAACAGCAAGCATGATTCCTGTAACTCCACCAATTGTGAACAAGAATAAGAAACCTAAAGCAAAAAGCATTGGGCTTCTTAACTCAATTGAACCTCTATACATTGTCGAAACCCAGTTGAATGTCTTAATCGCTGTCGGAACCCCAACAAGCATTGTTATAAATGAGAATACAACACCTGCTAATTGAGACTGACCACTTACAAACATGTGGTGACCCCAAACAAAGAAACTTACTGCTGCAATTCCAAGGCTTGAAAAAGCAATAGCTTTATACCCAAAGATTGTTTTCTTTGAAAATGTTGCGATCAACTCTGAGATGATCCCCATTGCTGGTAAAATCATAATGTAAACAGCTGGGTGAGAGTAGAACCAGAAGAAATGCTGGAACATTACCGGATCACCACCAAGAGCAGGATCAAAAATTCCCACACCAAATAGGTTCTCAAAGGCTAAAAGCAATAAAGTAATTGCTAGTACTGGAGTCGCTAAAACCTGAATGATAGCCGTTGAGTAAAGCGCCCAAACCATTAAAGGCATTTTAAAGAAGTCCATTCCCGGAGCTCTTAGCTTATGAACTGTGACAATGAAGTTAAGCCCTGTAAGGATTGAAGAAAATCCCATCACAAAAGCACCCAAGACCATCATAACCGTTCCACTAGTTTGTACAGAGTAAGGAGTGTAAAACGTCCAACCCGTATCAACACCAGAGAAGAACAATGTTGCAAAAGAGATCATCGCTCCAACCATTAAGCAGTACCAACTTAAAAGGTTCACTCTTGGAAAAGCCACATCCTTTGCCCCTATTAGAAGAGGAAGTGTGAAGTTTCCTATAAAAGCAGGAATCCCCGGGATAATAACCATAAAGGTCATAATCGCTCCGTGATACGTCATCATTTGGTTGTATGTTTGAGCTGCAAAAAGTGGAGCAGCATTAAAAAGCTCCAACCTCATAAGCATCGCAAACACTCCCCCAATAAAGAAGAAGATAAATACTGAAATCATATACATGATTCCAATTCTCTTATGATCTACAGTTGTTAACCAAGACCATAAGCCTTTTTCATGATTCAAATAATTTTGACCTGGTTGAGACATTCTAAAACTCTCCTCTACTATTTATTCGATTTAATATATTCAATAACCCAAGAAATCTCTTGGTCAGATAACGGAATTGTCGACATTACACCATTTTCAAAACCTACAGCTTTTTTATCCGCCGGCTTCTTAATACTCTCAATAATGTATGCTTCATCAAACTTTACAGTTGATCCATCTGTTAACTTTCTTGTTTGTCCAAAAGCGCCTTTTAATGAAGGTCCAATTAAAACCTTATCTTCAGTGAAGCTATGACAAGCTGTACAAGAACCTTTGCCCTTAACAACCTTTTCACCCCTTTGAGCAAGGCTTAACCCTTCAAACTCTTTCATTGGATCATCAGCTAACCACTCTTCAAAAGCTTCTTGAGAAATAACTTTAAGCTTTGAAAGCATTCTAGAGTGATCCTTACCACAGTACTCAGTACAATAAATTTGGTATTCACCTTCTTTATCAGCTTCAAACCACATCGCTGTGTACATACCAGGAACAACATCCTGTTTAATTCTCATTGATGGAATAAAGAATGAGTGAAGGACATCCGTTGACGTCATAATCAACTTAACAGGCTTGCCCACAGGAACAACAACCTCGTTTGTCAGCATCTTTCCACTCTTGTACTGAAAGTCCCATGCCCACTGACGTCCAAACACATGGATTTCAAAAGCGTTCTCTGGATATGTTCTCGCCTGATGGAAAAGTTTCCAACCCCAAGCAAAAACAATTAAGAAGATTAAGAATGGAATAAAACTCCATAAAAACTCTAATGTGTTGTTGTGTGAAATATAAGGAGTGTCATCATTTGCAGACTTTCTCTTATATTTAAGAACAAAAAAGATCATTCCACCAATAACTAAAATACAAGAAATCAAACTAGCAATTAGTAGAAATTGATAAAGACTATCTACTTCTGCTGCGTATTTGTTCGCCTGAATTGGCATCTGCCCTGAAGCAAATGCGGTTGTATTAGTAATTATTGCCGCTACCGATAATAAAAGCTTTCTCATGTGTTTCCACCTCTAGATTTTTCTTTTTTCCACAAAGGAATTAAAATGATACCTAAAACTAAAACTGTCAAAGCACCGGCTATGCGCATAAGATTAAATGCGTACAATCCGTACTTGTTCTGACTCGGGTCAAACTGGTAGCAAAACAGCAGAATCTGATCTACCACTGTACCAATTGAGCCTCCAGCCGCCTGCACCAAGGCAAGTCTAACTGTTTGCTCCTCAAACCCTATACCCGGAATGATTTGAGAAATTTTCCCTTCAGGAGTAATGACGTAAAATGCAGCAGAGTGTGCAAACTGCTTAGTTTTCTCGTCCCACTTGAACGAAAAGCCCATTTCTTTTGTGATTTGCTGAACCGTTTCCTCGTTAGATGTAAGAAACTTCCAACCCTCAGCAGCCCCTGGGACTTCAAACTGATCAATATAATTAATTTTTTTCTTTAAAGCCAAATCCGGAGTCTCTGTCCCATCCATTGTGATCGTGATCCAATTAAAGTCTTCTCCTGCAGTTAAAGAAAAGTCCTCAAACAAAGTTGCAGCTCCATTCATATGAAGACCACACAAGCCTGGACAGTTATAATAAACTACAGAAATTAAAGAAGGCTTTCCCTTAAGAAAAAAGCTTTGAAGTTCTCCAGCAGCACCTTCTTCATCACTAAATTTTAGGCTTGTTGTAAGCTGTGAACCCAATACACTTTGATCAATACCTACTTCCTGCAGTTCTTCAGGCAGCAGGGCAGTTTGAGTTGGGTCTATACCCCAGCCCAATACAGACCAAATTGTAAAAGTTAAAAAGACTGCAGCTCTACTCATTCTACTCAGCAGTTTTTGCAAACGCCTCTAGAGCAGTTTGATCATCCTCAGCCTTGTTGTCTGTAATAGATCTCATGAAGTGAACCAAGGCCCATCTCTTATTCTTAGAAACAGACGCTTTAAAAGAAACCATCATTGTACCAGGAAGTCCGTCTTGAAGAACTTTAAATAAGTGCTCAGAACTACCGTTACCAGCTTTCCAATCACCTTTTACCAAGTTTCTTGTAACTCCAGGAATTGCAGCAACACCGTCTCCAAGCCCCTTAGCACCATGGCAACTTGCACAAGTAGCAGCATAAACCTCAGCCCCAGCAGCAACTAAACCCGGCTCAGAAACCCATGGCTTCTCTACTGATTCTGGATCAACAGCTTCTACCTTGGCCTCTTTAGCCCCTGTAGCCGCATCAGTGGGCTCTATCATTTTATCAATTCCAACCACCCCAGGGTGAATAAAAGCTATGTACACGAAAAAAACTAGTGATCCCACCATTGAAAGTAGGAATATGAACATACCAGATTTGTTATAATGGTTATCTTCAGAACTCATAAAGCACCTCTTAAAGCTGAACAAAAATAGTCAGGACTATGTATTAATTTTACAGTAGCAAATTAGTTACACCCTGAAGCTGTAACATGCAATTTTTTTAAGTAATATGGCTTTCATATGCTTAATTATTCACGCCTTATTACAGCTGTATTAAAAAGCTCAGCTTTATTACTGAAAACAGCTCTCAGCTTTATATCTTTTTTGCTTATTATAACTGCACTTACAGGCTGCGCCTCATTTCACACCAAAGTCTCAAAAGCTCGAATTGGGCTTACAAAAAAGCAGACTTTAAAACGTTTTAGCGAGCCTCAAGAGAAATATAGAACCAAAGGACTTGATCACTGGGTTTATGAAACATCAAAAAGAGCAAAAGATAAGTCTCAAGGAAAAATTGCATACAGACACATTCTAATTTTTAACGAAGGTGTTTTAATGGGCACAAAACTTGAGCGCTCATTTACAAATAAAGAACTTTTAGAATTCAAAAATAATTAAACTCTTTAAAAAGCTTTCATAGATTAGAACTGAAAGCCTTTTGGCAACAGAGACTTTACTAAATCATAATCACGGTCTCCTTCTTTTACACCCTCAATTAAACGTGACAACAGATAAACCGTTACCGAATACCTTGTTGAATTGTTGTAACGAGTAATCGCATAAAAATTGCTTCCACCAGCAAAATACAAATCACCAAGTTCGTGTCTTAATCTAATCAAACTAAAAGAGCCTTTCTCATATGATGAAGGGCTTGAAGCATTACCACTTAACCCTAGGCCTATTTCATTTCTCAACCCGTCCATGAAATACGATGAGCGCCATCCTAAAGTTTGCCAGCCTGTCTCTGGAGTGGTTCTCTGAAACGCTCTAAACTTATCCTCATCGACAACATTAGTTGGAAGTAAGAACTCTTGACCTTCAACCCAAAGATTCTCTGACCCTATGAACTTACCAATAGAGTGAATCATTTCCACAGGGTCAAAAACATTTGCAAGACCGTCACCATCAACATCTACTGCAAATTTACGAATTGAACTTGGCATAAACTGCCCACACCCCATAGCGCCAGCAAAAGAACCTCTTGTCTCTTCTGAGTAAAGCTCTGAATCCGACTCTTGCATTAATAAAAAATACTCTAAAAGCTCTTGATTAAATAACTCTTGCCTGCGGTGTTCAAAAAAAGCCGCCGTTGCTAGAGCGTCTATGATTTTTATGTCTCCCATGTTTGCACAATATAGTGATTCAACCCCTACAAAGGCTGCTAGTAAATAAGGAGGTAAATGGTATTTTACCCCCACACTCTCTAAAATATCTTTATGCTCATTGTAAAAAACTTTCCCATTTTCCCAGCGCTCATAATTCTTAAAATGCTTGGTCCATTTTCCAGGGTCAGCTTCATCTTTAAGACTTGATCTCCTGTCTAATATTGTCTTTGTTAATTTAGCAAAAGAGGCCCTTTCTAAAGCCCCCTTCACATATTCTACATCGAGTTTCGCTTCTTCCGCCCGCTCTAAGAAAGCCCCTATGAGCTCACCGTTAAATTCTTTAACAAAGGTCTCCTCATATGCGCTTGATAGGCTCGAGGTTCCTAAAACACTAATAACAATCAAAAGAAAATTTACTGCGTTACTCACTAAGCCCCGCTCTAATTTAAAAGCCATAAACCCCACCCCTGACGTGATTGTGCAAAGACTCTCCACTAACCCTGTTGCCCGAGATGCCCTACACATTTAGCTAATGCAGCAGCAAACGATATGCCAATTTAAAACTTAGCGAAAAAGCCCTCAAATCTCTTTGAACTCAAAAAAAATACCAGCTCACGTCAAAATTCATTTAAATAGAGGGCTTTATGTGTCTAACTTGTTTAGAACTGATCTAAAAAACAACACGCTGGGGAGCAAAAAATTATATTAACAAGGCTGTGAAAACACACCACCTAATTAAGATAGATCATCCTCAAGGTATTCTGAATCATCATATTCACCAGCTTCTTCACCTTCATATGCTTCTTCCACCACTTGAACAGGAGCCTGCCCCTCACTAAGCGACCAAGACATTTCAAGTCCTAAAGTAAGAAGCCTTTTATATGCGACAGAAAGTCTTAAAAAACTTAACTGCGGGACCACGAAATCTGATTCTTCTCCAATAAGTTCTCTTAAGTATTCCTCTGAAATCTCAAGCCTTTGATCAGACAAAGTCTCAATAACCAGCTCTCTACTTTCAGCTGACTCAACACCTAAGATACTAAGGTCATAGTAAATATGTTCTAGCTCTTCAGCAGAGCTTTCTTCAGTAAACGTTTCTAAATCTTTTAAAAAATCAACACCCATCATTGGGGCTATTGCTTCTACAGCAGAAGCTTCTTCAGCTAAAAACTCTTCAGACTCTTCTTCTTCAACTGGCTCTAAAGATTCAAGCTCCACATCTTCTTCATTAGATTCCTCAGCAAATTCTACGCTTTCTTCAGGTTCTTCAAGAGAGTATTCCTCTTCGCCTAAAAGCTCTTCACCTTGTTCTGCTGTCTCTTCTTCCTCTAAAGGTTCTTCATAAACCGGCTGCTCTTCGTAAGCAGGCTCTTCTTCATCAACAGCAGCCTCGTCTGCTAATTCAAAAGACTGCTCTTCTTCGGGCTCTTCCACTGACTCTGGAACCTCACCCTGAATTTGAACTTCACCATCAAGATCTACAGAGCAAACAGCGCCACAAGATCTGCAATCTACGATTCCAAAATCATCTTCTAGTTCTGTCTGACACTCAGGACACCTTGGGTTTTCAGCTGACATTAAATTTTAATTTTCCCTTTTGATTTACTTTTCTTTTCCATATTTCTACGTTGAGATCTTGATAAGTTTTGATCATCATTTCCTCTTGCTCTGTAGTTAGCGCCAGATTCCATAACATTGTTGCCAGACATTCCTGGAATTAAATCTGATCGCATATCTTCAGCAAAGCTTCCACTGTTCTCAGAGCCTTCATAGTCATAATCCCCCTCTTCTTCTAACTGCATTTGATCAACAGCATCAGGAGCAACAACACTTACTTTAAAAAGCTTTTCAACAGTCTCTTCTTGCACCTGTTGGTTCATAATTTCAAAAGCCTTAAACGCTTCTTTCTTATACTCAACAAGTGGATCTTTTTGCGCAAAAGCTCTTAAGTTAATACCTTCTTTTAATTGATCCACTGTTTTTAAATGGTCTTTCCACTGAGTATCAATTGTTTGTAAGAAAATTATCTTTTGAATTCTTGGGAACAATTCACCAAGACTACTTTTTTGATCATCATAACTCATCTTAACTGATTTACTCACTAAATCAGTTATTTGATCAGAACTCATTTCATCTCGAAGCTCTAATTCAAAACCAAACTGCTTAACAAGAGCTGTATGAAGACTTCCCAAATCCCAAGTTTCTTTTTTAGCTTCATCAGGAACATACATATCTAAAAGCTCTGATGTTCTCTCTCCCATCATGTCTAAAACCTTACGGTCCACTTCAATGTCTTGAAGAACTTCACGTCTTTGTGTGTAGACCATTCCTCTTTGCTGATTCATCACATCATCAAAATCTAGTAAATGTTTTCTGATATCAAAGTTATGTCCTTCAACTTTCTTTTGAGAGTTTTCAATAGCTTTTGAAACCATTCTTGCCTCTAAAGGCTCGTCTTCATCAACCTTAAGAGTTTTCATGATGCTTTTCATTCTCTCACCATTAAAAATTCTCATTAGATCATCTTCTAAAGAAAGGTAGAATCTTGATTCTCCTGGATCACCCTGTCTACCAGAACGACCCCTTAACTGGTTATCCACACGCCTTGCTTCATGTCTTTCAGTCCCTATGATGTAAAGACCTCCAGCATTTTTAACCTCTTCTTTTTCAGCTGCACAAATTTCTTCATACTTAGCCAAAGCCTTATCAAAAGCATCCCCCTCAGTTTCACCCGTTTCTTTTTTAGCTAAAAATTCAGGATTACCACCAAGCATTATATCTGTACCACGCCCGGCCATATTTGTTGCAATTGTGATAGAGCCTTTTGCTCCAGCTTGTGCAACATACTCAGCTTCTTTTTCATGTTGTTTTGCGTTTAAAACATTGTGTTTAACACCCGCTCTATCAAGTAAAGCACTTAGCTTCTCAGATCTTTCAATACTTACTGTGCCGATTAAAATAGGCTGGCCCGTCTCTGATCTTTCTTTTACATCTTTAGCAATCGCTTTAAACTTTGCATTCTCTGTTTGGTAGATAATGTCGTTAAAGTCTTTTCTAGCAATAGGCTTGTTCGTTGGAATAACCACAACATCAAGATCGTAAATCTTTTGAAATTCAACAGCTTCTGTTTCTGCTGTACCCGTCATTCCTGAAAGCTTGTTATACATTCTAAAGTAATTCTGAAATGTAACAGTTGCTAAAGTTTGGTTTTCTTTTCTAACTTCAACACCTTCTTTTGCTTCTACAGCTTGGTGAAGACCGTCACTCCAACGTCTTCCAGCCATTAATCTTCCAGTGAATTCGTCAATAATTACGATCTCACCTTCAACAATCATATAATCCACATCTTTCTTAAAAAGATAATGCGCTTTTAATGCTTGATAGATGTAATGAAGTTTTCCAATATGTTGAATGTCATAAACATTCTCAACACCTAAGAATTTTTCAACCGCAGTATTTCCTTCTTCAGTAATTGAAACCGTTTTAGACTTTTCTTCCATAATGAAGTGCAAATCTCTTTTTAAATGAGGAACGATTTTATTAATCTCTTTATAAACTTCTACTGAATCTTCTGCAGGTCCTGAAATAATAAGTGGCGTTCTAGCTTCATCGATTAAGATTGAATCGCACTCGTCAACTATAGCAAAATTTAATTCTCTTTGAACAAAGTTTGCAGGATCAAACTTCATATTATCTCTTAAGTAATCAAAACCAAATTCGTTATTCGTTCCATATGTGATGTCAGCACCGTAACTAGCTTTTCTATCAGCATCACTCATGTCATGAACAATTGTTCCAACTGATAAACCCATCCAGTTGTAAAGTTGCCCCATCCACTCAGCATCACGAGTAGCAAGATAGTCATTCACTGTAACAACGTGAGCACCTTTACCTGTTAATGCGTTTAAGAAAACTGGAAGTGTCGCCATTAAGGTTTTACCTTCACCCGTTCTCATCTCAGCAATTGATCCACGATTTAAAATCATTCCGCCGATAAGCTGCACATCATAATGCCTCATACCCATGATACGTTTTGAAGCTTCACGACAAGTTGCAAATGCTTCTGGTAAAAGCTGATCAACACTCTCACCCCTATCTAAACGCTCTCTAAAAATTTGAGTTTGTCTTTGAAGCTCTTCATTTGAAAATTTCTCAATTTTAGGCTCAAGTTCATTAATTCTATCGATCTCTGGACGAAGCTTTTTCATCTCACGATCGTGCTGTGTTCCGAATATTTTAGTCAGTAATTTCATAGAAAGTACTTTAAACCCAAATTACCTAAAGCGCTAGAGTCTAGTCTGACGAAAGGCCTCATAGGCACCAATTGCCACTGAATTAGCCAAATTCAGACTTCTTGTCTGACCAGGCATTGGAATTTTATAAAGATCATCAGGGTAGCGCTTAAGAACATCATCAGTGAGCCCCTTTGTTTCTTTCCCATAAATCAGCCAAACATCCTCATCTCCACCAGCAAAATCACAGTCATAATGAAAAAGCTCAGCTTTAGTGGTGAAAAATGCCTTTTTCCCAGCCTCTGGAAGCTTTGAAAAAAACTCCTTTTGGGATTCATAACGCTCTAATTTTAGGTGCGGCCAATAGTCTAGTCCAGCTCTGCGTACTTTCTTCTCATCCAAATCAAATCCTAACGGACCCACCAAATGCAATGTAGCCTCCAAAGCCACACAAGTTCGCCCTATATTCCCCGTATTATTGGGAATCTCTGGTTCTATGAGTACAACATTGATATTTTTTTTTGACTTAAATTCCATACATGCTACCTGTTTAATTAATCTGATGAAAAAAATAGAAGCCATTATTAAACCCTACAAGTTAGATGATGTCATCGACGCTCTTTCAGAGATTGGCGTTGAAGGCGCTACCGTTTCTGAGGTTCGTGGCTTTGGAAAACAACGCGGAAGAACAGAGATATACCAAGAAGCTGAATACGTTGTGGATTTTTTACCAAAAATCAAAATTGAGCTTATTCTTCCAGCAGGTTTAGTAGATGCTGCCGTTGATACAATTGTAAGCTCAGCAAGAACAAACTCACTAGGAGACGGGAAGATATTCGTCTCAAACATTGAGCGAGCAATTAGAATCAGAACTGGTGAAGAGAACGAGAAGGCAATTTAGATCATTAACCCTAATAAGGAAGAAAAAGGAACCCCAATGAACGCACAAGAGCTTATTAAGTTTGCACAAGACAATGAAGTACTCATGGTTGATTTAAAATTTGTAGATCTACCTGGAACTTGGCAGCATCTAACCATTCCTATGTCTCAGATCTCAGAAGAGTCCTTAGCTGAAGGCTTTAACTTTGATGGAAGCTCCATCAGAGGATGGAAATCAATTCATGATTCTGACATGAAAATGCTCCCAGATCTTTCAACGGCTCAACTTGATCCCTTCACAGAAGTTCAAACCCTTTCTGTAGTTTGCGACATCGTAAACCCTGATACTTTTGAGCCTTATAACAGAGACCCCCGTCAGGTGATCAAAAAAGCCCTTAACTACTTAAAAGCTACCGGAATTGCTGATGATGCTTTTTTCGGCCCTGAAGCTGAGTTCTTTGTTTTTGATGACGTTCGTTATGAACAAACTGAAGGCTCTGCATTTTACGCAGTTGATTCAGATGAAGCCGCTTGGAACACTGGCCGTGATGAAAACGGTTCAAACTTAGGTCACAAGCCTAGAATGAAAGGTGGCTACTTTCCAGCAATGCCTACAGACTCTCATCACGATCTAAGAACAGAAATGTCTCTAGAGCTTGAAGCTGCTGGGATGGAAGTTGAAAGGCATCACCACGAAGTTGCAACAGCTGGACAAGGTGAGATCAACATCAAGTTTGATTCAATTCTACCTATGGCTGACAAAATGATGATGTTTAAATACATCATTAAAAACGTAGCTTTTAGAAATGGAAAGACAGCTACGTTCATGCCAAAGCCTATTTTTAATGACAACGGATCTGGAATGCACACTCACATCTCTTTATGGAAAAACGGAAAAACTCTTTTTGCAGGAGATAAGTACGCAGGTCTTTCTCAAGAAGCACTTTACTTCATTGGCGGGATCATTAAACATGCTCCAGCTTTATGTGCTTTCACAAACCCTACAACAAACTCTTATAAGCGTTTAGTTCCTGGTTTTGAAGCTCCTATTAAGCTTGCTTACTCTTATAAAAACAGATCTGCAGCAATCAGAATTCCAAACTCAGGAGACAGCCCAAGTGCAAAGCGTATTGAGTTTAGAACTCCTGATGCAAGTGCAAACCCTTACCTAGCTTTTGCAGCTTTATTAATGGCTGGAATTGATGGAATTGAGAACAAGGTTGAACCAGGTGAGCCACTAGATAAAGACATCTACGGACTTCCTGCAAAAATCGCAAAAGGCATTAAGTCTGTTCCAGCAAGTTTAGATGAAGCATTAAAGGCTTTAGAAACTGACATGGACTTTCTTAAAAAAGGAAATGTTTTTGATGAAGACCTTCTTGAAGGCTGGCTGAACTACAAATGGGAAGAGGAAGTTAGAGAACTGCAACTTCGCCCAACACCATTTGAGTTTCAAATGTATTATGACTGCTAAGCCATCCCACTCATTCGGGTAAAAACTAAAGCCTTTTCAATAAGAAAAGGCTTTTTTTATACCTCTTCCATATTCAAAAATGGAAGGAGCACAAAAACTGCAAATCCTAAAAACACTGTTCCAAGTAAAGTAAAAAGACCTAGTAACTCAAAGTTATCGACATACAGACCTAGAAGAGGCCCTATCACTACAAAAGCCAATCTAAACACTAGTGAGTAAATTGAATTAGCCGTAGCCCTGAACTCTTCTTTTAACCTATGGTTAAAACCCTCTTTAAATAGTGGCTGGAACACCCCTCTTGCCACGTAAAAAAGAGAAATCACTAATGTGCCTACAACAAACCCCACATGAGGAATGACCAGATAAGAGACTGCAACGAATAAGGCGCAGATTATTAATAATACCTTTGTCCCTAACCTGTTCTCAAGACCATGAGAGAAATAGTTTGAAACAGCCCCTACTACTGAGTACCCAGCCCACAAAACACCAAACCACATCAAAGGAAGATTGTTTTCTTCCCAGTACTTTTGAATAAGCCAAACCACACACATTGTTGATAACGACCAAATCACAAAATTAACCACTAAAAGTCTTAAAAAAGAGGAGTCCATAAACAAGTGTTTTAAAACAACTCTAAAGTTTTCTTTATGAGCTTTTTTATCCATTTTTTGCACTTTAACTTCTTCAAGAAAAAAGGACACCACTAAAGGGAACCAACCCACTATAAGGGTTGCGAGCAACACATAACTCATGCTGAAAAAACTTAAAGCTCCGCCAATTAGGGCCGCAAAAGCTTCTCCAATAAAACTTGCCGCCATAAAGCGGGAGGTCCATTTTGCCTGAACACTTCTATCCGTTTCTTTGATTTTATCTTTTATTGAATCAAATAAAAGAGCGTAGTCAGCACCACTGATTAGTGAAATTGACACTGCTATAAAGAATTCATGAATATAAAGATGCCAAAGCTTTGTGGCGAAATAAAGCGCTATAAAACTTAAACCACTCATTAAAGCACCTATGACTAGTGCTTTTTTTCTTCCAAAAAGATCTGCCACATAACCTGACGGCACTTCCATTACCACAACAACAACTCCAAAAAATGATTGGAGCAAAAAGAAATCTGTCATTGATATTCCAAGACTTGTCATAAAAGGAACAAGTATCGATATGACAGGAATAAACATCCATAAAAAGTTAAATGAAATTATTAGCTTTGCATTTCTCATAAGATTAGATACGAGAAACCTTTTCCCTTAATCTCTTTTGAAATTTCAAAGGGGAGGTCTTTTGTTCTGCCTGAACATTTATAAACAAAATGCTTAGAATTCTTTTTCCAAAGCCTGATTGTTTCAATTTTATCTTCTTCTAAAGAAGCTGACGATAAGGCTTTTAAAGCCTGCATTCCTTTCTTAGGAGCTGCTTTTTTTGAATCATCCGAAAACATAGGATCAAAGTAAGAAAGATCGTACTCCTCACCTCCACAGTCGGCCTCACCAAGCTTTAAATTCACCTTAAAGTCTTCTACTTTAAAAAGCCGCCTTAGCTCTTCCACTTTTTTTGAAACGTGAAACCGCTCAATCCCATTAAGCACCATATGATAGAATACCGGGTTTCTTTCAAACCCCACAACATCATGCCCTGCTAAAACAAACTTAAAAAGGTCTTTGCCCATTCCAACTGTAAGGTCACAAATTTTGATTTTTTGATTCTTTGATACAGGTCTTAAAAAAGAAAATACCCCCTCAGACCTTCCAAAGCTTTGCCTTACTTCCTTTAAGTACTTCTCACTTAAAAAATCACAATAAACATTCGGAAACTTCTTAGAGGTTAATTTCAAAATCCCCTCCTCATATAAAAGGCGCATTTCAACATCAGTCTTAACAAGATATTTAGATTTTTGTATTTGCTCTCTTAAGCCCTGCCATAATGGATATGACTCTAAAGACGGATCAAGGATTAAACTCAAGCCTCAGATCTCCAGTATATTTTACTAGTGGCTTCTTTTAACTCTTCTTTAAACTCGTTTGAAAAGAATTTATTCTCATCAATAAGACTTCTCACAGCCTTAATCATTCCTTCACTCTCTTCATCAAAACTTTTAAGTGTTTTATCTATATTTAGATCAAACTTTGATACTAATTCTTCAATACTTTTACACTTAAACGCCTCAAGCTTGGCTTTAGCGTCAACACCCTCTAAAAGACAGATCGTAAATAAATTAAAGTAACCAGAAGGAAGGTCTTTAAAGTAAGCCTTCCCTTCACCATTTCGAATGTTGTAATCAAGTAGGTCATCACTTCTTTGAAGCAATGAACCCAACAAGTCCCCTATTCTATGAAAATCTCTAAGGTCTTCTTCTGACACACTTGAATCCATTAAAAGTGCTGGGGCCTTAAAACACCATGAAAATAAAGCCGATGTTTTTAGTGCGTGCACTTGAGCCATCTCTTCTTTACTCACATCACCTCTATTGTGACATGCATCTTGTAACCACTCACCTTCAACCAAAGCTAGAATTGCACCACTTGTGTAATCAATAAGTTTGACAGAATCACAGGAACAAAGGTTTTTAATAACCTTAGCAAGTAAGTAGTCCCCACCTAAAATAGCATAGCCTCCGCCATATTTTTTCCATGCAGTGGTTTTTCCGCGCCTAAGCTCAGCGTCATCAACAAAATCATCATGCAAAAGAGAAGAGTTATGAATGTACTCAATACAGGTCGACAGTAAGACCGCATTTTCTTCAGATAAGCCTAAGTCCATAGAAATGGAGTGCACTAAAGCACCACGATAGCCCTTTCCTCCTGAGAATAAATCCTCATACATTTCCTTCATCTTTTTAAGATAAGGAGGGATGTCATTTGGTGCTAAACTGCGGTCTAAAATCATAAACTAACTAAACAAGTACCCCAATTCTAAGTCAATGAGATATGAGCTCAAAATCCTTAGTTTTAAGCACTTACTGACATATACTCTTACTCCCCACATCCACTTAAAAAACCTTAAGCCTATATACAAAAGGCACTTTAAGGCACTAGGCTTGGCTTATAAGAGGGGGCTCTCATTAGGTATTTTTTCATACTACTGTCTTTTACTGTAACTAGCTTTAGCGCTAATGCTGATGAATCACTTTTAGCCTCATTAACCGATGCATGGAACACAGACTATGTTTCTTTAGCATGCTCTGACAATATGCTCAGGCTGCGCTCTAGATTAACAGAAAAAGAAAAAAACGCAGCTTTCATTATTCACATCTTTCATAAGTATGTACCTTATCAGCCCATAACCCCAACAGCTCATAGGCTTCACTCTAGCGACAAAACTATTAAAAACCAAAGATGGAGCTTTCACGCCGTCTTATATGTATCAGGCCTTATATTAGACCTTGATTACACAAACAGCCCAAAACTTGAAAGCCATCCTACCTATTTTCAAAAAATGTGGCCACAAGAAGAACTTATGAATAACTACCTATTTCAAATTAAACCCGCAAACCTCTATCACCGCTTTGATACTGATGGGAGCATGGATGAAGACCTATACCCACCGATGACCTTTGAGGAACTAAAATCAAACTTGTCCTCTCTTTAACTTAATCATAGAATAACTCAAAAAGAGGTATTTAAATGCTTACAAAAGAAATCAGAGTTCCTTTTCATCTGTGTGATGCTGCTCGCATTATGTTTTTTGGATCTTTTTTTGAAATTTATCATATGTTTTTAGAAGAACAGCTTCCTAATATGGGCATTGATTGGAACACTTGGTTCATGCAAACAACAGGCGCCCCCGTTAGAGGAGCTACAGTTCAGTACGACCACCCTCTTGTCTTTGGAGGCGTATACAAAGCTAAACTTTGGGTGAAACGAATTGGTGACAGCTCTGTCACATTTCATTTTGAAATGGGAACAGATGAAAAATGTCATGCTTTTACAGACATAACCCATGCTTTTGTTGATTTTCAAAAGCGTACAAAAACTTCAATTCCTAAAGAGATACGACTCTCCTTAGAAGGACATCTTCAAGCTTAGTTTTATTAGGCTTTCCAATTTCAGAAAAGACATCAGTCTCAATCCTAAAAGCTCCTCTAAAAAGAGTCTCTTCTTTAAGGAGCTTATCAAGCTCCTTAAAGGATTTAGTTGTGACTACATATATTCCAGCACCATTTCTTTCCTCTTCTAATGCAACAGGAAAGCAGTCACTTAAATCAAGACCTTCATTCAAAAGCTTTGCCAAAAAACCTTCTTTAAATTTATTAAAGTCAAAATAAGAACCCTTTACCTTAATTTTTCCTGAAAGCTTCCCTAAAACCTTAAAGCTCTCGCCTTCAACACTTCCCCTGTCCCCTGTGGCAAATTTCTCTTCTACTCTTTTTATAAGACGCTTTTCTTCTTCAAGCTCAGCCCAGTACAAACCAGGTCCTTTAAGTAAAATTTCATCATCTTTTCCTAGAGAAAACTCCCAACCTGGAAAAGCCTGCAAGCTGCTGCCATCTTTTGAGTATGACATCTGCGCAAAGGTTTCAGTGGAGCCATAACAGCCAACAAGAGGCCATCCAAGGTCCTTAGCCCCCTTAAATAAAGAGGGAGAAATATACGCCCCACCAACAAAAATATATTTTATGCATAAAGGGGCTTTGATCTTTTTTGAAACCAAATCAAAAATTTGAGTTGGAACTAAAGATAAAACCGTTAGATCATTTTTTTTTATTTCATCTTCAATAGAATCTACAGACCATATAAATTGATGTGGGTCTTTAAGCTTTCCAAAGTACGACCTGGCCAGAATTGAAAACCCAGCAACATGATTCGTTGAAAGACAAACGCCCCAGCGGTCCTCTAAGACTAAGGGAAAGACCTTTAAAAAAGAGTCTACAGATTTTTTAATATCAGAAAGTCTATGTAAGTATGACTTTTGACTAGAGCTTCCAGATGTTTTCAGTAAATACGTAGGTTCAAGCACATCAAAGTCTATCTCCGGCCCGTCCCCAAGCCTGTGAACTCTGTTCTGCTCCACACTATCTTTAAACATCAAAAAGTCCATAAACACTCTACACCCTTACCTTTATCCTTCTCTACAGACTATAATGATGGTTATGAAATACACAATATTTTTCCTACTTTTAAGCTCCTTTAGTTTTGCCAAAAACCCTGAACTAATCATAAGGGCCGATAAACACAGCCCACACATACTTCCAGACTGGTCCAAAATGCCCAGCACATCTCCCGCTTGTAACAACCAGGGAATCTCCACTAAATACCTCTCACTTTTTGGAGATGAAAGACTTCACCCTGCAATGATGCACATCCAAAATGAAACCCCTTCATTTTCAAAGCCTTTTGAAAATGACATCTCAATCAGTGAACTGTTTTTAACAAGCAATCAGACCTCTATTTTTGCAAGAAACTATAGAGGCGGAACAGAGGGCATTTATGAACTTAACAAAGATGGCGCTTTAATTCAGCTCACCTCTCCCAAAGATTTTAGCAACACACGTGCTATGTCTCGCCCTTCAATGGTTGACGGTAAAGTCTTATTCAGATCCTTAAACAAAGATGGCTTACACACCATCTATCACGGCAAAGATATTTTATTAGATGAAAGTGGCAAGATTGCATACCTTTATCTCCCCACTTCAAAGAGCAACCAAATTGTTTTAAAAGTAGGGCTCGGTCTCCCCGGGGAGGTTGACCATTGCAATAAAGACAAAATT
>JBOEFV010000041.1:0-17141 GCA_050633065.1 Bdellovibrionales bacterium
TGTCATCTTAATCAAAGGAAGACAGGAGAACTATATTGATGTTTGGACTTTAGAAGAAGTTTACGGTGAAGAAGTTAAAGAAGACTCAATTACAAAAGCTCATGACTTTTTAAGAGATAAATTTAGATTTATAGAGTTCGCACCTCAACAAAGTGAGAACCTTGAGGGTGCTTTAAAAACATTATTTCCAGTGGGTACAGAAAAAGAAGGAATGAATGACACGAACTATATTTGGAACTCGCCTGTTGAATGGAAGGGTTACAGTATGGATTTGATGTATAAGTACCAATATAATTTAGCACAGAATATTTATGATAAAGGAGCAGAGTAGATGATTTCTCGTTATAGCCGTCCAGAGATGACGAAAGTGTGGAGTGAAGAGAACAAGTGGGAGGCTTTAAGAAAAGTAGAGGTTGCAGTTGCTGAGGCTCAAGCAAAGCATAAGCTGATCCCTGCAAAAGCTGCTTTAGACATTAAGAAGAAATCAAAGTTTAAAATTGAGCGTATTAAAGAAATTGAAGCTGTAACAAAGCATGATGTTATAGCCTTTGTTTCAAACCTGGCTGAAAATGTTGGAGCTTCTGGAAAATACATTCATTATGGTCTAACATCATCAGATGTAATTGATACAGGGCTGGCGGTTCAGATTAAAGAATCTAAAGATGTATTGTTAAAAGCTTTAAATGAATTAGAGAAAACAATGATTTCTTTAATTAAAAAACATCATGGAACTTTATGTGTTGGTAGAACTCACGGTATACATGCTGAGCCTACAACTTTTGGTTTTAAAGTGGCTGGTTTTCTTGCCGAGCTTTACAGAAATAAAGAAAGGCTAAATAAGGCGTTTGATGAATGTTCTGTTGGTCAAATCTCTGGGGCTGTAGGGACGTACTCTTTTCTTTCTCCTAAAATTGAAAAAGATGTTTGCAGACAGTTGAAGTTAAAAACTGAAGATATTGCAACACAAGTTATTCCAAGAGATAGGCATGCATACTTAATGCAGGCTTTGTCATTAACAGCAGCTTTTATGGAGCGTTTTTCAGTAGAACTTAGACATCTTCAAAGAACAGAGGTTTCTGAAGTGATCGAAGGTTTTTCAAAAGGCCAGAAAGGTTCAAGTGCTATGCCTCATAAGAAAAACCCTATCAGTGCAGAGAATTTAACAGGAGTTTCAAGGCTTGTGAGATCTTACAGTTTAGCAGCAGAGCAAAATGTAGCCTTGTGGCATGAAAGAGACATCTCTCACTCATCTGTTGAAAGAGTGATCTTTCCAGACGCTCTCATCATTCTTCATTATGGCCTAACTAGACTTAATAGAGTTTTAAAGAACCTTTATGTGGATAAAGAGAGAATGCTTAAAAACCTAAATTTATTAGGTGGACAAATTTATTCATCTCATATTCTTTTAGATCTTGTGGATGCAGGGGTTAAAAGGGAGCAAGCTTATGAGTGGGTTCAAGGTGCTGCTCACGCCCTTAAAGAAGGTGAATTGTATCAAGATGCTATTTTAAATCATAAAGAAATTTCTAAAAGAGTGTCTAAGAAGAGCTTAGAGGAGCTTTTTTCAGGTAAAAGACATGTAAGAAACATTAAAAAAGTAATTAACAGGGTGCTGCCAAAGGCTAAAAAACTCACTTAAGAGTTTTGATAAAAGGATTGTAAATATGTCTTTTGAGAAAAAAGAATTTATATACGAAGGAAAAGCAAAGAGACTTTATTCAACTAATAATGATCAAGTTGTCTTAGTTGAATTTAAAGATGATCTGACAGCATTTAACGCCGAGAAAAAAGGTTCTTTTGATGGCAAAGGGAAAACGAATCTTAAAATAAGTCAGTTGGTTTTTTCACATCTTATTAAGAATGGAATTAAAACACACTTGATTGAGCAGATTTCTGATACAGAGCTTTTTGTTAAAAAAGTTGAGATCATCCCTTTAGAAGTGGTGATTAGAAACAAAGCTGCCGGATCGATTTCAAAGCGTCTGGGTATTGAAAAAGGTTTTGAATTTAATAACCCAATGTTTGAAGTTTTTTATAAAAAAGATGAGCTAGGAGACCCGCTTCTTACTTATGAACATGTTAGGGCTATGAATCTTTGTCGTGATGAAAACTATGAAAAATTAAAAACCGAGGCTTTAAAAATAAACGGTCTTTTAAAAGACTTGTTTGCTCAAGCAGGTGTTGATCTTGTTGATTTTAAAATTGAGTTTGGGTTAGACCAAAATGGAGCACTTTTATTAGCTGATGAAATTTCTCCTGACTCTTGCAGACTGTGGGATTTAGAGACCGGTGAAGTTTTAGATAAGGATCGTTTTAGACAAGATATGGGGAAAGTGTCTGAATCATATCAAGTTATTTTAGAAAAATTAGAAAAGGTGGTTGTATCGTGAGTAAAGTAACAACGAAATACGGAATTAAAGTTATGCCAAAAAAAGACGTGCTAGATTCTCAAGGTAGAGCTACTGAGCTTGTGCTTTCTAAAGCAGGATTTTCTTTAGATGAGTGTAAGGTTGGTAAGTATATTGAGATAGAAACAGCTTCTACAAAAGAAGATCTTATGAAGATGGCTGAGTATGTTTTATACAACCCTTTAGTTGAAGAGATATCAATTACTGAAGCTTAGTTGCTTCTTTATTTTTGCTGAGCATACAGCAGGAGATATAGAATGAAAAAAATTGGTGTTGTTAGATTTTTAGGAACAAATTGTGATCAAGATATCTTTGATGCGATAGCCGGAATTGATGGTTTAGAGCCTGTGTGGCTTTGGTATGAAGAAAGCTTTGATGCTGACTCCATTGATGGAGTGGTTATTCCAGGTGGATTTTCTTATGGTGATTACCTAAGATGCGGGGCTTTAGCTTCTAAGATGCCGGTGATGGATTCCGTAGAAGCTTTCTCTAAAAAAGGCGGAAAGATTTTAGGAATTTGTAATGGCTTTCAAGTTCTTTGTGAAAGAGGCCTTCTTCCTGGTGTTTTAATGAGAAATGAGAAAATAAGCTTTATTGATCAGTGGTCTACTTTAAAAGCGGTATCTGAAGACAGCGCTTGGGGGCTTAAGGGTAATTACACAATGCCAATAGCTCACGGAGAAGGAAGATTTTATATCTCAGCAGATGGGTTTAAGGGCTTAATAGAGAATGATCAAATCTGGCTAAAGTATGAAGATAATCCTAATGGGTCAGTTTCAGATATAGCTGGTGTTTTAAATAAAGAGAAAAATGTTGCAGGTTTAATGCCTCACCCTGAAAGAGCTGTTGCTAAATGGATGGGTGGAGATCAAGGAAAAGCATTATTGGAGAAGTTCTTATGAGTAAGGCGATGACTTTAGGAGAGAAGTTAAAACACTACGGTTTAAGTAAAGAAGAGTACTCAATGGCTTGTGGCATCTTAGGTGAAAAAGATGGCGTTGAAGGTGGAGAAAGAGAGCCGACACAAATTGAGTGGGCTTTGTTTTCAGCTTTATGGAGTGAGCACTGTAGTTATAAAAGCTCTAAGAACCACTTAAAGAATTTATATAATAAATCAGAGATCATTGTTTCTGAAGATGGTGAAAATGCCGGGGTGGTTGATCTAGGACAAGGTGAGAGAGTGGCTTTTAAAATGGAGAGTCACAATCACCCAAGCTTTATTGAGCCTTTTCAAGGAGCTGCAACGGGTGTTGGCGGAATCTTGAGAGATATCTTTACTATGGGGGCAAGGCCAATTGCTCTAGCTAATTATCTTTGCTTTGGTGAGACAGGTTCTGATAGACTGCAAACACTTGTTGAGGGTGTTGTTTCAGGAATATCATTTTATGGAAACTGTGTAGGAGTGCCAAATATCTCAGGCCAAACTGAGTTTAATAAAACTTATAATACTAACAACTTAGTAAATGCTTTTGCTCTAGGTTACTACGGTAAGGATGATAAGATTGTATCTTCTAAGATTAGAACACCAGGTAACAAAGTTGTTTATGTTGGAGCTAAGACTGGAAAAGATGGTGTTCACGGAGCTTCGATGGCCAGTGAGTCTTTTGATGAAGGTAGTGAGTCTAAAAGACCCACTATTCAAATTGGTGACCCATTTTATGAAAAGTGTTTGATTGAGAGTTGTCTTGAAGTGATGAAAAAAGGACTGGCTGAGTCTGTACAAGATATGGGTGCTGCAGGGATCACGAGTTCAAGCTTTGAGATGTCAGTTGGTGGAGGTTTGGGTTTAGACTTAGACCTTTCAAAAGTTCCTTTAAGAGATCAAACAATGAATCCTGAAGAGATTTTATTGTCTGAGAGCCAAGAGCGTATGCTTATGGCTGTCCCTGAAGCTAATGTGGCAGAGGTTAAAAAGATCTTTTCTAAATGGGGACTTGATGCTGTAGAGATCGGTGAAGTTAGAAAAGAAAAAGAAATTAGAATTTTTTGGAAGAATGAACTGGTTTGTGAAATCAATCCTTTTGATATTGTAGAAAGAGCTCCAAGATATGATAGGCCTCATCACAAACTTGAGTGGAAATCTGTCAAAGGTGAGGCTGCTCTTTTAGAGCTGGAAGAGGTGTATTCATCACTTCAAGGCTGTTCAAGGAATTGGATTTATGATCAGTATGATCAAAGAGTAGGGGCGAAAACGATATCTGATTGTTCAAACCCTATTGGTATTGTGAGACTTCCTGAAAGTGGTAGGCCTTTAGGGATGGTTTTAGGTTGCAGATCTTTATTAATGGATCTTTCTCCTATACTTGGTGGAAAAGACTCTATTTTAAGTCCTGCAATTCAGTTGTCTTTAAAAGGTTTTAAACCTTGGGCTGTTACTGACTGTTTAAATTTTGGTAACCCTCAAAAAGAAAATATCATGAGTGAGTTCACAAACAGTTTAAGTGCTATGAGTGAAGCTTGTGAGGCCTTTAAAGCTCCAATCATTTCAGGAAACGTAAGTTTATATAATGAAACTGAAGGGGAGAACATCACATCAACTCCGGCCACTTGTGTTGTTGGTTTAAGAGATCAAAAGCTTACAGACGCTGACAATAGACTTCCAAGTTCTCAGTTTGCAGAATCAGGATCTAAACTTGTTATGCTTGAGTGTGGTGACTTTTCTTGGTCTGGCTACTCTGGAGATTTAAAAGATCAAAAGGCTTGGGGTGAGGGTGATTTAGACATCTCTTTAGTTAAAGACTTTTGTGACTACCTTTATAAGCTAGCTTTAAACGGAGATGTAAAATCTAGTAAATTAGTGAGTAAGTTTGGACCACAGTATGCTTTATCTCAAATGTTGAGCGAAGATGTTGGGGTTAAGCTTAGCTCTAGTGTGACAGAAGAACTGTTAAGAACTGAAAAGCTTTACCAGGTTATTTTAGAAGTGGATAAATCATTTAACCTTCCTGAGTCTAAGTTTAAAGTGGTTGAACTTGGTGAAACAAATGAAAGTGGAGCCTTTGAGTATTTAGGTAAGAAACTTTCTTATTCAGAAAGAAATAAACTTGGAAAATCCGGTTGGGAGAAGCATCTTGGAAACTAGTAGTGATTTAAAGACTGGAGAGCTTGATGCAATAGGTGGCTCTTGGAGAGAAGAGTGTGCTGTTTTTGGAACATGGGGGGACCCAGAAGCTTCAAGAATTGCTTTTATGGGGCTGTATGCTCAACAACACAGAGGGCAAGAATCTGCAGGCATAGTGTCTTTAGATAAAGATGGTCACCATGTCATTGATAGAGGAATGGGCCTTGTTGGGGATGTTTTTAAAGAAGAAAATTTAAATCGTTTAAAAGGTGAGGCTGCAGTTGGACATGTAAGGTATTCAACAACAGGCAGAAACCTTTTAAACAACGCTCAGCCTTTAACCGCTCAGTTGTTCAATGGGCCTTTAGCAATTGCTCATAACGGAAACCTTGTAAACTCTGGAGAGCTTAGAGAGACCTTAAAAAAAGAAGGGTCTATTTTTCAAGGCACAAGTGATACAGAATGCCTGCTTCATCTTTTAGCTAGGCATCCAAGTGATGACCTTCAAACATGTTTGATGGACTCAGCTAAGAAGTTAGATGGTGCTTTTTCAATGGTTCTTTTAAACAAAAGCGCTCTTTATGTGATTAGAGACCCTAAGGGCTTTAGGCCACTTGTTTTGGGCAAAAGAAAGTTTGATGGTGGTGAGTCTTATGTAGTGGCCTCAGAGACCTGTGCATTTGATCTTATTGGGGCTGAGTTTATTAGAGCTATTGAGCCAGGGGAGATTTTAAAAATTTCTGATAAAGGTTTAGAGTCTACTTTCTTTGCTGAAAAAGAAGAAAAGCTTAAGCATTGTGTTTTTGAGCATGTTTATTTTGCCCGTCCTGACTCAAAAGTTTTTGGAAAGCATGTTTATTCTGTGAGAAAGAACATGGGGAGAGTCTTAGCTAAAGAATCTGAAGTGAAGGCTGATGTGATTGTTCCAGTTCCAGATTCGGGAGTTCCTGCGGCACTGGGTTTTTCAGAGGCTTCAGGTATTCCTTTTGAAATGGGAATCATTAGAAACCACTATATCGGAAGAACTTTTATTCAACCAACTCAAGCTATCAGAAACGTAGGTGTTAAAATCAAACTTAACCCGCAAAAACTTATTCTTGAGGGTAAAAGAGTTGTTTTAGTTGATGACTCAATTGTTAGAGGAACAACGAGTAAAAAAATTATTGATTTAGTCCGCCAAGCGGGAGCTAAAGAAGTTCATTTTCGAGTGTCAGCTCCTCCAACAACAGGGCCATGTTATTATGGTGTGGACACTCCTGAAAAAGAACAACTCATAGCTTCTAGTAAATCTATTAAAGAGATACAGGAGTACATTGGTGCTGATTCATTAGCATATTTATCTGAAGACGGCCTGGTTTCAGCAGTTTCTGAGGGTGAGAGTATGCAGTCATGGGATTATTGTTCAGCATGCTTTACAGGAGACTATCCTACAAAGGTTAGTAAGTAATGAGTTTGGTTCAGTCTTTAGAATCAGATTTAGAAAAAATTATTGAACTAAGGCAAGAGGTTCTTCATCCTGGAGGGCCTCGTGATAGAGTTGTATATGCTCAGGATAAAGAAGATTCAACAATACACCTTATACATAAAGACCTTAACGGGGATATTCTTATAACGGGGACAATGATTTTAGAAGCTGAAGAAGAAAATGGCGAACAAGAGTTTCGTATAAGAGGCATGGCAGTGTCTGAAAAACTTAGGGGACAAGGTCTTGGGACTAAACTTTTAGAGAAGTTTATTGAAGTGGCTAGAGAGGAAAAGGTCTATAAAATCTGGTGTAATGCAAGAGTGAAAGCTCTTCCACTTTATGAGCGAAAAGGTTTTGTTAAAACGGGGGAGCCTTTTGATGTTCCTGGTTCAGGGCCGCATTACAGGATGAGACTAAAAATAGGAGGGGTTAATGAAAACACTTAATGAATGGTTAGACGCTTATGGAGAATCTCATCAAAATAAAACCAATAGAAAAATTCATGTAGTTTGCGTTCCTTTAATCATGTTTTCTTTGTTTGGCCTTTTGTGGACAATTCCAAAACCATCTGTTTTTGTTAACTTTCATTTTATAAACTGGGCGACTCTCTTTTATATGGGAGGACTTATTTTCTACACTCGTTTAGACAAGGTCTTTTCAGCATTGATGGCTGTTATTGCAGGTGTAATGCTTTTAGGGGTTTTTTACTTATCTAAAACGGAGTACTTAATAGAGGTATCAGTTGTTATTTTTGTTGTTTCTTGGATTGGTCAGTTTATAGGCCATAAAATTGAAGGTGCTAAGCCAAGCTTCTTTGAGGATCTACAGTTTTTACTAATAGGCCCTTTATGGGTTTTAAATGAGCTAAAAGGATAAGCTCATGCTATAGGGCCATGTAGGTCCCTCTTTGGTCTGTGGTGTGGACAAAGGGTTGTATTTTATAAAGCTGATTTGTATACAAAAGTATACAGGTCTAAAATTAGCATCAACAAAAGCTTAATTATAATAGTAACTTACAAAAGCGGGGTATTTTTTTTTGGCACAGTGGTTGCCTATAGATATACGTACAACAATTTTCAAAAAGGAGTAAAAATGAAATTCAGTACGTTATTTGTAAGTATGCTCTTAGTAAGCATGAATGCTTTTGCCGGAGCCGTAGAAGAAGAAAAAGCAGAACAACAACAGCAGTTAATATTAGAAGACATCATCTGTGTTGGAAATAAGAAAACAAAATGCAGTTTAATAAGAAAAGAAATAAGGCTTAAGCCTAATAAGGCTGTTAAGCAAGATGAGCTAAAGAATGCAAAGATTAGATTAAATCTTTTAGGGCTTTTTGACTCAGTAGACATGTCTTTAGAGAAGGGCTCTGCAAAAGGGAGGGTCGACCTTAAAATCGAAGTGAAAGAGGCGAGTTCTTACTACACTGTGACAGGTCTTCAATTTGGTAAGTATGAAAAAGAGTGGACTGCGGGTTCAGCGCAGTTCACGTTAGGAAATAGAAATCTCTTTGGAAAAGGCAAGCGGTTAGCACTTACATATACGACAGATATAAATGAACTAGATGGGTATGATGGAAGTGCAACTTATAACAGGGCAAGAATCAACTATACGGACCCTAATTTATTTGGAAGCAAAAGGTTTTTTGGTTCAATAGATCTTTCTCACGGTAAGAATAATGGAAGATATGGAGCATCAAATTATACTACGGGAAGTCTAGAACTAGGTTATCGAATCAGAAAATTTTCTTATTTAACTTTAGGTTATGGAAAGCTGGGAATTAACTATGAAGATGATAATGACAAAGCTTTTGATGGTAATTACAAACAAAATGATTTTATTCTTGGTTATGGTTTTAATACCCAAGATGATGCCTATTTTCCAACTCGTGGATCAAGATTTGATTTAAAAATAGCTTTAGGGTCTTCAGGAGTATCAATGCCAGGGTTTTACAGTGGCGGAACATTCAGTGATTTTGACTGGAGAACCACTTGGGGCATTGGGAATAAGTATTACCTAACAGGGTTTATGGAAAAGAGATCTTATGATGATTCTGAAGAGTTTCTTAATTCAGGGTTAGGTCTAGAGATGGCAAAACAAGTTAGGAAAAATAGGAAAGACAAAGACATTTCAGATGCAAGATTTTATATTGCTCCTTCGATAAACGGTTACAGTGGTTTTAATGGAACAGCTTATGGTGTAGCAGCAGGAGTTAAACTTAGGTCTAAAAAGTACGGTTTAGCTAGGATAGAACTTTTTTATAGAGGTGATAGCGATGATTAAGTTATTACTGATATCATTATTCTTTAATGCACCTTTCTTATGCTTTGCTCAAACAGTTAAAAAGACTAATCAAGGGTATAAAGTTTTAATGGAAGACATTGATCTTCCTAAAAAAACGCTAAATAAAGCATTTAAAAGCGGTCTTAAGACAGAGCTGCTTTACACTATCTCTGTCGTTAGTGGAAAAAAAGAACTTCTTCTTGAGCGTGGCTTGATTAACGTTAGATACGATTTATGGGATGAGGTCTTTGAAGTTTCAAAAAGCAAAGGAAAGGCTTTTAAATTTAAGAACCTATCTGAAGTTTATAACCATATAGAAAATAGATCTATTAAGATAAGTGCTGAAAACAGTTTAGCTTTTTCAGCAGAGGCTATAAAGCTTAAAACAGTATTTTTGCTAAATCCAATCAACAAAGAAAAATCTAAAAAAATTAAAGAATGGATTGCTGAAAAGAATGTTGGAAAGTCTTCTGTTGGCCGGGGTATTGATGCAGGTTCTTCAGGTACTATTTTTACAGGTATTGTTAATAGGGTTGTTATGGGTGAGCTTGATAAGGATATATATGGAGCAGACAAAAGATTTGAGTTCTTATCTCCAGAGATTGATTTAAGGAGGGTTAAATAAATGGAAAAAAAGATAAAAACCCACCTTATTTTAATTCTTATCCTGGTCGGGGTTGTGCCTTTTGGAGTTTCTTATTTCATGGTGGAGGGCTTGTTTTCTTACCAAAATGAAATGGCTCATAAGCTTGAGGTGAATCAACTTGCAGATGCTTATGGAGAGTCTTTAAAAGAACTTTCAAAGTATAACCCTTCAAGGGAGTTAACATACAAAAAATCATTTGAAGAGATTCAAGAAAAAAAACTACTTTTGGCTAAACAAGATGGTCTTATGCAAAAAGTCAGTCAGTCTCTAAAGAAAGTTTACTTTGTAGTTTTTGGAGTTATATCATTAATTCTTTTTTTTATAGGTTCATTCTTATCAAAAAAAATCTCAAATTCTTATAATGAAACTTATGCTGAGCTTCAAGAAAAAAAGGAGAGAGAGCGTTACTTAAGTCAGTTTGAAAAGATATCAAACGTGATTAAGAGTATTAACCATGAAATGAAAAAACCTTTAGCCCCTATTGAGGTTTGGAATCAGAATATAATGTCTTCATATGCTAAAGATGGAGATAAGTTTTTTGAAACTTTGGAGTTTGGAAATAAAGTTATAAGTGAAGAGGTGGGCTCGTTAAAGAATATAATTAACTCTTTTAATGTCTACACATCTTTACCTGAACCTCAATTTGAAGAAGTGAATATCGAAGAATTTGTGAAAGAAATAGCTTTAAAATTTAATGAAGTCTATGAAGAGTTGTTGATAACTGTGAAAGTTGAGTTATTAAAGGGTGTTTTACTAAAAGTGGATAAGAAGCTTTTCTCTCAAGTTTTTCAAAATTTAATAGAGAATGCACTAGAGGCAAACCCAGAAAAACCACTAGATTTACGTATCATAATATTTCTGAATAAAGGGCTCTTATTCTTAGACGTTGAGAATAAAGGAGTTGAGGTTGTTGATAGGTTAAAGATTTTTGAGCCTCAGTTTACAACTAAAAAAGAGAAAAACGGTGCTGGGTTAGGGCTTTCTATTTCTAAGGTTACAATTTTAAAGCATGGTGGTGACCTTGAAGCTTTACCTTTTAAAGATGGAGCAAAGTTTAGAATCACTTTACCACTAAGAGGAGATGCGTAAGTGCGAGTATTGCTTGTTGATGATGATCGAAACTTGAGGATGGGGATTAAACTTAACCTTGAGAGGGAAGGGGTAACGGTTTCTTTAGCTGAAAGTTTTGAGTCAGGTATGAGGAAAATATCAAAAGAAGAATTTGATGTTCTTATCTTTGATATCAGGCTTGGAGATATGACAGGTTTAGATCTTTTTTCTAAAATTAAAAAAGAGAATGTGGAAACCCCGGTGATTTTTATATCTTCAGGAGCAAGTCTTTCAGAGGTTGCTGACGTGATGAGGATGGGGGCTTTTGATTTTCTTGAAAAGCCATTTTCAGATGAGAAGCTTTTAAATTCGATAAAGAATGCAGTTTTAATTAAGAATCTTCAAACAAAAATTGATTTTTTAAATGGTCAGTCTTTTAAAGGGGCTACAGCCTTTGGAGATAACAAAGACTATGTGGCCCTAGTCAAAAAAGCTATTAAGGTGGCGCGAACATTGTCCACGGTGTTAATAACAGGAGAGAGCGGGACGGGAAAAGAAGTTCTGGCTAAGAAAATTCACCTTGAGAGTGCTAGATCAAAAGGTCCCTATGTTAAAGTTAACTGTAGTGCTATTCCTGAAAACTTAATTGAGAGTGAGCTTTTTGGTCATGAAAAAGGGGCTTTTACAGGGGCTGAGCGAAGTAAGAGAGGTTTTTTTGAAGTAGCTCATACAGGAACTATTTTTCTTGATGAAGTTGGAGACATGTCTCTTGCTGCGCAAGCTAAAGTCTTACGGGCCTTGCAGGATTCTGAAATACAAAAGCTTGGGTCAGAAAAAATAATTAATGTGGATGTGAGAGTGATTGCAGCGACAAATAAGGACCTTGAGAAGGGGATTCAAGAAGGTTGGTTTCGAGAGGATTTATATTTTCGAATCAATGTTTTCCCGCTGGAGACTATTCCGCTAAGGAAGAGAAAAGATGACATACCGGTTTTGGCAGAGCATTTCATGAGTGATTTTTTAAAAAAGAACTCTATGAAAGCTAAAAAATTTGATTTCAGGGTTTTTGAGAAATTAAAATCTTATGATTGGCCCGGAAACATTAGAGAACTTAAGAATATAGTGGAGAGACTTGGTATTGTAAGTGATGATCTTATTGTGGACTCTGATCTCAGTGGCTTTATTGATGTAAAGGAGCCGTTGGATTACGCAGGGTTAACTCTAAAAGAGTATAAGGAGCTCTCAGAGAAGGCTTTTCTTATAGATTCTTTAAGAAGGCATGAGGGGGTGATCTCCGTTGCAGCAAAGGAGCTTGGTATTGAGAGGACTTATCTTCATCGAAAGATTTCACAGTACAAGATATCTAAGAAAGACTACTTTTAAAAAATTGGTTTATTGATTTCAGGTTCTTTAGATTGGTATACTGTCCGTATGGATATTTTCTTTAGAACTTTAATATGTGTAGCGCTATTGGCGTTTTTTATCTTACTCCAGGCCTTAAAGCCTTTGAAAAAGGATAATAAAGAAACAGTAAAAAGATTTTCTCATAATTTTTTACATGTTCTGATTTCTCAAGTCCTACTGTTTTTGTTTTTCTATATAGTAGGAAAGAACTTCTTTGAGTTTTCTAATGTTTTAAGGGTTGGGCTTTTTTACCATCTAGACCTTCCAAACTGGGTTGAGCTGATAGCAATGTTTATAGTCTTTGATTTGGCTCTTTACCTCCAGCATAGAGCGTCTCACCGCTGGGCCTGGTTTTGGAATATCCATAAAATGCACCACTCGGATAAGGTGATGACAACATCTACAGCAGTAAGGTTTCACTTTCTAGAGATATTCATTTCAGCTTTTTGGAAAGGGGTGCTGATAACTCTTCTGGGGGCTTCACTGAGAAACTTTATGTGGTTTGAGGTTTTCTTAAGTTCCTGCGCGCTATTTAATCATTCAAATTTGAAAATTAAAGAATCTCTAAATCAGTTTATCGAGAAGTTTTTAATGACTCCAGAGCTTCACCGAATTCATCACAGTACAGACTTAAGACTTACACACTCCAATTTTGGTTTTTCTGTGATACTTTGGGATAAGCTTTTTAACAGTTTTAATGAGAATCAAGACGTCCCAAAAATTGGCGTTGAGGGCTTGGAGTGGGAGTCTTTTAAAAGCCAAATTTTATTAAAGAACAAGTAGGTGTGAGATGAAAGATGTGGCTTTAATAGCATCAAGCTTTGGGCTTAAAAAAGAAGTTATTAAAGGCACTTGCAGCTGGTGGTTAAAGAAGGGTTTTAATTTAAGCAGGGTTTCAGGAGTTACTTATAAGAAGGATTTGTTGTGTTCTTCAAATTTAGAATCTCGAGTATTAGAACTTAAAAAAGCATTTCAAAAGTCCACTCCAGGTGAAGTTGTTTGGTCTTTAAGAGGCGGTTATGGTCTTCAAGAAATCCTTCCATATCTCAAAGAATCAGATTTTAAAACAAAGAAAACATATATGGGTTTTAGTGATGGAACTGCTCTTCATTATCTTCTAAATAAAAACTTAGGAATAGCATCTGTCCACTCACCTCATGCAAACGCCGCTTTTCAAAAGTTTAATAAGGATAAAATAAACAGTAAAATCAATGTGTTGCTGAATAATCCTCATAAGTTTAGTGAAGTATTTAAAGGGTTAAGACTTCTAAACTCTTCAGTGAAAAAGAGTGTTCAAGCAGAGATTGTTGGTGGGAATCTAACCACCTTATTATCTTTAGTGGGAACTAAGTATGATAAAGGCTGTGCTGGGAATATTTTATTTTTAGAAGAGGTTGAAGAGCCGGCTTATAAAGTGAATAGAATGCTTACACACCTAGACCAGGCAGGTTTTTTAAAGGGGGTGAGGGCTGTAGTTTTTGGGCACTTTTCACACTCAAATAAAGCCCAGGAAAAGCTTGTTAGGCAGATTTTAAAGAGATGGGCGTTAAAGCAAAAATTCCCAGTAGTTTCAGGAATGGAAGCTGGGCATGTTCATCATAAAAATAATCCGTTTTGGCTGGGTAAAAAATCCAAGCTTATACTAGACGATCAGCCTAGCTTGTTAAATAATATATAGCTTATGCCTAAAACTACTAAAAGTTCTATTTTAAAAAAAAGCATTAGAGAAAATGTTTATAATAATCTTAAAAAGAATTCTGAATTCTCAATGACTGTAGGCGCTCTTTATAAGGGCAAAGCTGTCTTTAATGAGTCTTACGGAAAGACTTATAAGTATTATGATCTTGCGTCTATGACGAAAGCTATTTTTTTTGGGACTTATTTTTACAACAATCCAGAGCTTTTGAATACAAAAGTTTCAGCGGTTCTTCCGTGGCTTTATATGTCTAATATTAAAGTAAAAGATCTTTTAAACCACAATTCAGGGTTAGATAGATATAAGGAGCTATATAAGGTTTTAAAAAAGCTTCCTCTTGATGAACGCTCTTGGGAGCTAAAAAGAGTTTTAAGGGATGAAGTTAAAGGTGTTAAAAAAGGGAAGAAGCATGAGATTGCGTATTCCGACCTTGGGTTTTTAGTTTTAGGACTTTTTGTAGAAGAACTTGAAGGACAACCTCTTGATGAAATTTTTGAAACACAGAACAAGATAGAAGGGTTTCATTATAACATTTTAAATAAGCCTAAATATAAGAAAAGTTTGTACGCTCCAACGGAGGTTTGTGGCTGGAGGAAAAGAGCTCTTCAAGGAGAGGTCTTTGATGACAACACTCATGTTATGGGTGGTATTGCTCCACAGGCAGGACTTTTTGGGTCTCTTGAGAATATGTTTGAATATGGGAAATCTTTAAGAGAACAGTATAAAAAGAACCCTTCTTATTTTAAGAAAGTTAATAAGGAGTGGGCAAATGGCTTTATGGTTCCAAGCGGGTCGGCTACGACTGCAGGAGCGTTGTTCTCTAAGGAATCTATTGGACACTTAGGCTATACAGGAACTTCTTTTTGGTTTGATCCAGTAAAAGATCTTTTTGTTGTTATTTTATCAAATAGAACTTTTCCAAATAGAGCAGACAATAGTTTTAATAAATACAGACCAATAATTCAGAATTTAGTCTACAAGGAGTTTGTAAAATGAGTGGAGCTGGAGAAAGAGAGCAGGAATCAATTGAAGGTCTTGCAAAAGGGTCACATGTCCACCTTATGGGTATTTGTGGAACGGCAATGGGAAGTCTTGCGGGTATTTTACAAGAGATGGGTTATAAGGTTACAGGGAGTGACCAAAATGTTTACCCTCCAATGTCTACCCAGTTAGAGAAGCTAGGAATTCCAATCATGAAAGGGTTTGTTAAAGAAAATCTTAACCCGGCTCCAGATTTTGTGATCGTTGGGAATGTTATGAGTCGTCACATGGAAGAGGTTCAGGCATTACTTGCATCAAAAATTCCATTTTCATCACTTCCTAAGACTCTGGGGGAGTTGTTTTTAAAGAATAGAGAGGCTGTGGTCTGTTGTGGAACTCATGGTAAGACAACAACAACTTCAATGATGACTTGGGCCTTAGAAACCTTAGAGCAGCATCCGGGTTATTTAATTGGTGGTGTGCCTGCTAATTTTGATTATTCTTTTTCAGCTAGAAAATCTGATTGGTTTGCCATAGAAGGAGATGAGTATGACACGGCTTTTTTTGATAAGGTTCCAAAGTTTTCACACTACTTTCCAAAAAATGCCATCTTAACAGGAATAGAGTTTGATCACGTAGACATCTATGATGACTTATCTCAAGTCTTAGACGCTTTTAGAATTTTACTTGAAAAAATTCCTGACGATGGCGTTCTGGTTTACAATGGTGATGATGAAAACATACAAAAACTGTTAACAGAGACTCCTAAAGATTACTGGAGGCTTTCTTATGGGCTAGGAGATGAGTGTCATGCGCAGATTCTAGAAGAGAGAGTTTGTGAAGAGGGGACAGAGGTTGTTTTTAAAATTGGGGATAACGAGTATGAATTTTTAGGAGCTTGGTTTGGAACCTACAATTCTTTAAACTTTTTATCAGTGATGACACTTTTGGATTTTAAAGGTTGTGACTTAGAGAAAGTGATGGAGTCAGCAAGCACATTTAAAGGGGTTGCAAGACGTCAGCAAAAAATGTTTGAAAATGAGAATTTGGTAGTGTTTGAAGATTTTGCTCACCATCCAAGTGCTGTTCGCCTAACGCTTGAGTCCTTTAAGAAGAGGTACCCTCAAAAAAATCTAATTGCGGTTTTTGAGCCGAGGTCAGCAACTTCTAGAAAAGATGTGTTTCAAAAAGATTATGTGGAGAGTTTTAAAGAAGCTGACGCTTCAATAATCGCTCCTGTTACTAAAAAATCAGATAAGGATACCTTTTCTTCTGAAAAACTTTGTGCTGACCTTAGAGGGCTGTCTAAAGATGCTGTTTGTCCTGAGTCGATAGCTGTGATTCCGGATGCTATAAGAACTAAGTTAAAAGGTGATGATGTTGTTCTCTTTATGTCTAATGGAGGTTTTGAGGGGGTTCATACAGACTTTGTGAAGAGTTTGTGAGGCGATAGATCATATTGAGGCAGTCCAAAATTAAAGTCTGTTAAATCAAAAAAATAGCTAAAAAAAGTTTATGTTTTTAATCAAGCCTTCCGACTAGACCTAGGTCGATGAATCGGAGGTACGTGTGTTGATAGTTAAATTGAGAGAACAGAAGAAAACGGCTTTAATTATGTTTTTTTCTTTAGGGTTTTTTATTTATGGAGTTGCTCAAGATCAGAGTAATTTAGGAAGCTCTACTTTGATTGCAAAACAAGAGGTTAAAGTGCCACAAAGAGGTATAGCCTCAGAGTGAGTATAAAGTTCTTTTTGGAGAAAGATTTAAGGCGTTGTTTCGGCAACGTCTTTTTTATTTAATAAGTTTAGCTGCAGTATGGATGTTTGCAGCCGTGATCATCAACTCGTGTTTTAAGTTTTGAGTCTTGTTGGCAAATAGGCTTGTTGTAAATTGGACAAACTAGATTCTCTTTCTTTTGACAGACAGGTACAGAACAAGAGTTTTCATCAAGTTCAGAAGCCAGAGTTTCTCCTTTTCCACAAATAGGCTTGTTATAGATTGGGCAAGAGACATATTTTCTTATTTTACAAATAGGTTTAATGCAGCCAAGTTCATCTTTTTCTTTTGCAGGGTACTCATCATCACGACAAAGTGGCTTTTGATATAAAGGGCAAGATGGAGTGGTTTTCTCTTCACAAATAGGCATAGGG